>QMMC01000024.1 GCA_003647065.1 Deltaproteobacteria bacterium | reverse complement strand
CGCCCCCGGGAGCCACCGCCGAAGTGACGCCCTCGCTCGGGGCGTGGTTCGGGTCGGCCTGGGCTGCCGCGAGGACCTCGTCGGCGGCGCGCACCCCGTGGTGAAACGCCTCCTCGAAGACCGCCACGCCGCTCAACTCACAGTGGGCGAAATGCAGGCGGCCGAGGGGCTGCCGGGCCCGGCGCCGAGCGTCTCCGGTGATCACGCCGACCCGGGGCTGGACCATGGCGTGGCCCCAGCGGAATACGTCGAGACGCCGGAGGTGCGCGGCGAGATTGCCGTGGGCCCGGGACAGGTCGCGGACGATGAGCTCTTTCCAGTCTGCCCAGCTCGGCTCGAGGAGCCGTCGTCGACCGGCCGCGGCGTCGTCGTCGGTGAAGGGTAGGTAGTAGGTCCACACGGTGCTTCCGAAGTCGCGGCCTCGCTGGTGGGTCGCGCTCACGTAGCCGAGGGCGGGGCTATCGTAGATGACGTTGTCCCAGGCGGGCTGAGCGCCGCGCTCGTGGGGACGCCCGTCGAGGTGCAGGTTTGCGACGAGCCAGGCGCCGTGGGTGAACGGGTTCGGGTCCCGCTCCTCGCGGAGCGGGCGAACGACGTGGCGCGCGATGTACCGGGGCATCGCGACCACGACCCGGTCTGCCTCGATCACCAGGGGGTCTTGGCCCACCTCGGTGAGGGTGCGAACGAAGACGCGGTCTTCGTGGGGCTCGACGTCGACCACCATGCGCCCGGTGAGCAGCCGCGCCTCTCCGGCTGACCGTGCCAGGTGAGCGACGAGGGCGCCGTTGCCCTCGGGCCAGGCCAATAGATCTTGGGTCTCTCCGCCGGCCTCGGCCGTCCGGGCCGCCGTGTAGAAGACCGCCGCCCAGGCGCTCGTCGATTCGAGGGTGAGCCCGTAGTCGTCCCGGCAGCCGTATTCGATCCACCACCTCACCCGCGGCGAGGTGATCCCGTGGCGCTCGAGGAGCTCGGCGGCCGTCATCTGGTCGAGGGCAATCGCTGCCGTGTCGAACGACGACTCATCGACGGGGATCATGAAGGCGCGGCCGCCCTGGGGGTCGCGCATCGCCACATAGCGGCTCACGAGGGCGAGCCACCGCTGGAGTTGCTCTCGGTCTTCGGCCGACGCGTTCACCTCGGGAAAGAGGCCGCGATGCCAGTATCCGCTTTCGAAGAGCCGCTCGTCCGGGGCCCGGACCAGGACGTGCTCGGCGCCCCGGGGGGCCCCCGAATCGTCTACCCCGTCGAGGGCGCCGACCTCGGTCAGGAGCGCCGTGAGGTCCCTTTGGTGGGCCATCGGCACCGGGATGTAGTGGGCGCCCCAGGGGTAGGGGGTGACCTCGGACGCGCCGGACCGAGAGGTGCCGCCGACCGCTGGCTCCATGTCGACGACGACGAAGTCTTCTTCGCCGCGCCGCGCGAGGCGCCAGGCCGCCGCGAGCCCCGCCGGGCCGCCGCCGAGGATCGCGGTCTTCACCCGCCGTCGGGGCGCACCTCGGAAGTCATCGACTTGGATCTCGCCGTCCCGGAGCGCGTGGCCGAGCTCCATCCGGGGCCCGAGGATGGTCCCCGTCGTTTGCGGTGCCGCCTCGTCGTCGCCGCAGGCGCTCAGCGATGCAGCGACGAAGGGAGCGCCGAGGAGGGAAGAGAGCAGGTCCCTGCGGCTCAGTTCCACCGGGTCCACTCCGACGAATAGTAAGTGACGAGGCGCTGGTCGTTGAGGCGGTTGGTCTCGGTCGGCACCGGCTCCATGTCGCGGCCGAAGGTGAAGAGGGTCGGCATCATCTCTGACGTGAGATACCGGAGGTCCGGGATGCCGGGGTCCCGGGGGACGTCGAATGGGTGCTTCTTCGCGAGAACGAAGCCCCACTCCCCGAAGCTCGGCACGTTCACGTGGAAGGGCGCGGTGGAGAACCCGACGCCATTGATGGTGCGCTCGATGCACCAGTAGCTCTGCCGCGCATAAAGGGGCGAGGTGCTCTGGACGATCATGGCGCCGTCATCGGCCAAGGCGCGCATCGCGAGCTGGTAAAAACGCGAGGTGTAGAGCTTGCCGAGGGAGTAGTTGCTCGGGTCCGGGAAGTCGACGATGAGAACGTCGAAGGGCTCCGGGGTGTTTTCGTCGAGCCAGACCATGGCGTCGTCGTGGACGAGGGTCAGCCGCGGGTCCTCGAGGGAGCCCCCGTTGAGCTCCCGGATGATGGGCACCGTGCGCGCCATCTCGATCACTCCGGCGTCGAGGTCGACGAGGGTGACCTCTTCGACGCCCTCGTGGCGGAAGACCTCGCGGAGGGCGAGGCCGTCACCGCCGCCGAGGATCAGCACCCGCCGGGCGTCGGTGGTGACCGCGAAGGCGGGGTGCACCAAGGCCTCGTGGTAACGGTATTCGTCGCTCGAGCTGAACTGCAGGTTGCCGTTGAGGAAGAGCTGGGCGCTGTTGCGTCCCCGCGTCAGGATGATGCGCTGGTAGGGCGTGCGCTTCGCGTAGACCACGGGGTTGGCGTAGAACGCCTGCTCCGAAAAGGTCGATACCTGGTCGGCCCAGACGAATCCGGTCCCGAGGACCATGGCGATGAGCACGGCCTTGATGCGCAGTCTGAGCCGCGTTCGCGCCGTGAGCAGGTCGCTGAGGACCCAGGTGCTCATCAGCGCGACGGCGCAGTTGAGTGAGCCGAAGAGCAGGGCGGTGCGGTTCAGGCCGAGGTTCGGTACGAGGACCAACGCGAAGAGCAACGAGCCGGCGAGGGCGCCGAGGTAGTCGACGGAGAGCACCCGGGCGATCAACTCTTCGAACTCGAGCTCCTCTTTGAGGATGCGCATCAGCAGCGGGATCTCGAGGCCGACTAAGGTCCCGATGGTGAGGATGGTCCCGTAGAGCGCGACCGAGAACATCTCGCCGTAGGCAAACGCGAGAAACAAGAAGGGCGCCGAGAAGCCTCCGACGAGGGCCGCGGCGAGTTCCACCTCGACGAAGCGCGTGCTCACGTCCTTGCCGATGAAGCGCGACAGATACGCCCCGATGCCCATGGCGAAGAGGTAGACGCCAATGGTGGTCGAGAACTGGGTGACCGAGTCGCCGAGGACGTAGCTCGCGAGGGTGCCGGCGATCAGCTCGTAGACGAGCCCGCTCGTCGCGATGATGAGGACCGTTAGAAAGAGGAGTGGGGTCCTGAGGCGCATTGCCCGGCGCCGACTTCGGCCGTCAACCCAGGAGCGCGGCCGAGACGATCATCGCGATGCCGATGATGACCGAACCGATGATTACGCCGAGGGCGATGTTCTGGTCTTCTTCGATCTCTTTGCGCATCGAGAAGGGCACCACCTTGGAGATGACCAAGAAGGAGACCGCGAAGAACATGAGGCCGATGAAGGTGAAGAGCACCGAAGAGACGGCGGCGCTGATGAGCTCTACCCAGTTGATGTCCATGCTCGGTCGTTCCCCTATCGCCGCTTCTGCCGTTCGTGCCCTTGGGGCCGCGTATGGGTATCAGGAATCGAGGGTCCCGTCACCCGTCTCACCGCTCTGATCCGTTTGAGGGGCGGTTGGCGCGGAAGTCTTCGTGGCTGCGCTGGCGGCTCTCTTGGACAGGGCCGAGCGGATGGACATGACCAGGGCCGGGAGAAGCAGCATCAGGGCCGCGAATGCGAGGCTCCAGTGGCTCCTTCGCCCTTCGACGATGCGCAGGGAGGCGGCCGGGGGGGATGGGGCGAGGCTGGGTCCCCTATCTTGGTCGCTCGCTTCCGCCGTCGTCAGCCGGGCCAGGGGCTCCCAGCCCGGGGCGACCCTCACCACGTACCGCCCTGGGGCCACGCGATCGACGAGAACTGAGGACTCGCGTTGGGCTTCGAGGTCCGCCCCGACGGTCCGGCGGACCTCGGTCCCGAGGCCGAGCTGCCGGATTTCCCCTGTCGTCTCCTCGATGAGGGCGAGATCGACGCCCACCCAGCCCTCGCTTGCGTCCCGGCGGAGGGTCATCGTGAGCGTCGTCGGAGCCTCGATGCTGAACGCCGGGGTCAGCATGACGGCGTTGTCGATCAGGCCGCCCTCGGAGAGCCGAACTTGGGAGGCGGGCATCGAGGGTAGGGCCAGGGGGCCGTCGACGAGGACGCGGGTTTCCCGGCCGAGCTCGACGAACCAGGCGACCGTGACCAGCAGCACCAGGAGGGCCCCGGTGACCGCCCAGGCCCGCTTCAGCTCACTTGCCGCCGCCGAAGCCGCCGTAATATCCAACACCGTATGTCCCGCCGCCACTGCTACCGCCGCTGCTGCCCGTGTTGATGTCGGGCGGAACATAGGCCGCCGGGCCGTGGAACCCCGTACGCCAGACCATCGGTGAGGTCCGCCAGGCCCCTGCCGCCCGGTATTGGGCCGGCACCGAGGCGCGCTGCGTTGGCACCGAGCTCATGTCGGTGGCCGCCACGGAGGCCACGCCGTAGGCACCGATGACCGAGAGTCCAAAAAATGAGTGGATGAAAATGCGCAGCACGGGCTTCTAGCCGATATTCGAATTACGCCAACGCCGGCCTTCGAAAAGACGCCGCCGGACGAAGGCGAAGGGCAGAGGAAGGATGAGCATGAAGCCGGCCACGCAGCAACACGATTGGTTGGCGTTGCCCGCCGCGTCGTAGGTCGATACGCGGATGTTCGCCGTCGGTGGGGCGGTCCCGGCGGTCGATGCCTTGCGCGCCCAGCGTGGATCCATACGCAAGCTGTACTGCCCGGGCGTGAGGTTGCCGACCTCTACCGCGGCGCTGTTCCCTGCGGCGTAGACATCGGGGCCGGCACCGTGGAAGAGGTCTTGCTCGAGGAGAAACTCGGTGGTGGTCCCGGTGCCTTCGTTGACCAGGGCGCAGGCGATGCCGATCCAGCCGTTGCCCATGTTGCTGGTGATGGCGACCCGGAGCGTCGCCGCGTCTTCTGGCACCGTGAACGTCGGCGAGTAGGAGACGTTCACCGTCGGCCCGGAGGAAGAGACGATGGCGCCGGTCGTCGCGATGGTCGTCGCGGTGGCGTTGCCCCGGGTGACCATCGACTGCTCCGCTATGGCGGGCATCGTGAGGGGTCCGTCGAAAAGGACCTCGGTTGGCACCGGCCGCTGGGTCAGGAAGAAGACCGCCGCGAGGAGCGCGATGGCCACCGCCGAAAAGACCATCGGGAACTTCAGGGAGACCGGGTTCGGTTGGCCGGGGGCGACGTCGGTCGGGGAGGGAGGGGAGCCGGGGAGGGAGAACGCCTTCCAGATTTCTTCCCCCGGCAGGTACTTGCCCGCTGACCAGTTGACCTCTTTTGCGGTGCGCTCCTCGCTGAGGACGAAGGGAGGGGCGATGTAGTCCGTCGCGTCCGATCGGTCGCCGACGTTGACCTGCCAGTAGAACTCGCCGACCACGTAGCGCACGAAGACGAACGCCGTCGAGTAGAGCCGGTAGGTCTTGCCGCCGTACTGGGTGCCGCTGCCATCGACGCGCACGTCCGCTGGGTTGGCCGCTTGCACGACCGTGAAATTGCCCGAGTCTTCGAGGATCCAGCGGTACCCGCCGTCCGCGTGCAGCAGGTACTCGCGCCACGCGTAGGTCACGCCCTCGACTATCGTCGCCCGCTCCATGAAGCCGATGCACATGACCTCTTCGCCGAGGAGCGTGCCCCGGGTGCCGAGGGGGATGTACGGAGTGAGGGGCTGCTGGTTGAGCTGGCTCAGGAACGAGAGCGCGCCCTGGGAGAAGTCGAGGAGGGAGTTGCAGGCCGGACACGCCGCGCGTTCGGTCTTGTCCGGCACCATGATGGGCACGGGGCCCCCGCAGGTGGGGCACCGGAGCTTGTCGACGGCGACCTTCTCCGTCGGCCGAGGGCCCATGGCGGCCTCGGTCCAAGTGATTTGGTCTGCTTCGTATTGCTGGCCGACGTAGAAGTGCGGCGCCTCGGTGCCGTCTCCGTAGTCGATGGTAGCGAAGCCACCGCCGGCGGCCTGGAGATCGACGTAGCGCCCCTGTTCGCCGGGCCGGGTGGGGTAGGGCAGCTCTCCCTCGGCGCTGACCATCTGTGATTCGCCGCGCTCGACCGCCGTCCACTCGTGGTCGCCGCCGCCGGTGAGCTTGCCGCTGTTGCCGGGGGCCATCTGCTCCCAGGTGGGCAGCCCTGAGGTTTGCACCGGGAAGGTCAGGTACCAGTGCCCTTGGGCCCTGGCGAGCCACGCCCAGCGGCCGCCGTCGAGGCCGACGTACCACTCGTCCCAGGGGCCCTTGCCGTGGTCGAGCTGGAGGCGACCGGCGACCTGGAAGCCGGTCTCGCCGATCTTGCCGTGGTCGCCGACGGTGATTGGCGCCGCCGTCGGCACCAGGTCGGCAACCTTGCCGATGACCGAGAGGTCACGGTCCGTGCGTACGACGGTGAATGAGCAGAACGGGCACACCTGGGCCGCCGACGCGCCGAGGCGCCAGGCGATCGGACCCCCGCAGTTGGGGCACTCTGCTTTTCTTTCACCCTCCACTGGAGGGGTTTGTATCACCGATTAGAGGTTTTCGACCACTGGCCCTTGGCCGTTTGCGTGGGCCCGGAGCACATCGGCGACCCCGCGGTGGCCAGCGACGACGTAGGCCCTCGTCGAGGGGTCGGCGAGCTCCGCGGTGACCCGGTCCTGGACGTAGCCTTCGCAGGAATCGGAGAAGTGCAAACGCACGGAGATGCCCGCCTCGATCCACGCTGGGAGTTCTTCTTCGACGGCGCAGTGGCTTCGGTTTCGGAGGCCATAGTAGAGCGAAATTGCGCCGTAGGTGCCCCGGTCCTGGAGCATCGAGGTCAGCGCGGCTCGAATCGGGGCGATACCGGTACCCGTCGCGACGAGGACGACATCGCGCCCTGCGCAGGCGGCCAGGTCGAAGCCCGGCCCCTGGGGGCTGCCGACTTCGACCTCGTCCCCGGGTTGGGCGGCGGCGAGGCTCTGGCCGGGCTCGCCCTGGTCGCGAATCAGGAATGAGAGAGACGCCTCGTTCGGCGTGCTCATCAGGGCAAACGGAGAGGCGGGGCCCTTCGCCATACCGAGCATGCAGTACTGACCGGGCTGGACGTGCGACGCGAGGTAGCCCCCGGTGTCCTCGAGGACGAGGCGGGTCTGCCCTTCGCCGAGGGGCATGGCTTCGAGGACCTTCGTCTTCATCGGGGCGGGGCCGAGGGCGGGCACGGCGACAATCTTACTCCCCGGGGCAGCCAGAATCCAAAACGTGTAGGCTCGATTCGGTGGACGAGCCATCGGACGACCACCGGGACGATCCCCCGGACGACCCCTCACACCTCCTCGGCGCGTCCGTGGACGCATCATTCGAAGCCGCCCAGGTACCGTTCCTTCGGCGTTTGGTGCAGCAGCCGAGCTGCAGTCGGGAGCCTGAGGATGTGGCGGCCGCCGCCTGGCTCCTCGACGCCGAGGCCGAAGCGCTGGGCCTGTCGCGGGAACTGCACGAGCCGACCGAGGGCCCCTATGCCGACCACCGGGTGTATTCCACCGAGGCCGCCAGCACTGCCGACGCCAAAGGCGATGACCGGGCGCTCCTCCTCGTCGGTCACGTCGATACCGTTTTTCCCCGCAGCGAGGGGTTTCTGGAATTCTCCCGAGATGGCGACGTGATCCGTGGCCCGGGGGTCCTCGATATGAAGTCCGGGCTCTCGTCGGTGCTCTTCGCTCTGCGCGCCCTCGGCGCCGTGGACCCTGCCGCGCGCCGGGCTCTTCGAGTGCGCTTCCTCGTCACGACCGACGAAGAGGTGGGCTCGCCATCGAGCCGCAGCCTGATCCAGCGCGAAGCGAATCGGGCCTCTGCGGCCTTGGTATTCGAGGCCGGGCGGGACGAAGACCTCATCGTCACCCACCGGAAGGGCACCGCGTTCTTCCGGGTCACGGTGACGGGCCACGCCGTGCACGCGGGCCTACACCACCGCGAGGGGAAAAACGCCATTCACGCCCTCGCGCTCTTGGTCCCACGCCTCGAGGCGATCACCGATTACGACCGCGGTGTCACCGTCAACGTCGGGCTCATCCGGGGCGGGACATCGAAGAACACGGTGCCGGGCCACGCCACGGCGGAGCTCGACCTGCGCTTCGAGCGGTCCGTCGACGGGGACGAAGCGATCGCCCAAATCGAAGAGGCGCTTCGATTCACGCTCCCCCCATCCCTCGAGGGTTGCACCCTTTGCCTCGAAGGCGGCGTCAGCCGGCCGCCGATGGAGCCCTCGGACCATACCAATGCCCTCCGGCGGAGGTACGAGCGACACGCCGGCGAGGCGGGCCTCGGGGTAGGCGAGGCGCCGCTCCAGGGAGGCGGCTCCGATGCCAATATCCTGAGCGCGGCCGGCGTGGCGGTAATCGACGGCCTCGGGCCGTACGGGAAGCGCTTTCACACCCCCGAGGAGTGGTCGAGCCTCGACAGCCTCCGCCGCCGCACTCAGGCCCTCGCAGGCTTCTTGTACGAGGTCGCGAAGGGCTAGCGCCTCTACAGCCTTCGGTCGATGACGGCGTTCCGCTTCAACTCATCGAGGAAGATGCGCTCTTGGCGCTGCATCGCTTCCTGCATCATCTGCTGGTACATGCGCTGGCGGACCTGGGCGTAGGGGGGCACGTTGCTGGCCGCCCGGCTCGTCACGTGCAGCAGAACGAAGCCGTTGCCCACGGTGACGGGGTCGGTGATGTCGCCGGGGCTCGCCCCGGTGAGCACCTGCATGAGCGCGGGCTGAAGGTCACCTTCGCAGACCCGGCCGAGATCCCGGCCTCCGTGATCGGCGAAGGTGTCCGGCGTCGCCTGGGCGTGGATCTCATCCGCCTGCCTGCGGGCTTCCGCGACCTCCGTCGCCGTCGCCGCCGGGGAGAAGGGGATGACGATCATCTGTACTTCGAAGCAGGAGCCGGCGTCCTGGTCGCGAACCAGCTGGCGATAACGCCCTTCGACGTCGGACTCCGTGATGTTGACCCGGCCCCGGGCACGCGTATTGAGCACCTTGAGGCGGAGGAGCTGGCGCCGGACGTCGCCGCGGTACTGCGCTTCGGTGAAGCCCTGGGCGCGGACGGCGCTCCAGAAGTCGTCATCCGAGAGCTGGCTTTGGCTGCGCACGTTGTCGATTGCCGAGCTGACATCGGCGTTCGTCACGCGGACCTGCATGTCCCGGGCGGCCTCCTGGATGAGCTGCTCGTCGACGAGGGCGTCGAGGAGCTGCGCGTAGAGTGCCTCGAGAGCGGCCATGCGCTCTACCTCGGTAGGGGCCCCCATCGCTTGCTCGAGGAAGGGCACGGCCCGTCGACGAAGCTGTGACAGAAAGATCGCTTCGTCGTTGACGGTCGCGACCACCCGCTCGATGACGTCGCGTTCCTGTTGCGCCTGGGCTGCCGCGGGCGCGGCGCCGAGGGGGCCGAAGGGCGCGAAGGCGGCGCCCGCGATGACGAGGGCCAGCGCGACGGAAGTGAATCGCGAAGGGGCTAGCATTTCAGCGCCCGGCTCCGGATGGCACCGGCATGGAGGGCGTGGTCGGCCGGGCCTCGGCGGCCGGTGACCCCCCTTCGGGCACGGCGATGCGGACCTCCCCGAGGAGGTCGAGGTGCTCTTCGATCTCGGCGTTTTCGCGTAGCTCGGCGATGAATTCCTGCACTCGCGCTTCCCGCCGTTCGCGCCAGAGGCGGTTTTGGATGGGGCGGCGTGCCTCGTCGAGGGTGCGATTGAGGGCCGCCCGGCGTCCGGTGAGCTTGATGATGTGGAAGCCCGCCGGGGACTCCACCAGGGTGGGGTGCACGCCGCCGATTTGCTCGATGGAGAACGCGGCCTCGCGGACCGTGTCGGCGATGGGTTCTGCTGCGCCCTCGGGTGCGCCCTCGTTCGTGTCTTCGCTCGGGCGGGAGAAGAACCGCAGGTCACCGAAGCGGTCGCGGGTGACGGGGTCCTCGTTGCTCGTCTGCGCTGTCTCCCGGAAGAAGTTCACGTCTGCGGGGCGGGCGAGGACCGCGGTCAGCACCCGCTGGGCGGCGACGCGGTTCTTGACGAGGATGTGGCTCGCCCGAACCTGCTGGGGCTTCTGGAACTCGTCGCTGTGGGCTTCGTAGTACTGCCGGATCTCTTCGTCGGTGATGTCGGAGATCTGAATCTCGTCCTCGAACTCCTCGCGCATCATCTGCTGAATCATCACCTGCTTGATGGAGCGCACGACCTCGGGGTGGTCGTCGTAGCCTTCCGTCGCCGCCTCGGCGGCGAGGAGTTCGAAGCGAACCATGTTGTCGAGGAACTCTCGGCGCCGCTCGGGGCTGTTGTAGCGAGCCCGCAGGTAGGGGGACTGTTCGGCGAGGCGGTCGGCGAACTCGCCGACGGTGATCGTGTCGTCCCCGATCTTGACGAGGACCTCTGACGCTTGCTCGGCGCTGAGGCCGTGGCGGGCTTCGGTATCGGGGGGGGCGGTGGTCTCTGTAGACGGACCGGTCTCGCCGTCGTCACCGCAGCCTGCGGCGACCGCGATGGCGGAGAGAATTGACACCACGGCAAGAAGGAGGATTCGACGCATGATCTTGCTCGCGGGCTACCACATCCTCGGCGGGCGTTCCACGTCGGCTGGGGTGATTCTCCCGGAAAAGCTCCAGATATCAACGTCTACGCATGCGAGGCCGGCGCCTGCGCATGCGAGGCCGGGCTTTCATCGGGGCCCCAGCCGGCGCTGCGTCGGCGGATCCATCGGGCCCCGCGTCGGGGACGGTCAACGCCGTCAAGACGAAGCGCGCCTCTCCGGCCGTGGCATGGATGGGGCGTTCTTGGGTTACGTACCCCTCCATTTCGGCCCGGACGATCACCCGCTCGGTGTCCATCGGTAGCTCGAGGGTGGCTGGTGTTTCGAGGGGAGCCTGGGTGCCATCGACGAAGATCCTCGCGCCCGGGGGCTCCGAAGTGACGTTGAGCCACCTGGGTTCGGGTTCGGGTTCGGGTTCGGCGTCGGGTTCGGCGTCGGGGGTCGCCGCAGCGGCATCTGGCGGCGGCGTCACGACGTCGGGCGGGGGGCCAGCGCCAGCCCCGCTGAACGCCCGGGCGGCCATGAACGCGCCGATCCCGACGCCGAAGACGAGTGTCGTGCTTCCGATGAAGAGGGCGAGCTGGCGGAGACGCCCCGACGAGGGTGGCGCTGCCGTGGCGCGGTTGACCTGGGTTTCTGCCCGGGCCTCGGCGATGCGTTCCGGGGGCAGGGGTTGGGCTTGGGTGAGCTGCTCCGAGAGCCCCATGCCCGCGGCGCCCACCAGCGGCACATCGAGCGCGCCGGTCGGGGGCCGATTGGCGATGACCGTGTCTGTCTCATCGTTCGAGGCGATTGGCCGGAGCCGGACCGGGACCGTCTGCTCTCGGGTATTTTCGTCGCGTTCCCTCCGGACCGTGGGCTGCGTGCCGCCGTCGCGCCCCGGGAGAGTGTCGAGCTGCTCTCGCTCCCGGTCGTAGATCTGCTCGGCGACGTCCCCTTCTCGCTCTCGCTGGGGGCTGCGGGTCATGGGCTCGAGGGGGGCCGGGCTCTCCGTGTCTGGGATTAGCGAGTGCGCCAGATCCGACACCCTGCGCATCGTGGGCACTTGTTGATGGTGCTCGAGGTGGGCGGCGATCGCCTCCACCACCTCGTGCATGTTCTCCGGTCGTGCCTCTGGGTCGACCGCCATGCATCGCCCGATCAGCCGGTCCAGGTCCTTCGGGAATCCGGGGTCGAGCTCCCGTGGTTTTCGGTAGGCCGCTTTCAGGAGCCGGTCGATGATGTTGGCTTCGGTGCTCGCGTCGAACGGGTGAATGCCCAGGCACACCTCGTACATCATCACCCCGAGGGCGAAGATGTCGGCGCGATGGTCCATGTCATCGCGCTTACTCAGCTGCTCCGGAGCCATGTAGCCGTAGGTGCCCTTGATGACCCCGGTGCGCGTCTCGTAGACCTTCGTCGCGGCCTTGGCGATGCCGAAGTCGATCAGCTTGACCGCCCCGGTGTAGCTGACCATCACGTTGGCCGGATTGAGATCGCGGTGGATGATCGCCTGGGGTCGCCCGATGTCGTCACGGAGCTCGTGCACGTAGCCCAGAGCCTCGGCGATCTGGAGGATGATCCCGAGGGCCGAGCGCCGCGGGAGGCCCCGGCGACCGGCCCGCTTCGCGGCCGTGAGGAGCGCCGCGAGGGTCGGGCCGCGAACGTGCTCCATGGTGATGAAGTAGCTCTCGTCGTCTTTGCCCACGGAGTAGACCGCGGCGATGTTCGGGTGGGCGAAGCTCGCCATCAGGCGGGCTTCGTCGAGGAACATCGTCGTGAACTCGGGGTTGTCGCTGTAGGTCGGGAGGACCCGCTTGATCACGACCGAGCGAACGAGGCCCTCGAGGCCGTGCTCGCGGGCGAGGTAAATCTCCGCCATGCCACCGACGGCCAGCTTGCGGACGACGCTGTACGGGCCGAAATCCTGAAGCATCTCGTAGCGGCGAAGTCTATCACGATGCGGCCCCGGAGGATCCCAAGGAGATCACCTCGCCGCTCCTCCTATTCGAGGGGTCTTTGTCGTTCGGTTGTCCCCTCAGCGTGGTTCGCGTAAAGTGTTTTCTCGGATTGACTAGATGAGCTCCCAGTCCCGTACCGGCGCCCCCGGCGCCGCTTTTCCCAATCAATTGGGGGACCGAGGACCCGCCGACGCTGGCGCGGAGGCGGGTGCTCCTGCGGCCCCCAGGCCATTTCCCGGGCCTCCGCCTCCTTCTGGGGCGCCGCGGGCCCAGGTGCCGCCCTCGGCCGCATTTCCGCCGCCTCCAGCGGCCCCAGGTCCAGGCCTCGGTGGTCCCCCACCGCCTGCCCCCGCACTAGCATCGATCCCCGCCCCCGGGCCGTCCCCCGGGCCGTCCCCCCGCGCCGGCGACCCCTTCGCCGATTTCGAAGACGATATGGAGGGGGAGTCGACCCGTATCGAGACCGACCACCTCATCGCCGAGGAGGCGACCTCGATCCTCCAGCAACCCCCCGAGCGTCCCTACCTCCGGGTAGAACAGGGGAAGGACAAGGACAAGGAGTTCGTCCTCAATCCTGGCGAGACCGGGGTGGGTCGCAGCATCGACAACGACGTCATCCTCACGGATATCGCCGTTTCTCGGCGCCATCTGACGATCGTGCTCTCCGACGCCGGGCTGCTGAAGATCGTCGACCTCGGGAGCGGCAACGGCAGCACGGTCAACGGGAGCCGCGTCCGGGAGGCTCCTCTGAATCAGGGTGACCGGATCGAACTCGGAGAGACGACCTTGGTCGTCGAGATCCCGGGCCAGGAAGAAATGACGGCCCCGCAGCCCGGCGCGCCGGTTCATCCGGGTGCCCCGGCTCCGGTCCTCGCTCCGGCCCCGATGGGCATGGTCGGCGGAGATACGACCGATCAGACCGCCAACCCGCCGGCGATGCCCCCGGGCACGCCGACGGTGGGGGGCCTCGCGGGCCCCGGCATCCCACCTCACCCCGCGACGCCGATCCCCACGGATTACATCGCTACTCCGAAGGCCTCGCTGGGGCCCTTCGGCATTCCCCGGCCGTGGCTCTTCGCCTTTCTCGCCGTGGGCGGCATCATCGTCGCCTTGGTCGGGGCGACCGTCACCGCCCTCGTGCTGCGCGACGATGGCGGGGCCAGCGGCAGCGCTGCCTACAATGCCGCGTTCAACGCGGGCATGGGCGCGATGGCGGCCCAGGATTGGGACACGGCCCACGAGCAGTTCTCCTTGGCGACGCGGGAGAATCCCGGTGACCACGCGGCCAACCAGCATCTCCAAGAAGTGATCCGGGTACGAGAAGAGCTGCTGGCCATCGGCCGGGCCGAAGCAGCCCTCTCGGGGGAGTCGCCGAGTGCGAGCACGGCGCTTCAGGAACTGCACGCCGTACGTCCGGACAGCCCCGTCATCAGCCAGGCCGACGCGGTCGAGGGCCGGGCGACGGAACTTCAGATCGCGGATCTCCTCGCTGAGGCGCTGGCCGCAGTGAATTCAGGGGACACCCCCAAGGCCCGTCAGAATCTCGCCAATCTCGAGAGCCTCGCCAATGACGTGGAGTCTGCCCAGGAGGCCGCCACGGCGGTGCGAGCGGCCCTCGGTGATGAAGCGGGCGAAATGGTGGCCAGCGCTGGCAGTACGATGCGCCGGGGGTCCTCACGCCCGTCGGGTCGGCCCTCCAACGGTATGTCTTCCTCTTCCTCGCCTTCGATGGGCCGGACGATGACGTCGGCGAGCCGGTCGCCGATGCGCGGGGGCTCGGGCGGCAGCCTGGGTCGGGCGCGCAGCCAGGTACTGACTCAGTTCCGAGCACGCAACTTCTCACGGGCCAGCAGCCTCGCCCAGACCTTGGGCAACGACATGGACTCGTCGTCCGACCAGCGCGCGCTCTTGCGTCTCGGGACCAAGATCAGCGAGTTCGAGCGGGCCTTCGCCGTAGCCAGTCGGAGAAGTGCCACGCCCGCTCAGATGGCGAGCGCCATTCGCCTCGAAGAGTTCATCGTCGGGGTGGACGCCGACATGACCGATTCAATCAAGGCGCGCCTCGTCAGCACGTATCTCGAACGGGCGAATTCCGCGATACGCCGCGACCCGGTGCGAGCTTGTCGGGACGTCCTCAGCGCTCTCACCGCCGACCCCCGAAATCGTCGCGCGGCCCAGCTCATGGGCCAGTGCGTGACTCGGGCCCAGGCCATGCTCAGAGAGGCGGAAGGGCTGGTCCGGCGTGACCCGGAACGTGCCCGTACCATCTGCCGCCAGATTGAAAGCATGCTGGTGCGGAGGCACGAGACCGCCGCGGCTGCCTACCGGCTCAGGGGCCGCATTCCCCGCCGCGGCGGTCGCGACGAAGACGAGTGATTGACGGCACGGGCGTTGCCCGGCGCCGCCCTCAAGCCCGGGAGCCGAGGACCTTCTCGACCAGCTGGTCGAGGTCGCCGAAGTCGAAGGGCTTGTCGAGGTACTCGTCCGCACCGTAGAGGGGCGAGGTCATCTCGTTGAGGCGCTCGCCGATGCCGGTCAGCATGATGACACCGGTGTGACTCAGCGATTTGTCCTCGCGGATAGCCCGGCAGACTTCCCACCCGCTCATTCCGGGCATCATCACGTCGAGGATGACCAAGTCCGGCTTTTCCGACTTCGCCAGGTCGAGGGCCTCTTCACCGTCACCGGCTTCGACGATCTCGACGTCCATTTTGGAGAGGTGACGACGCACGAGAGCCAAGATCTCCAGGTCGTCGTCGGCGATGAGGATTTTCCGCTTCGTATCGGCGGCCATGGGGCGCTCCAAGCTACGGCCGGTCGTCCCGGCTCGGGCGAATCGTCGTCTTTTGACGCGTCTCCTGTCAACGACAGATGCAGTCTCGGGCGAGCAGATATGGCGAGCCTCGCCAAAACCTCGCTGGATCGGGGCTCCTCAGAGCGCGCCGACGTCGTTCTGGCTGAGCCATCCGCGGCGGCCTTCGGGCAGGCGGACCTGTACCCAGTCGCCGTCTCGGCCGACGATGTAGGCGCGCTCTCCTTCTCGCGCGGTCGCTCGCTCTTCGGCCTGGGGGTGGGGGCCCTCTCGTACCGGGGCGTCCTCGGTCACGATGATGGCCGGTTCGCCGTCCGTCGTGAACCCGGCTTTCACCAGGAGGCCATAGGCCGCTCCGGCGAGCATGACGGCGATGAGGGGAGCGGTGATGCCGTAGGCGAGGCGACGGTTTTCGTGGGGGGTTCGACCAAAGAGAACCAGCAGCCCGAAAAAGAGCACCTCGAGCCCGAGGACGACCCCGGCGAGCACGCTGCGGCTGAAGGGGCGCACCAGGGCCTCGGCGAAGGGCGGCTTGTTTTCGATGAGAGCCTCGCCGTCGCGGGCCGCCTGTCTGCGTCCGAGGGCGGACCGAACCTCGGAGAGGCCCTCTTCGGCGTCATCGTTGCCGGGGGACTCGGCCAGGGACTTTTCGAACCAGCGGATAGCTTCGCCGTAGTGACCGGCTCGACCGTGGGCGACGGCGAGGTTGTAGGACACGTCGGGGTCCACGACGCCGGCCGCGACGAGGCGCTCGTAGCCCGTGATGGCGGCCTCGGCGTCACCGGCGAAGATGGCGGCGTTGGCCTCGGCGAAGATCTCATCGAGGCGCTGGGCCGAGGCGGGTGTCGTGCACGCCAGGGAAACCGCGAGGCAGAGGAGCGCGGCCAGGGCACCTAGGGGGCCGGTCAAGGGGGCCTTCATCGCAGCTCCTCTTGCGGGGGAGTGAACCGGTCCATGCGTTCGATGAGCGCGGCGACCCGTTCACTGCATCGGCCGATCTCTTCCGGTGCGGCGCCCTCTGCGCTGAAACGAGCGAACTCGCTGCCTTCGAGTTCGTCGACGACCCGCCGCGACAGGTCGTCGTCCATCCCGCGGCTCTTCAGGTGCTCCTCGAGGGCTCGGTGGGTGAAGCCGCCGACCGCTTCGCCGAGGCGCGCTTCGAGGACGTCTTTCAAGACCTTTTGTATCTCTCCATAGAAGGCCTGGGCGTCGCCGTCTTTCCCGTATCCCTCGGCCGTCGTCAGGCGTTTTCGGGCCCCCCGGGCGATGCGGGCGGGGGCATCCCGAATGCCCTTCTCTTCGAGGCGGCGTCGGGCCAAGCCAAAGACGAGGAAGATGGCGTAGAGCAGCGGCGGGACCGCGAGGGCCGCGGCGAGCCAGGTGGGTAGCTCATCGGCCTCGGCGTTTCGCAGGAGCTCACTCCCGGTGCGGATCGGTCCAAGCTGCGGGAGACGTGCCTCGCTCGAGGCCTCGGCGGCGTCATCTTCGGGAGAGGGCGTGGCGCCGGCGATGGCGCTCCCGGCCGCGTCGAGGGTCAGAGGTGCGCTCGAGACCCGGCGGTAGGTGCCCATCGAGGGGGAGTAGGTATTCAGAATGAGGGGCCCGAGCTGGTGCTGCCCCGGTTCTTCCGGGACGACGAGCCAGGCGAAGGTGCGGGACCCGCCGACCACGTCGTTCGGGGACGTAATGGCGTCCGTCACTTCGGGCTCGAGGATCCGCACACCCGGCCGTTCGGGGAGGGTCAGGCGCACGTCCTTGAGGTTGCCGGTGCCCTTGATCTCGGCGGTCAACGTCACCGCGTCTCCCGTCGCCGCCGCGGTCCGGTCGAGCCGTGCGTCGATGGTGAAATCCCCGACGGACACTTCGCCGGTCGGCCTTCCCGTCGCTGGCAGGGGCAGCACGTGGACCGGCATGGATACCCCGACCCGGCGCACCGGACCCGAGCGCTGAGTCGAGAAAATGTCGAAGAGTGACCCTGTCTCGAAGGCGATGCTCATCGGGCCGATCTCGTGCTCGCCTTCGCTCAGGGGAAATGCCGCGAAACGCCGGAGCGCGTAGACGTTGAAGTAGACGCCCCCGACCATCTGCCGTTGGGCCTCGAGGGTGCGGTTGGCGGGCAAGAGGTCGTGCACCCAGAAGCCATCTGCGTTGGGCTCCCGTTGGATGACCGGCGCTGCGCGGATCGAGCCTCGCACGTAGAGGTAGACGGTCACCGTCACCTGCTCTCCGACGTGGGGCTCGGACGTCGAGACCGTAGTCCGGAGAAACGCCTGGTCGTCGTAGGTTGCCCCGTCGAGGGTGCCCGTCGGCGGTGACCTCGGGTCGACCTGCTGTCCCATCGCCCCGGGGCCCGTCGGGCCGCCCGGGGGCGTGGCCCCTCCTCCGCCCCGAACTTCGATGGTCACGGGCTCCGAGCGGTAGGTTCGGCCACCGACCTCGATCGCGGCCGGCGCGATCTGGTGCCGTCCCGCGTTGAGCGGAGAGATGGTCAGGTCGTAGGCGATGGTCGAGCGCACGACCTGGGTCTGACTGCCGAAGCCGAAGGAGAACTGCATCGGCCGGGAAACCCGACGGCTGGTGACCCGAAAAGCCGACAGGTCCGGCAGCTGGATGTCCTGGGGCTGGGCTCCGCTCACGTCGGCGCGGATGCGCAAGGTGATGCTCTCGCCTACCGCTGCGGCGGCGGGGGTGGCGGTCATCTGGATGTCGACGGACACCTGCTGCGCCCGCACCTCGGCGGGCGTCGCCACGACGATGAGGGCGGCCAGGACGACGACGAGGGCTGCCCCGGGGGTCGCGCCGATGTGCGTCGCGAGCCTCACCAGTCCATCGTGACGCGACGATTTTCGCGTTGGCCGCGCGCCCGTGCGCGCTGTCGTTCGAGGCTCTCTTCGCTGTCCCGGAGAGCGTCGAGGACCCGGCTGACGTCTCGGGGAAGCTCCTGGCCTCCGCTACCGTCTTCGTCGGTCGGGGTGTCGTCGGGCTGGTCGCCGTCTTGGCTCTCCGGGGACTCGTCTTCGCCTTGGCCGTCCTCGGGCTGGCTCTCGTCCTCGTTTTCGCCCTCTCCGCTTTGGTCTTCGGTGTCCTCTTGATCACCTTCGCCGTCTTCGGGCTCCTCTTGATCGCTGTTCTGCTGGTCCTCTTGGTCCTCTTGGTCGCCGTCCTGCTGGTCGCTGTCCTGCTGGTCCTCTTGCTGGTCCTCTTGGTCCTGCGGGTCGCCGTCCTCCTGGTCCTCCTGGTCTTCCTGGTCTTCTTGGTCTTCCTGGTCCTGCTGCTCTTGCTCTTCTTGCTGCTCTTGGGCCTCTTCTTCCTCCTGGATGCGCCGGAGGGCGAGCTCGAGGTTCCAGGCGGCGTCGCGGTTTCCCGGCCGGGCTCGGAGCGACCTCCGGAGGGCATCGGCGGCCTCTCGAAACTGGCGCTGGGCGTTTTGGTGGTCCTCACCGGTCGCGGCGCTGTCCCCCTGGCGGTAGAAGGCGAGGCCGAGGTCGTAAAAGGCGTCGGCGCGCACGTCATCACGGCCGCCGGGCTCGCTCGCTCGGAGCAGCGCCTCCCGCGCCTCGTCGAGGCGGTCCTGTTCCATCAAAGCGAGGCCCCGATTGAGCTGCACCCCGGGCTCCTCGGGGAGCTCTCGAGCCGCCCGGTCGTAGGCTTCGAGGGCGCCCTCGTGGTCGCCCTCGCCCATGGCGCGGTTGCCCTCTTCGACGTTGCTGTTCTTCGTGAGGAACGGCTCCCAAGCCGAGGCCTTCGCCGGTGCCCCCAGCACGACGAGCAGGCCCAGGGGGCACAACACGGTGGTCGTGAGGATCGCTTTCGACATGAAGCTGAGACTTCGGTTCACGGGGACTCCTTGGCAGCGCCGCTGCGCTGAGGCACGAGCTTGCGCCGTCTGCGACGCCCGATCCAGGCGTCAGGCAAGAGCGCCTCGAGCAAGAGCAGCAGGAACGCGGGAAGCAGCACCAGGGCGTAGCGGTCTTCGTCGACCGTGACCCGTCGGGCTTCGCGTTCTTCCTGCTTCATGCGCCGCATCTCACGGCGGATTTGATCGATGCCGACGCCGCCCTGCTGGGCGCGGAAGTAGCGACCGCCGGTCGCCTCGGCGATGGCGGTGAGGGCCGCTTCGTTTTCGGCGGTGAGCGCCGACGTCACGGCGTCGCCGTTTTCGTCCCGGAGCCATCCGGTCCACGTGCCGTCAGGGCCGTAGGTCGGAATGGGCTCTCCGGTGCGCGAGCCGAGGCCGACGACGTACACCCGAATCCCGGCCTCCGCGAGCTCATCGGCGGCAGCGAGGGGATCCCCTTCGTGGTCTTCGCCGTCAGTCATCAGGATGACGACGCGGGCACGCGGTGCCGCCTCGGCATCTTCGGCGGCGCTGTGGCGGTCGGCGCGTTCGAGGAGCTGCTTGGCCGCGATGAGAGCGCGGCCGATCGCCGTGCCCCCGACGGGCATGTCGTAGGGCCCGAGGTCGCTCAGAAAGAGACCGAAGGCCGAGTAGTCGACGGTCATCGGGAACTCCATCGTCTCGCCCGCGAAGGCGACGATGCCCACCCGGTCGCCATCGAGATCTTCGATGAAACGCATCAGCTCGGCCTTCGCCCGGGTGATGCGGTCCGGTCGGATGTCGCGGGCCAGCATGCTCTTCGAAAAGTCGAGGGCGATGACCACGTCGACGCCGCGCTTGCGCAAGAGGCGGGTATGGCTGCCGTACTGAGGGCCCGCGAGGGCGACGATGACCAGGGCGAGGCCCGTGACGAAGGTGACCCCGCGCACGGCCCGGAAGACCCCGGACCGGCCGGTGATCAAAGTTCGATTGACGGCGGCCTTGCCGAATCGAATCGAGGCGCGCTGGCGCAGGTGAAATGCGGCGACGGTGAGGCCGGCGAAGGGGCCGACGAGGCCGAGCAGCCAGAGGTTGTCACGGTGGCGGAAGGAGAGGGCCGAAAGCACCTCGAGGCTCCCAGAGAGCCACATCGCGGCGCCGGTGAGGGCGCCGCCGAGGACCAGGGAGCCCACGACGATGAGCGCCCAGGTGGTGAGGTTTCGATCGCGCCTCATGGCCACCTCCGAAGGAGGATCGCGCCGGCGAAGAGCTCGAGGGCGAGGAGGAAGAAAGCCGGCCACAGGAAGGCGGGGAAGATCTCGCCATAGACGCGGCCGAGGTCTTCGAGTTCGCTCTTTTCGAGGGTGTCGAGGATGGCGTGGAAGGTGCGTTCGAGGCCCTGGCGATTGGTCACGTGGTAGAATTCGCCGCCGCTGTGTTCAGCCATGTCCCGGAGCAGCTCTGGGTTTACCGGGAAGTTGCCCACGTCGAAGATGGGACGTCCGCCGAAGCCGGTCCCCCGCTGCACGCGGGCCTCGTCCGATTGACCCATGAGGATGGTGAAGACCTTCACGCCCATCACCGACGCGAACTCGGCGGCCTGGTCGGGGGAGACGTTGCCGCTGTTCGAGTCCCCGTCGGTGAGCAGGATGATGACCTTGGACTCTGCCTCGGAGTCCCGGAGCCGGTTGAGGGCCGTCGCGACCGCGTTGCCGATCGCCGTCCCCCGGCCATCGATCATGCCGAGGGTCAGCTCCATGATCATCGTCCGGAGCGCTTCCTTGTCGGTGGTCAGGGGCAGCAGGGTGTAGGCATCGCGGCCGAAGATGACCGCGCCGATGCGGTCGTTCGGTCGCCGGCGGATGAAGTCGTCGACGACAGCCTGGGTCGCTGCGAAGCGGTTGGGCTGTACGTCCGCGGCCTGCATCGACAGTGACGCGTCGAGGGTCAGCACGATGTCGATGCCTTCGAGTTCGGCGCGGTCCCGGGCGTGGATGCTCTGGGGCCCCATGAGGGCGAAGGCGAGGAGCGCGGTAGCCGTGACCCGCATGCCGACGGTGCTGTCCTGGGCCCACACGCGCCGGCCCCGGGGGCCTTTGGCCAGCGTATGGCCGCGGCTCACCAGGAGCCGCGGCGCCGCGAAGCGTTGGAGGTAGCCGCGCGCGATGAGGACCACCAGGGCGGCCGGGATGAGCAGCCCCGCCCAAGGGCGCTCGAAACGGAAGCTGTCGACCCGGAGCGGGACCTCGTAGATCGTATCGATAGCCCAGAGCACGCCGTAGGCGGTCGGCAGCGCGAAGAGCAGTGTATAGGCGACCGGGGCCAGCAATCGGGCGAGGCGTCGGCCGGTCATGGCTCGACCTCTTCGGACCCTTCGGGCTCGATCGGCTCGGGCGGCTCTGCGGTCTCTTCTCGTTCCTCTGTCTCCGGGGGATCGGTTGCGCCCCCGGGAACGTCCGTCACCACCTCACCGCCGAGGCGGGCGGTGGTCGCTTTGACGATGCCCGTTGCGGCGTCGAGGAGGGCGATGCAGCGCTCTCGCTCGGGGGTGGCCTTGGCGAACTTCACGAGGTCGCAGTCCCCGAGGATGCCGGCGACCTGCTCCGCGGTGATGCCCTTGGGCTTCTTGCGGCGGATTCGGGCGACGGCTTCGTCGGTCGTCGACTCGATCCCGTCGAAGCCGTAGCGCGCCCCGAGGTAAACGCGCAGGGAGTCGCTGAGCTGATCGACCCACCGGGTCAGATGTTGCGCTTCGGTGTCTTCGTCGAGGCGGCGTCCGAGGGCACCGAGCTCTTCGAGGGCGACCTCCCATGCCGGTCGTGGCGGCGGCGGCGGAGGAATGGGCTTTTCCCGACGCAGCCACCAGCGGGCGACGAGGAACATGATGAGGGCGAGGAGGGCGAGGCCCAGGAGCCCGCCGCCGACCCAGGCGAGGGTGTAGTCCTCTTCGACGACGTCGACCGGGGCGGTCGGGGGTTTGGGTTGGGCGTCCGGCTCGTTGCCGAGGACCGAGCCGACCTCGATGGTCACCGGCGCGGTGTAGACGTCTCCGAGGGTCCCGTCGGCGGTGACGACCCGGATCAGGATGGGGCCGATTTCGTGTTGGCCAGGTTCGAGGGCGAGGAGGTCGATGCGGAAGCTGAAGCGCGTGCCCCCCGTTCCGCCGGCATTGTCTGGCCGAGGCGTGGGCTCGGCGGACGAGTCGAGGACCTCGAAGGGGGAAAACTCCTGCCGCGGGATGGCGACGTCGTCCCCGGCGTTGGCGTCGGCGGTGATGACCAGGGTGACCAGGTCGCCGGTCATCACCCCCGAGGGGGGGTCGACGCTCAGGGAGAGCGCGGGGCGAAATTCTTCGGGCAGGGTGTCGGTCGGTGCCGCTGGGGGGGCGGTGGCGAGAGCGCTGTCGGCTGCCAGTCCGGCGTCCGAGGCCCCACCGGCGTCGGTGGCGGCGTCGGGTCCTGCGCCTGCGTCGGGACCTGCGTCGGGACCTGCGTCGGTGGCCGCGTCGGAGCCTGCGTCCGCATGGGCGGCGGCATCCGGCGGGCCCGCGTCGGGGGCCGGGACCTGGGCGCCGGCGGGCGTCGAGGTCGCCACCAGGGAGGCGAGCGAGAGCATCGGGAGCCACAGTGCGAGAGCCTTGCGATTCACCGGAAGCCCCCCATCCGGCGTTGCCGCATGCGGAAGAGCTCGGCTATCGGACGCACGTAGTCTTCGTGGGTGCGCACGGTCACGGTGTCCATCTTGAGGCGCTTGAAGCGTCGGTCTCGGGCCGCCCGCTCCTTGGCGACGCTCTCGAAGTAGAGCCTTCGTACCTGCGGGTCCGAGGTGTCGATCTCCACCAGTTCGCCGGTCTCGAGGTCTTCGAGGAGGGCCAAGCCCACGTCGGGGAGCTCTTCTTCGCGGGGGTCGAGGACCTGGATGGGGATGAGGTCGTGCTTCGCCGACGCGACCCGGAGAGGTTTGTCGTAGCCGTCGGCGATGAAGTCGCTCACCAGGAAGGCGACGCTCCGGCGCTTGGCCACCTTGCCGAGGGTATCGAGGGCCACGGCGAGGTCCGTGCCTTGGCCCTCGGGCCGGGCGTTCAGGATTTCGGTGACCACGCGCATGACGTGGCCTTTGCCCTTCTTCGGCGGGATGAACTTTTCGATGCGGTCCGTGAAGAGAATCAACCCGACCCGGTCGTTGTTCTTGATCGCGCTGAAGGCCAGGAGGGCCGAGATCTCCGCCACGACTTCGACCTTCGACTGGGCCAACGAGGAGAAACGCTCCGACGCCGAGAGGTCGACGAGGAGCATCACTGTCATCTCGCGCTCTTCGGTGAAGACCTTCACGTAGGCGTCGTTCATGCGCGCGCTGACGTTCCAGTCGATAAAGCGGACGTCGTCGCCGGGCTGGTACTGGCGCACCTCGCTGAACGCCATGCCCCGGCCCTTGAAGACGGAGTGGTAGCTGCCGGCCAGTTGGTCGTTCGCGAGCCGAGACGTGTGAATCTCGATCTTGCGCAGCTTCTTGATGAGCTCCCGCGGAATCATCTCTTCAGTTCAAGGGCAAATGGCGTGACTGAGGGGCATTCAGGGGACTTCGACCGCCTCGAAGATTCTTCGAACGATGTGCTCCGAGGTGATCTCTTCGGCCTCGGCTTCGTAGGTGCGGATGATGCGATGGCGGAGTACGTCGGGGCCGACGCTCTTGATATCCTCGGGGGTGACGTAGCCCCGGTGCTTGATGAAGGCGTGGGCCCGGGCCGCCACGTTCAAGGAGATCGATGCCCGGGGGGACGCCCCATGGGCCACCATGTCTCCGAGATCCTTGAGGCCGATCTTCGCTGGGTTCCGCGTCGCTGCGACGATGTCGATGATGTAGTCCTTGATCTTCTCGTCGACGTAGACCTGACCCACCACGCCGCGGGCTTCGAGGAGCTGGGTCGTGGTGGTCATCTGGTTGACCGCCAAGGGATCGGGCCGCGAGTCGTCCCCCGCCGCCGCCGGCCCCAGCAATGCGTAGTCGGACATGCGCTCCATGACGGCGCGCTCTTCGTCCCGGGTTGGATAACCGACGCGCACGTGCATCATGAACCGGTCGACCTGAGCCTCGGGCAGGGGATAGGTGCCCTCTTGCTCGATCGGGTTCTGGGTCGCCATGACCATGAAGGGCTGTTCGAGCTTGTGCGTCGTATCGCCGATGGTGACCTGGAGCTCCTGCATCGCCTCGAGGAGGGCGCTCTGGACCTTGGCCGGAGCGCGGTTGATCTCGTCGGCGAGGACCAGGTTCGCGAAGATGGGGCCCTTCCGCGCGGAGAACTCCCCGGACTGCTGGTTGTAGATGACCGTGCCCACGACGTCCGCCGGGAGCAGGTCGGGGGTGAACTGGATGCGGGAGAAGTTCGCATGCACCGTCGATGCCACGGTCTTGACCGTCAGCGTCTTGGCGAGGCCGGGCACTCCCTCGAGGAGGATGTGGCCGCCGGTGAGCAGCCCGATGAGGATCCGCTCGACCATGTGATCCTGGCCGACGATGACCTTGCGGACCTCGTGGAGGATGGGGTCGATGAAGGCGCTCTCGCGCTGGACCAGCTCGTTGATCGCCCGGACGTCGCTATACATGGCTTTTCTTGCTCTCTGCTGGCCCCGGCGGGGGCTCCGGCTCGGGGGACCGCACGGGCTAGCACGGGGCCCGGCGGGTCGGCAACACTCCCGGAACTCCTTCTATTTCTCCGGACCCTGGGCCATAGTCGGGCCGCGGAGCATCGAGTGGGCGGGGCCTTTTTCAACGAGCGATTTCAAGGGTCTGCGGGGATGCTCGCGGGGCTCGGGGCCCTTCTGTGGCTGATCCTCCTCGCGGGATGCGGCGGCGGGCTCCGCCACTTCCCTCTCGAGGAGATCGTGTGGGTCGACGAAGACCAGCGCCCCTTCGCCGAACCCCCGGCCAGCTTCTATTCGTCGTACAGCTGGGACGGCGCCGATAACTCGGTCTTCCGACCCCTGAGCGACCTCCTGATCTTCGAGCGGTCCCAGCGAGCCATCAACGTCAACGCCCTCGACGAGGTGCCCGACTCGAGCTGGTATGTGAACCGCCTTTCCCGGGAGGCGTGGAGCCCGGAGCGCGTCGCCCGGGGTCCCTGCGCGGACCTCAACGACGACCTCCCGGGGCCCTGGACGATTGTCGGTGGCAAACCCGACGGAGCGAACCCTGGCTTTCAGATCGAGGATGCTACGGGGCAGCGCTACCTGATGAAGACCGACGGAGACCTTCAAGCGGAGCGTCCGGGGGCAGCCGACGTCATCGGCAGTCTGATCTTCTACGCGGCCGGCTACTACGCGCCGTGTAACCGCGTGGTCGTCTTCGACCGGGACAACCTTGTGCTCGGCGAGGGTGTGGAGATCGAACGCACCAACGGCACATCGGAGCCCTTGACGAACGAACTCGTGTCGGAGGTCCTCGAGAAGGCGACCCGTCTCCCGGACGGCCGATACCGCGCGTCGGTGAGCCAGTTCGTCGAAGGACGGCCGATCAGCCCCTGGCGCTACTGGGGCATGCGCCAGGACGACCCCAACGACGCGGTCCCCCACGAGCACCGCCGGGACCTCCGAGGCATGTACGTGCTCTCCGCGTGGACGGATCACATCGACGCCCGCCAAGAGAACACGATGGCCGCCTGGATGACCGTCGATGAAGCCTCGGGCGTTGGATACGTGCGCCACTACGTGATCGACTTCGGCGATTGCTTCGGAATCATCCACGCCTGGGACGACCTGGTGAAGCGCTTCGGCCACAGCGGCTACCTCGACCTCGGGGACGTCGTCGGCGATTGGCTGACCCTGGGCATGGTCGACCGGCCTTGGTTCCACGCGGAGTACGGCGAGGCCGGGTCGACTTTGGGCTACTACGACCTGCACCGCTTCGTCGCGGATAGGTGGACGCCAGGCTACGCCAACAACGCCTATGACCGTCTGCAGGAGGCCGACGCGGCGTGGATGACGCGGATCGTCGCCCGCTTCAAGGACGAGCACGTGCGCGCCATGGTGGCCCGGGGGCGCTTCACCAACCCGACGGTGTCGAGCGAACTCTCGCGCATCATCAACGGGCGCCGGGACCGCATCTTGGACCGCTGGCTCACGCGTCTGTCGCCTCTGACCTGGCCCGAAGTGCGGGTGGTCGACGACGGAGCGGTGGTCTGCATGCAAGACCTCGCGACCTGGACCGGCATTCGCGAAGAGGGCTCACGGCGCTACGAAACGGCCGCCTACGTCGGGACGGACCTCGCCCCGGTGCCCATCGGAGATGCGGTCCGAGACGACGAAAGCTGGGTCTGCGCCAAGCTCCCCGAGGTCCCGGGGGCGAGTGCGTCCTCGCCCAAGTACCTCGTCGTGGATCTGCGGGGCACGACCGCCGATGACGAGACGGGCCCCGCGAGGGCCCACCTCTACGCCATGGGCGGCACCGAGTACCGCCTGGTGGGCCTCGAACGACCCGGTTCGACGGAAGCGCCCACGCGATGAGGCAGGCCACCCAGCTCGCCCTCGCGCTCCTCTTCGCACTGACCCTCCCCCTCCACGCCCACGCCCAGGAAACGGAAACAGACACGGCGACGGAAACGGAAACGGCGACGGGAACGGGAACGGGAACGGGAACGGAAACGGAAACGGAAACGGGAACGGGAACGGGAACGGGAACGGGAACGGAAACGGGAACGGGAACGGGAACGGACACGGACACGGACACGGATACCGACACGGCCACGGACACCGACACCGACACCGACACGGAAACCCCTTCCCCCGAACTCCTCACCTCCCGCCGCGCCCAACCCGCCTACGACGGCCGCGTCGAGGCCTCGCCCACCTTCGGTCAAAACCTGCTCTGGATCCCCCGCGTCCTCGCGTTCCCCCTCTACGTGACCTGGGAATACCTGGTCCGAGTCCCCATCGGTGCCGCCGTCACCGCCCTCGAGAAGGCCCAGTTCGCGGACGTGCTCTTCGACTTCTTTACCTGGGGCGACCGCAACGCGGGCCTCGTGCCGACGTTCTTCTTCGACTTTGGCTTCCTGCCGAGCGTCGGCGCCTACCTCTTTTGGAACGACGTCTTCGCCGAGGGCAATGACATCCGCGTCTGGGGCGGCTTCTGGGGCGTCCAGTACATCCACGCCACCGTGATCGACCGGTACGCGATTCGTCCGGACGAGTCGGAGATCGAGCTCAAGCTCGACTTCATTCGGCGCCCCGACCAGATCTACAGCGGCGAGGGCTACGACATCCGCATCGGCAGCCGTGAGCAGGGCGTGGTCACCGGTGGCGGGGAGCGCTCTCGCTACGCGGTCGACCTCTTCTCGGCCCATCTCCGTTACCAGCACAAGTTCTGGAGGGAGAGCGAGATCATTCTCGAAGGCGGAGTGAACAGCTATCGCTTCGGCCATACCGACTGGGGCAGTGATGAACCCAGTACCGTCGTCGCGGCCGAGCTTCCCTCCTATCGCTACGGCCTGCCGACGGCCTTCGCCGAGGGCTATACGAAGGTCTATCAGGCGATCTATCTGGCGATCGACGGTCGCCGCGAGCGCCCCGCGTCGGGCAGCGGGGTCCGCCTCCAAGCCTACGGAGAGCTCGGCTTCAACGCCGAGGACCTCGTCGGTCAGCGCTGGTTTCGTTACGGCGGGACCGGAGGCGCCTGGGTCGACGTTGGCCGGGGCCGCACCCTGGGTATTGGCTTTGGCGCCCTCTTCGCCGACCCCCTCGGGGACGGGGGGCTGCCCTTCGAAGAGCTGATCCGCCTCGACGATTTCCCGAACCTGATCACCGGGTACTACTCCGGTGACATCCGCGGTCGGAGCGCCGCCGGTTTCTCCATCGTCTACCGCTATCCCATCTGG
>QMMC01000023.1 GCA_003647065.1 Deltaproteobacteria bacterium | reverse complement strand
TACCGAATCTAGTCGCGAGGGGGGACGGTATAAACTTTCTTACTTTCGCCTTCGCGAAAGTAAGAAAGTTTATACCGTCCCCGAAATCGACCTTCAGTCTGCG
The DNA here is from genome assembly GCA_003647065.1 of Deltaproteobacteria bacterium. GTDB lineage: Bacteria > Myxococcota_A > Polyangia > Polyangiales > B10-G4 > B10-G4. The sequence goes on along the minus strand of QMMC01000023.1, from coordinate 28,026 downwards.
GGAAATGCGATCGGCAGCTCTTCGCCCCGGGCGGCGAGGTCGGCTCGGACGCGGTCGGGGTAGTCGGAGATGAGGCCGTCGACGCCGAGGGCGTGGGCTTCGGCGATTTGCGCGGGGTTGTTCACGGTCCAGGGGATGACGCGGAGGCCGAGGGCGTGGGCCTCCTCGACGGCGGGGCCATCGAGGTCGGCGAAGCTTGGTGACCAGATGTCGCAGTGCGCGGCGGCGACGAGGGCGGGCCAGGAGCCGTCGTGATCGGCGAGGCTGCGGCCGCCGAGCCAGAGGGCGGGGTCGTCCGCCGTGTGGGTCAGGCAAGCGAGGGACCGTTCGTCGACCGCGTCACCAGCCACGGCGCGGAGGGCGTCGAGGCAGGCGAAGTCGAAGGACTGAAAGGTGACTCGATCGCCGACCGAGGCGGCGTCGACCGCCGCGAGGGCCGCGCGGGCGAAGGTCTCGGGGTCGGCGGTTCGGTCGGGATGGGTCGGAGACCGCTTCAGCTCGATGTTGTAGCGAATGGTTCCGCCGCTCAGCTCTTCGGCGAGGGCGAAGACCGCGGCGAGGGTGGGGATGCGCGCGCCGTCGACGGGGACCTGGTCGGGGAAACGCATCGCGTAGGCCGTGCCGGGTCGAATCCGGCCGACGTCCAGTTCTGAGAGAGCGTCGCCGGAGAGCTGGCGAAGGGGCGCGGCGGCGGCCGCATCGATGTACCGGCCGTCAGCACCCCGGGTGATGTCCGTATTGAGAGCCTCGTCGTGGTGTACGACGACCACGCCGTCGGCGGTGAGGGCGAGGTCCATCTCGAGGGTAGTCACGCCGATGGCGAGGGCACGTCGAAAGCCCTCGAGGGTGTTTTCCGGCGCGTGCCCCCGGGCGCCCCGGTGCCCCTGGAGGTCGAAGGGACGCCCTCGGTGGGAAGGCGCGGAGGAAGAAGAGGAAGACGAGGAAGGCGAGCTCTGTTCGTCGTTCCTCGGGGGTGCGCCTTCCCGGGGCGGCTGCTGAGACGAACCGCAACCGGATCCCACGATGCCAGCGACACACAGGACGATGCCCGCAAACGAGGAAGCGGTGTTCATGGAGTGGAGTCTAGGCCGACGCCGAATCGGCCCCGGCCGCTGAGCGGTCGAAGGCCTCTTTGGCCTGGACCAGCGCAACCTTGGCTCGCTCGATGGAGACCTCGGCCTCGGATGGCACACCGTCGGTCAGCGCGCTCCAGGCCCGCGCCGTGTTGCGCTCGAACGACGAGAACTGGCCGATCATCTCGGCGAAGTGCTCGAGGCCCATGTCGGCGATCATGCGAGTCCGGTGCAATAAGAACTCGGGCACCAGCTCCTCGAGGACCCGGTCGAGGCCGGCCTGGACCTCCTGGACAGAGTCCCCGAGATTGCCTGCGGGGAGCTGGTCGAGCTCTTTGCCGATCTTGTCCATCACCTCGCCGGGGCCGTCACCGCTGGCGCTGACTTGGCCTTCGTGGGCCGACGCGTGGGCGAGCTTATCGATGTGGCGACCGAGGAGCCCCCCGCCGACCATCATCAAGACGCCCACGCTGAACGGCATGGCCGCGGCGTCCCACCAGGAGCTGATGCGGTCCGTCGGGGTGACCGCTCCATCGGGACCCGACCCGGCCCCCTCTTCGACGGGGGCGAGCTTGGCGCCGTAGCACGCGGAGATGATGACGCCGGCGACGAAGACCCAAAATGCGAGCTGCTTCATCATGCGCCTCCCCCGATGAGCTTGATCATCGTGAGCGTCAGGTTGGTCAAAGCTTCACCGATGATGAGCCCCGCCGCGAGGGGCACGACGACGTTGCCGATGTAGCGGTAGCCCTTGACCCGCTCGATGCCCATGGCGGTGAGGCAGCCGATGCCGTAGCCGAGGGTGATCTCGAAGGGCAGATACATCGCGAGGCCGACGAGGACGCCGAGGCCGCCGATGGCCGCGCCGGCGACGTACTTGTCGACCGGAGCATCGCCCTCGAGGACGCCGGTGATCATCTGCTGAAGCACCTCAGCCTGGGGCGCGGGCAGGCACCCGGGGAGCCGCTCGGCGCACGCAGGGGACTCGGGGCCGAAGCCGTTCATGCCGCCGGGGCCGCCCTTCCAGAGCAGCAAGGTCACGCCGATGGCGATGGCCGGGCCAATCCAGGCCACGGCAAACTGCACCAGTTGCTGCTTGCGCGGCACGCCGCCGATGAGATGGCCGGTCTTGAGGTCGTGCATCATGTCGCCGCACTGGCCGGTGGCGATGCAGACCGCGACGCCGATGGTGACGGCGAGGATGACGTGGCCGCCGGTGAGGCCGAGCATCAAGGTGATGGCGATGAGAGCCAGGCCCGAGAGCGGCGAGATGTCCGTCGCCCCGGTCGCCTGGGCGACGATGAGGCCGGCGAGGCCGAGCCAGAGGGTGGCGGCGATGGCGACGATGACGACGGTGCCGATGGTCAGCTCACCGCCCCCCATCATGCCCTCGACGTAGGTGACGGCGAAGAGCGCGATGAAAGAGCCGATGAGGCCGACGACGAGGACCGTCGGCGAGAGCTCTTCCGAGGTTCCGCCGCCCTGCTTGGCGAGCTTGGCGGCCGACTGGAGGCTCTTGATGGCGCCGCGGAGGGCCGGGAAGGCTGCGACGACGCCGGCGAAGGCGCCTCCGATGAGGATGCCGATACCGACCGGGCGCAGCATCGAGCCGTAGACCGCCCCGACGAGCTCTTCACCGCTCGCCTCGGGGGCCCAGCCCTGGCCGACGACGAAGGGGCCGATGACCCACCAGGCCAGCATGCCGCCGAGGGCAAAGGGCAGGCCGCCCTTGCCCGAGAGCAGGCCGGCGCCGAAGTTGGCCATCGAGAGCGAGAGCGCGGTGCCGCCGAGGGCGAGGCCCATCGCGCCAACCGGCTCCATGCCGGCGGCCTCCATGATCCAGTTGCCGATGGAGAGGGTCTCAGGGATGAGGCCGATGCTCCCGCTCGTCGAGAGGGTGAGCACGAGGGCGAAGGCGAAGCCGACGCCGAGGAGGATGGCCTTCTCGGAACCAGCGCCGGGGGACTTGAGGATGGTCGCGACCGCTACCCCGGACGGGAAGCGCAGGCGCTCGATTTCGATGAGCTGCTTGCGCAAAGGGATGATGACCACGATGCCCATGAACGAGCCCGCGACGCCGGCGGCGATGATGGTCCAGACGTTGAACTGGCCCTCCATGCCCAGGAGCAGGAGCGCCGGGAACGTGAACACCACGCCGCTCGAGGCGGTGTTGATGCCCGACGCGATGGTCTGGTTGATGTTGTTCTCGACGATGCTGCCAGCGCCGGGGATCTTGAGGACCCCACGCCCCACCCCGCGCAGCAGCGCGAAGCCCATGATCGCCGCGACCGACGAGCCGCTCAGGCCGAAGCCGAGTTTGAGTCCGATGTAGACGAAGCTCGCCGTCAGAATGACACCCTGGAGAACCCCCAGGACCACCCCCGCGGTCGTTATTTCTCGGTAAACCGGTGCTGCCGCTGCCATGGCGTCGCTGGGTACCGTGCTACGGCGCCCCTGGCAAGGAGCCCCTCGGGGACGCCAACGGCGGGGCAATGAAGGGGAGGGGCAGAAGGCAGCCAAAGGTAAAATGAGTAAAAAAGGGACGGTCCGCCCTTCGTCCCCGTTCGTCTCGCACTCGACTGGTGGTCGACCCGGCTCGGGGCTACAAGGAGCGCCATGTCCGTCGACGCATTGATGCCTGCTGATGTGGCCAAGAAGGCCGAGGCCTTGGGAGTCGCCAAGGCGACCGCGCCCGCGATCAAGCTCTTGGTCCTCGGGGTCCTGGCGGGCGCATTCATCGCTCTCGGGGCCCTCTTTGCCACCACGGTCACGGCGGGCGGCGGCCTCGGTTTCGCTGAGGGGCGCCTGCTGGGCGGCGTGACCTTCAGTCTCGGACTGGTCCTCGTGGTGCTCGCGGGGGCGGAGCTATTCACGGGCAACAACCTCATCGTGATGGCGCTCGCCAGCGGCCGCATCACGGTGGCGCAGGTGCTGCGAAACTGGGTCATCGTCTACGTGGGCAACTTTGTCGGCGCCATCGGCACGGCCGCCATCGTCTTTGCGAGCGAACAGTATCTTCAGGGCGGCGGCGACGTGGGCCTCCGGATGCTCGCTATCGGGGCCGCCAAGACAGACTTGGAGTTCCTGCCAGCGGTCGCCCTGGGGGTGATGTGCAACGTGCTCGTCTGCCTCGCGGTTTGGCTGTGCATGTCCGCCCGGTCCGCGGCGGACAAGGTCTTGGTCATCGTCTTGCCGATCACCGCCTTCGTCGCCGCCGGGTTCGAGCACTGCGTAGCGAACATGTACTTCATCCCCAAAGCGCTCTTCGTGAAGATGTGGGCAACGGATGAGTTTTGGCAGTCCACCGGCGCCAGCGCGAGCCAATACGGCCACCTCACCTGGTCCCGCTTCTTCGTGAACAACCTCGTCCCCGTCACCCTGGGCAACATCATCGGGGGGTCGCTCCTGGTCGGGCTCGTATACTGGTTCGTCTATCTTCGGCAAGAACGCACGTCACGGTAGAAGGCGATCGGATCTCCGGCCCTTTGCTGCCTCGAGCCGCACGAGCTACGATTCACGAACGTCGGCTGCGGCGCAGGCTAATCATGATCTCGAACAACTCGTCTCTGAGAGTAGGCTGCATGCGCATCGGGGTATGCCTCGGTATTTCGGCGGCCCTCGTCGGCTGCACCCTCGATGTGCCGGACGAGGTTCAGAGGAGGTCCAGCGCCCTGATGAACGGCGAGGCCGCACTGCACCCCGCCGTGGGTCGGGTCTTCGGGGCCGGCGGTTGCACCGGGACGGTCATCGCACCGGACGCCGTGCTCACCGCGGCCCACTGCCTGGCAAGGCCCCGGACGGACCCGAGTATCCCGTGGGAGGAGTTCATCGCCTTCCCAGTGTACTTCGAACTCGGGGACCCGGACACCGAGCTCGGCGCCGTAGAACACATCACCTATTCGGTATCCATCCACCCGGACTACGACACGAACGCGGACCGCGACTTCTACATCGCGGACGAAATCGATGGTGATATCGCTGTCCTGCATTTCGAGTCCCTCGTATCGAACGCCTTCGTTCCCCCCGCCACCGAACCGCCCCGGGTCGGCGACGAGATCACCCTCGTTGGTTTCGGCAATGACGGTCCCGACGGCCCGGGCGGCCTCAGCAAGATAGGGTTCGCCCCGGTCGCCGAGGTAACCGACCTGAACATCATCAGCTATGGACCACTCTCGGAGCTTCGCGCGCGCGATGATGTGGCAGCCATATGCGCCGGCGACTCGGGTGGGCCGAGCTTCATAACGGGCGACGCGGGCGAGGTCCTCGTCGGAGTGCACTCGACAAATGGAGCCTACTCCTCTGGGGAATGCGGGAACGAGACTTGGGACATTCGGGTCGACCGCTACCAGGCGTGGATCGATTGCGCAGTCCGCAGTCACGTCGGCGAAGACTGTAGCGACGACAAGATGCTCGGCGCGGGGGGCGGGGGCGGCGCGGGCTCTGACGCCACAGCCGCCGGCTGCTCGATCGCGCCCGGGAACCACGGCCACTCCGAGTTGTTCTTCCTCGGCCTCGCCGTCATCACCATCGCGCGACGTCGCCGCCGGAGACGGTCAGCGAAGTACCCATAGGAAGCCATCGGTCCCGCCACCGTCGGCGGCGAGCAAGACCCACGAGGCCGTGACACCGATGGGGAATGGGATGCCGTCTCCCCCGGGGTTGAAGTCGCGAGCGAGGACGGTGTTCGCCCTCGTGCCATCGGACTTCCACAGCTCGACTCCGGTGGAGCCGTCGTCAGCCGAGAACCAGAGTTCCCCGCGGAAGCTGAACAAGCCGTAGGGATCGCTCGCGCCGGTCGAGCGGATATCCCGCAAGAGCCGCGTTCCGGTCGCCGATCCGTCGGTGACCCAGGGCTCGCGGCCGCTCATACCGTCGTCCGCGGTGAAGAAGACGAGGCCACGGCTCTCGGTGAACTGGTAGGTCCCGTCGACGACATTGCTGTCACCGGTCGGATTGAGGTCCGCGAGCAGCCGCGTCGATGTCGGCGTTCCGTCGGAGACATAGGGCTCGACCCCATCAGGGCCGGTGCCCGTAAAAAAGACTCGGCCACCGGCGACCAGCGGGTGTGGCGCGCCCAGGGCGCCGTCTCCCGCTCCAGGCTCGATGTCCGAAACAGCCAAAGTACCGGCCTCGGTTCCGTCGGTGCGCCAGAGCTCGAGACCGTTCGTCCCGTCGGTTCCCCGATAGTAGAGGACGCCATCCGCGCCGCCCCAATAGCGGAACCACCCGTCCGGTAGCGACGCCCCGGCGCCGGGGTTGGCGTCGGCAATGAGCGTCGTCCCCGCCGCGGTCCCATCCGAGCGCCAGAGCTCGATGCCCGAAGGCGCCACGTTGGCGCGAAACACCACCGAACCAGCGTCCAAGGTTTGCATGTCATACGGCTGAGAGCCGCCTGCCCCAGGGGTCAAGTCGGCGATCATGTGGGTACCCGCGGCGGTACCATCGCTCACCCAGGGCTCCCGTCCGTTGACGCCATCGTCGCCCTGGAAGACCAAGAGGTCTCCGGCCAGCGCAGGAAGGTGGTAGCGCAGACCGTCGCCAGACGGGTGGATGTCACGGACCATGAGGGTGCCCGCCGATGTCCCATCGGTGACCCAGAGTTCGAGGCCGTTGGTCCCGTCATCGGCGAAGAAGAACACCTTGTCGGACGCAACGCGCAGGTGCCTCGGGTCCGAGTTCCCCGCGGGGTTGACGTCGTGAACGAGGTGCGTTCCGGCCCGAGTGCCGTCACTCACCCAGAGCTCGACCCCGGTCGAACCATCGTCACCGGCGAAGTACACCCGATCACTGCCCGAAGCGAAGGTCCCCTGGAGGGGATCCAAGATCGGTCTCACCGCGACCCCGAGGGGAGAGATATCTACTGGCTGACAGCTGCTGTCTGCGCCATCGATGTCGCCGTCGCAGTCGTTGTCGATGGCGTCGGAACAGGTGGCGTCTCCGAGCGGGCCTTCAGCCCCCGGCGCGATGGCCGCGTTGGAGTCATCGCAGTCGACTCCACCGCAAGAAATTGCCGCGTACCCGTCGCCGTCGACGTCACATGCCGCCGCATCCCCGGCGGAGTCCGGGGCCCCCGAATCAGCCGCGCCGTCCCGACTGCTGTCAGACGGGATGACATCGCCGCCGTCTCCCGAGACGGGGCCATAGCCGATACGGCCACAGGCGGTGAGCAGGACCAGTAGACTCAACCCCAAAGCCACAACTCTACCGTACGGGAGGATTGGGCTGTCGTCTACGCGACGGGTGAGCCCGGCGGCGCGGGACGACCGCGGGCCCGAGGACGCCTCAGCTCAGGGACGAGAGCGGCGCCGCGATATGACCAAGGAAGACAAGAGGGCCACGAAGGGCAGAATGCCGCCGAAGAAGGGAACCGAACCCAGAGGCCCAGAAGAAGGCGCCGAACATCCGCACCCGCCGTCATCGGCGGGGACCGGCGTGGGGCCCGCGTCGAATCCCGCGTCGACCTCGGCGTCCGCGCCGGCGCCCATCGGCGGCTCGGGGCAAGGCCCCGGTGTTGCCCCGAGGGCCATCGTCGTCGGGGTGCGCCCCCCCTCGTCAAGCCAGAGCTGATACGAGATGGCGCCCCGGTTCGTGATGTCCGGGTCCGCGCTGTCCGGGGTGTTGTCCCGGAGGAACTCGATGCACTCGCGGGTCGTCGACTGGAAGAGCAGGCGCACGCGGAGCGAGAGCTCGCCCTCCCCGCCCACGCCCTCACGGCGCTGCGACGATCTTATGGATCTCGCTGTCGCCGAGGAAGACGAGGTAAAGCTCGCCGGCCTGGTCCTGGCCAAAGCTCGCGAGGCCCCCGGCAACCGAGGTGAGGTCCATGGCGCGCTCGGTGGATGCCACGGCCCCTTCGCAGTAACGAAGGCTCGCCACATCGCGGCTGCACCAGTCGCCGAAGAGGTACTGGCCCTGGAGGTCCGGGATGGCGCTGCCGCGGTAGACGTAGCCGCCGGTGATCGAGCACGACCCGCGGAGCAGCTCGGTGTCGGAGTCTTGCTGAATGACGACGGCGGGCTCGTGGTGGGTGATGGTGTCCGCGCCCGTGTCATCGCAGCCGCTGACCGAGCTCTGCCGGTCGGCTTCGAAGAAGCGCCACCCGAAGTTCTCGCCGCCCGTCGACGTGCCCGGGTCGATGCTGATCTCCTCGATCTCGTTTTGGCCGACGTCGCCGATGTACATGTCGCCGTTCGTCTGGTCGATCGAGAAGCGCCAGGGGTTGCGCAGGCCGTAGGACCAGATCTGCGGTAGCCCGCCGCCGGACTCGAAGGGGTTGCCGGCGGCGACGAAGTCGCCGGCCATGTTGTCGACGTCGAGGCGGAGGATCTTGCCGAAGAGAGTGTCGAGGCTTTGGCCGTTGCCGGGGTCGCCGTGATTATCGCAGCCCCCACCTTCGTCGCCGACGCCGACGTAGAGGAAGCCGTCGGGACCGAAGGCGAGCATGCCGCCGTTGTGATTGCCCTGGCTGTCGTCGATGGCCACCAGGCGCCGGACCTCGGCGTTGTTGGCGACGTCGGCATCACCGGAGACGCCATACTCGGCGACGACGTCCTTCATCGGGCTCTCGTCGCTGGTGTAGTAGATGAAGAAACGACCGTTCGACGCGTAGTCCGGGTGGAAGGCGAGGCCGAGGAGCCCGCGCTCCTCGCCGCGGTCGGTGCTCGTCCCGATACGGTCGCTCACGTCGAGATACGTGCCCACTATAGCGTCGCCGCGAACCAGGACGATTTGCCCGCCGCGCTGGACGACCCAGAGGGTGTCGGAGTTGCCCGGAGCCGGGGCCACGTAGAGGGGCCGGTCGAGGGTCGCCGGGGCGGCGACCGGCTGGGTCGCGAGGCTGGGCAACGGGGTGGCATCGCAGGGGGGGGGAGTACCGGTGTCTGCCGGGCCCGTGTCCGCTGGCGTACCCGAGTCCGTTGGCACTGTGCTGTCGCCGGTGCCCGTATCCCCCGGGGCAGTTCCGGTGTCGGTCGCCGTGCCGTCGTCGCCGCAGGCGGTGAGAATCAGGGCCCCGAACGCGAAAAACACGCCCAACCGATGCATCGAAAAGCTCTCCATCCGCGGACCGTATCGCGGGTCCCCGGGAGAAGCTACGGACGTAACGGAGTCCCGCTTTGCGCGAGCCCCGCAGTCCTATACAAGGAGGATGCTCCTAGGAGAGACCACCGTGAGATTGCAGCCGATCGCCGTTTTCACCGCCCTGACCGCTCTGGGCCTTCTGCCTGCCAGCGGCTGCATGTTGGGCGCCCTCCAGGACAACCTCGACGAGCTGGACTACCACGCGAGGATCAGCGGCGAGATCGACGTGGAGGACTGGGACGGCAGTCCGATCGTGATAGGTCTCCTGAGGCTCGCCGACATCGACGGCGCCCCAGACCATCCGGTCGACAAGATCGAGATGCACGGCCCCGGCGAGTATTTCTTCATCGTGGCCCCCGGTCGGTACCGGGTCGTGGCGTACGAGGATACGAATCGCAACTTCCATTGGGATGAGGACGAACACGAACGCATCGCCGCCTACAACAACTTCGCACCCATTCCGGTCCAGACCGGCGAGGAGCGCGGCCGCGTGGACATCCGGGTCACGGACCGGGACGTTCGGAACGCGCCTGAAATCGCCGATGAAGAGTTGCAGCGCCGGAGGCGACTGGTCGGCGTCGTCATGCCGATGGAATCGACGCGCTTCGGGCCAGCGTCGGGGCCCCACGGTCTGTGGACGCCGATGGAGTTCCTCGAGGACCCGGGCTGGGGCCTCTTCTTCCTCGGGGCCTATGACCCGAACAAGGTGCCCGTGCTCTTCGTGCACGGCATCAGCGGCTACCCCCAGGAGTTCGCCTCCCTCGTCGCGGGCCTCGACCACGAGCGCTTTCAAGCCTGGGTCTTGCACTACCCCTCGGGGTTCGACCTGGAGCTCATCGCCTCGGTCGTTCAGCGGGCGCTGAACGACCTGCGCCGCCAACACGGCTACGACCACATGTGCCTCGTCGCCCACAGCATGGGCGGCGTGCTCGCGCGGCTCTTCCTCAAGAACTACCCCGACGACGAGGGACGCTTCGTGCATACCCTCGTGACCATCGACTCGCCCCTCGGGGGCATGGTGTCGGCGGCGATGGGTGTCTCGTCGGCGCCGGTGGTCGTGCCCTCGTGGCGCAACCTCGACCCCGAAGGAGCGACGATCCCGAGCCTCTACGAGATCCCCCTCCCCGAGGGCCTCGAATACCACCTCTTCTTCTCCCACATCGACGGCCAGACGGACACCGTCGTCTCCCTCGGCACCCAGCTGCGCGCCGAAGCCATGGCCGAGGCGACGAGCATGCGAGGGTTCTCGAATACCCACGGCGGAGTCCTGCGCAGCGCGGAAACCTCCCGGTACCTCAACTCGGCGTTGGCGCGGTGCGGTGAGATGCCGGCGGCGAGCGCGGATGACGAAGGCGACGAGGTCGCGGCGGCAGAGGACGGGCAGGACGACAACGCGACCGCGCCTTCCTCCGCGGCCACCGAGTAGCGCGATCGCCCTGCTACTCGAAGTCGTATCGAGAGACGATGGGCTCCCTTCCAGTGGTCCTGTCCGTGAAGTATTCATTGAAGCAAATCCCAACGAACCCTCCAGAGATATTGCGAACATTCCCGTACCCGTGATGCTGCAATGCGAGGAGAGCGTTGTAGGATCGCTGCCCTGATCGGCAATGAAGGTAGACCGGTTCGTCCTTCGGAACCTCGCTCATCCGCGCCCTGAGCTCGGAGAGGGGGATGTGCTTGGCGCCGCGGACATGGCCCGCCTCCCACTCCTCCTGCTCTCGGACGTCGAGGATACATGCCCCGTTCTTCGCGAGCTCTCTCACGTCCGTCGCCGGGACATGCGCGAACGCGCCGTGAAGGAGGTTTGACGCCACATAGCCGGCCATGTTGACGACATCTCTCGCCGTCCCGAAGGGAGGCGCGTAGCACAGTTCGAGGTCAGTCAGATGGTCGACGGATGCTTTGGCTCGAATGGCGGTTGCAATGACGTCGATTCGCTTGTCGACGTTCCCCCGACCGATCGCCTGGGCACCGATGATGCGTCCCGTCGGCCTTTCGAAGAGGAGCTTGAAGTGAAGCTCCTCGGAGTCCGGCATCAAGCCGACCTTGTCTTTGGGGATGACGTAGGCGTAGTCGTACGCCACGCCCATCTCCTTCACGGTACGTTCGTTGAGCCCCGTCGACGCGCCATTGTAGTTGAATACCTTGACGACCGATGAGCCGATATATCCAGGGTAGTTGACCGGGATACCGTGAATGTGACCGGCGACCGCGCGTGCTTGCTTTTGGGCTGGCCCGGCCAGCGCCAGCGTCGTGTAGTCGCGCAGCAGGGGGTTGTAGACTTGGATCGCATCCCCCACGGCATAGATGTCGGGGTCACTCGTCTTGTAGTTGTGGTCGACCCATATCGCGCCCTTTTTTCCGAGCTTCAGGCCGGCGTCTCGGGCCAGGACACTGTCCGGTGCGACACCGATACACAGGACGACGATCTCGGAAGCGAACCTCTTCCCAGATGCGAGGATCACTTCGTCGGTTTCGAAGGAAGCAACTCTGTCACCGACGATGAGGTCGACGCCGTTGTCGACCAACTCCTTGTGCAGGATCTGCACCATCTCGGCATCGAATTGGCTGAGAACCTGCGGTAGCGCCTCGACCAACGTGACCGTATGTCCCGCTTCGACGAGATTCTCGGCGGCCTCGATACCGATGAACCCACCACCCACGATCGTGATGCGCGAAGGCTCGCTCGACTCGATGCTCCGGTGGAGTTTGTCGATATCGACCACGTTGCGTATCGTGAACGTGTTGGCCTTCTCGAGGCCCGGGATCGGGGGCACGATCGGACGGGCTCCCGGGGAGAGAATCAGCTTGTCGTAGGATTCACGGTAGACTTCACCGGTGTGCAGGGCCTTCACCTCGACCTCGTTCTCCTCGCGATCGATCGAGATCACCTCGCTGTTCACTCGGGCGTCGATATTGTACTGAGCATTGAACTTCTCTGGGGTCATCAACACGAGGTCGTCGGCCTCGGCCACGATTCCGCTCAGGTAGTAGGGGAGGCAGCAGTTCGAAAAAGAGACGTGGGGCCCCTTTTCGAACATCACGATCTGGTCCTCCTCGCTCAGCCTTCGCAGCCTCGCAGCTGCCGAGGCTCCGCCCGCGACGCCACCGACGACCAAGTATTTCTTTCCCATTGCCTGTCTCCAATCGATTGCACGCCGCAGCTACGGTAGCGGATGAGTGCCGTCCACGAGGTCACCGTCGCGTCCCGGCAGAGCGGGCTCAGTACGACTTGCCTTGCTCGCCGAGCTTTTCGAGCACCTCTTGGTACTCTTCGATCGAGTCGTTCTCGACTTCATCGAAGTCTGCCCGAAAATTTCGTGCGCTCTCACGGTCACCAGGCCGCATGGCCTTGAGCCACGACTCCATGCCTTTGCCGTGGTGGTAATATTCGCCGACCTTGTATCGGGCGACGAGCTCACCGCATTTTGCGCAGCGCACGTAGACCGTGAGCGGGTGAGCTTCATCGCGGCGGAGAATGCAGCCCAATTCCAGGGACTGGCAGAACTGGCAACGCTGTCGATGCAACTCCACGGGGGCTCCTATCCGAGGCCGGCCAGGCTCCAGGTGAAGAGGCCGATGGTCAAGGTCGCGATGAGGCCGATGATGGAAATGATCAACCCCGGGACGAGCATGTCACGCGTTTCGAGAATGCCGGCGCTGAAGGCCATCGCGTTCGGCGGCGTGCTCACCGGAAGGGCCATGGAGAGCGAACACGCGTAGGCGACCGCCAGCAGCAGCGGTGCGACCGGCACTCCGGAGAGCCCGATGACCACCGGGATGAGCAGGTTTGCGGTCGCCGTATTGCTCATCACCGACGTCATCGTGGCGGCGACCAAGGTGAGGATAACCAAAAGACCCACGGTGCCCACGGTGTCCGTCGGAACCAACGAGACCAGGACTTCTCCGAGGCCGCTCAATTCGACCCCGACGCCGAGGGACAGTCCTCCGCCGACGATGAAGAGGACGTCCCAGCTGAGGTTGCGGAAGTCGCTGACGTCGAGGACGCCGAGCCCGAAGAAGAGGATCACGGGGATGAGACCGACGGTGCCGGTCGAGAGGGGGTGAATATCACTCGTCAACCACCCGAGGGCGGTGACGATGGTGACTCCGACGACGAAGCGGCTCCGCCGGGTCCAGGCGAAGCGGGTCTCCTCCCCGAGGTCCACCTCCCGCACCCGGGCTGGGAAGCGGGCCTTCAAGAGCAACCACGCCAACGCCAGGACCACCACGACGACGGGCAAGGCCATCAGCAACCATTGGCCGAAGCCGGGCGCGCCAACTCCGCTCGTTTCCATGTAGCGGATCGCGATGGCGTTCGGCGGCGAACCGATCGGAGTCGCCAGGCCGCCGATGTTGGCGGCGAAGGGAATGCCGAGGAGGACGGCCTTCTGAAAGGGGTCGTCATCGTCGATCTTCGACAATAGCGCCAGGGCCAGCGCCAGCATCATCGCCGTCGTGGCGGTGTTGCTCATCCACATCGACAGAAAAGCGCTCACGACCATCAGGCCGAGCAGCACCCGCGCCGGCGTCCCCCCGGTGCGGCGGAGCACCCACCGCGCCAGGCGCTCGTCGATCAGATACTTCCGGAGCCCGGAGGAGAGTACGAAGCCTCCGAGGAAGAGCAGGATGATGTTCGAGAAGAAGGGAGAGAGAAAGGGAGCGTCCCCGACCGGCTCTCCCACCGCGTCGAGGGCGGGCACGAGCCAGGCGACGTTCATGAAGGCGATGGCGAAGCTGGTGACGAAGAGTGGGACGGCCTCGCTGATCCACAGAATCGCCGCGATCACCAGGACGGCCAAGGCGATGGCGGCGGGATCCGCGAGGCCGAGCCACCGGCCGATGAGCCCCAGCCGGGAGAGAAGGCCGATTGCCCCAACGACGAGGTAGACGCCGCCCTTACCGGCGACGTCTTTGGCCGCGATTGCTTTGTCCTGCGCCATGGCGTGGTGTGGTGCGGTGTGGTGAACCACGTCGTTGGGCTCAGAGCAAGGGGGCTGGCACGGGGTCCCAGCAAGGGGCATACGGTCCACGATGTTCCGTCACTCCCTGCGAGGCGGTCCGAGACTGGCGCTCCTGCTCTTCGCTTCGCTCTCGGGGCTCACCCTCACCCCCGCCAAGGCCTCGGCTCAATCCGACAACGAGGCGACCTTCTGGCTCGCGTACATGAACCAGACCGCCATCACCCCCAACTGGGCCATCTGGTTCGACACGCACTACAACCACGGAGCCTTCTTCGTGCTCCGCGGTGGCCTCGTCTACAACATCGAGAACGGTCCGGGCCTCACGGCGGGCTATGCACACTTACTACTCGACCCCGGCGACGGCTCCCTCGACCGCAACGAGCACCGGCCGTGGGCCCAGGCGGTCTTCCCCTTTCGCATTTCCGACGAGTGGGGCTTCTCACAGCGCATCCGCAGCGACTTTCGCTTTCGTGAATCGGTCGCCGGTGGGAAGGTCGTGAACGGTTGGGATTTCACCGTACGCCTCAGATGGCAGTCTGCATTGACCTACTGGTTTCCGGACCTCGACGTCGGTCGTTTCTTCGTTCAGGTGGCCGACGAGGTCTTGATCAACTTCGGCCCCGACGCCGGGCCCAACCACCTCGACCAGAATCGTCTGAGCCTACTCCTGGGTATGAAGATGGGGCGACTGACCGTGCGCGTCGGATACATGGACCGCTGGATTCCCGGCGCGACGGGGATGACGGCAATCCACGAACACGCCGCGCTCCTCTGGTTCAACCATCTGATCCCAGTCAGCGAGGCACCGGATCGCGTCTCTGAAGAGGGCAATCCCTGACGGCCAGCGGAACGTGCTGCGCTCGAGACTCGTCCTCGAAGGAGGGGTGCCTCCCGAAGGCGTAGCGACCGACGCCTCTCAGGGCTCGGGCCACATTTGCAAGATGGCGCATTCCTCGAGGCCCACCTCCTCGGCGAAGCGCGACACTTCCTGCCTCCTCTCGTAAGGAGGCAGGTCGAGCGTGATCTCGTAAAACTCGTTCGCGCGCGGGTTCGTCAGCCGGTCGAGGATCCACATTCTGACGGCGTTGACCTCGTCCTCGGGGCTGAGGCCTCGGGTCTCCTCGGCGTCGACCCAGCCGTTGCAGATGAGCTCCATCGCCTCGGCGAAGCTCTGCTCATCTGCGGCGACCTCTTCGCCGCCGGTGGTCGCAGCCGAGTCCGAAGACGAGGAGGTTTCGGGGTTACCGCCGCCGCAGGCGGTGAGCAACAACGAGAACACGAGAGGAATCGCGGGAGACAATCGCATGGGCCGAAGGCTACCGCGCCGGAGGGGGAAGCGCGAACTCTCGGACGCCGCCCCCCGATGCTCAGTCGCCCACCGTACCACCCTCTTCTTCTGCGGCGGTCGAGGCTTCGGGACCGTCGTTCTCCAGGGCCCCCACCGGCCACCCTCCGCCAAGCGCCTTGTAGAGGGACACGACGGAGATCAGGTACTCCTGCCGCACTTGGGAGAGCGCGAGCTGCGCGGAGAAGAGGCTGGCCTGGATGGCGGCGACCTGGAGATAGGTCGTCAGGCCACCGAGGTATTGGTTCCAGACGATGTCGTAGGCGGCCTGGGCCGAAGCCGTCTGGCGTTCGCGCGCCTCGAACTCGTCCTCGAGGGTCTCGTGAGCGATGAGCGCATCTTCGACCTCAGAGAAAGCCACGAGGATGCGCTGCTCGTAGAGTTGCGTGAGCTGCTCGGTTCGCGTGACTTCGATCTGCTCTTGGCGCCGGAGCCGTCCCCCGTTGAAGAGTGGGCTCAAGAGGTTCGCACCCAAGGTCAGGAAACCCGTCGCCAGGCTCGGGTTGGTGAGAACGGCGGTGACGCCGGCTGGCCCCGTGAGGTTGAACTGGGGGAAGCGATTCGCCCGCGCGACGCCGATTCGTGCGTTCTGCGCATGCAGCCGTCGCTCGGCCTCGCGGATATCCGGTCGCCGACGAACCACCTCCGACGGAAGCCCGATGGGCACGGCGGGGGGGATGACCTGGGAGAAGAGCGGGCGGCCCCGGGGAATCGCGCGTGGGGGTTGCCCGAGGAGAACGCTCAGTGAGTTCTCGGTCAGTCCGATGAACTGTCGGTACGACGCCAATGACGCCTCGACGACATGAAGCTGGATCTCGGATTGTCGGAAATCGATCTCGGTGGTCAAGCCACCGCGGAAACGAGCCTCGACGGTGTTCAACCCGCGGGTGCGCATCGCGATCGTCTGTTCGGTAATCGCCAGCCGGTTGTCGAGGTCGATGAGCGTGAAATACTGGGCCGCGACCTCGGCGATGAGGGAGATCAGCACGTTGCGGTACGCCTCCTCGGACGCCAGCACCTCGTGAAAGGCGGCCTCGTTCGACCGGCGGACGCGACCCCAGAGGTCGACCTCGTAGCTCATGTCGACCGCGAAGGCCGCGTTCGCCACGGGGGCGAAGTCGCCATTCGTCGTGATGGTCGGCGCGGCGGAAAGCTGCCCGCCCGCGCTCAAGGTCGGATAGAGGTCAGCCCGGACGATGCCCGCCAGGAGGCGAGACTCGGTGATGCGCAGCAGGGCCACGCGAGCGTCCCGATTGTGTTCGATCGCGGTCCCGATGAGCCTCTGGAGGACCGGGTCGTCGTAGAGTTCCCACCAGTTCAGGTTCACGATGGACTCGGTGGTCGTCGTCGGCGCCCGAAAGGACTCGAGGGCGGTCGTATCTGGGCGCACGTAGTCCGGCCCCACCGAACAGCCGACACCGGCGAGCGACAGCACCCACGCCAAGACGGCGAGCAACGACCTTCGCGGCGCCGTCATGCCACCCTCGTCCGGGTCGGCACCCGCCCCGGCCCGAGGGCGTTGAACATCAGCGCCGCATAGGCGATGACCAGCAGTATCTGGGTCAGCCGCGTCGTCACCTCGACGATCGCGTTCTCCGAGGTCACGACCAGCAAGATCGCCGAGAACGCATCCCCGAGGGGCCCGCGCATCCGGGCATTGGCCGCCATCGAGCGACCGAACATGAGCGCCACCAGGAAGAGCACGAGCATCGCGAAAACCGGCGAGTCGACGACCATGCCGACCAAGACTAGGACCACCGAGACGAACCCCGCCAGTGTGTTGGCGGCGATCCAATTCTGTCCCTTGGTGGCCCCTTCGTCGGGGTTCGCGGTCAGCATGACGAGGCCGATGTAAATCAGCGCCATGACGTAGTCGAAGCTCCCGAAGAAGAAGTAGCCCCAGGCGACCGGAGCCACGACCAGGGTCGTCTTGAGCGCCCGGCGGTGACACCCGAGGGGGCTCTCCTTCAATCCGTGGGCGCCGGGGACTGGAGCGACCTCGCCGGCCTGGGCGGGCAGAAGCCCGTGGACGAGGAAGGAGATGGCGACCGACGCGCCGATGAGGATGGTCATCGAGCGCGCGAGTACGTCGGCGACCGAGAGCGAGACCGTCCCCGCGAAAGGCACGGTGAGCACCGCGAGGAGCGAGAGGGTGACGATCACCGAGTGAACGCCCGCCGCGTTGGCGTAGTAGCAGATGTAGATCAGCCAGGTGCTCACCAGGAGCAAGATGCCCGGAGAAACCAGCAGGATGTCCGTGGCGTATCGGCCGAGGGAGAAGGCGAAGTACGTGATCAGGACGAGGATGACCGCCACCTTCAACGGCAGCGGCTTGGTCCCGGGGCGCAAGAGTACGCCCACGAAGAGCGGGAGCATGGCCGGCACCGAAACATCGAGAAGCAAGACGACCGCCGCGGCCACGGTCACCCCGACGGCGAGGCGGATCGCCGCGCGAGACTCCCCCGGGGTCTCAGTTGAGATAGGCCACATAGCTCGCGACTCGGATCAGGAACCAGGCGACGCTGTTCAGGAACGGATGGTCCCCGGTGTAGACCGTGACGCTCGCCTTCGCGCCGGCGCGGAGAAGCTCGCGCGGGGTGTCCGCGGGCAGGCGGATGATCACCGGGTACTGCTGCGGGGCACTGAACCAGCCGGTGGCGTTGCTCTCGTCGGGGAGTTCTCCGAGGGGCGCCTGGCCCTGCGAGACTCCGAGCCCGATGCTCGCGACCCGGCCGTGGAAGATCCTGCCCGGCGCCCCGTCGAGGACGATCTCGACGCGCTGCCCCGCCTCGAGGCGGCTGAGGTTGTTCTCGCGCATCGGGGCACGCAGCCAGGCGTCTTTGTCGACGACGAGGGTCGCCATCGGCTGCCCGGTGCTCGCGAACTTCCCCTCGGTCAGGCGAAGGTCGGCGACGCGACCGTGCCTCGGAGCCCGGATGATGGTCATCTCGAGGTTGAAGCGCGCAGTATCGAGGGTCGCCACCGCGGCTCGAATCGCCGGGTTGTCCGCGCCCTCGACGCCCATCTGCTCCCGCGCGCTCTCCACGTCCGCCTCGGCCCTGGCGACCTGGGAGCGAGCGCCGTTGCGCGCCGCGAGCAGGGCGTCGTAGTCGAAGAGCGCGATGGCACCCGGGTCGGTTGCCCGTATCGCCTCGGCCCGGTCGAGGTTGCGCTCGGCGTTGTCGAGCTCGGTGCGCGTCACGGCGAGGGCAGAGAGGGCCGACGTGATGCCGGCGCTCGCCGCCCGGAGGTTCTGACCGGCGAGGTCGAGCTGGGCCTCGGCGGAATGCACGGCGAGCTCGAAAGGATGCGGATTGTTGCGTGCGATGACGTCGCCCTCCTCGACGACGTCGTCGAGGGCGACCGGGACCTCGATGATGTACCCGCTCACCTGAGGCGTCACGGACACGTAGAAAAGCTGAACCCACGCGACGCCCGAATAGGGCGTGATGCGGTCGGCGAAAAGATGCCACGCGAAGATCACCGCGATCAGCACGAGGACGAGCCGGCTCACCTTCTGAGCCGGGCTGCCCTTGCGCGACTCGTCCGCCGGGGTCGGAGCGGGAGAAGACGGAACCGGAGAGGACGGATCTGGCGAGGGCGGGTCTTGCTCCTCGTCCGTCGATCCCGGCGCCTCTTCGGTCATTTGTCGTTCGCGTCCTCTGTGCTGGCTTCGGCCCGCGCAGCAGAGCGTTGAAGCACGGTGATCACGAGGGCCGTGCTCCAGCCAGCCATGATGACCCCGGTCAGGGCCTCGACGGACCCGAGAATTCGTAAAGGGCTCTCGAGGACGATGTCACCGTAGCCGAGGCTCGTATACGTGACGGACGAGAAGTAGAGCGACGGCTCGAGTTGCTCGAAGGCCCCGAGTTGCATGAAGAGCGCCGCCCAGGCGCCCATCTCGACGAAGGACGCTCCCACCATCCAAAGAACCGTCGCCGCGGCGGCGCGCACGCGCCGACCCTGGCTCATCGGCTTGGCCCCTGCGTGAGCTGGGATGAACGCCAACGCGCCGAGCATGAACACCGCATGGATGGCGGTCATGAGCAGAACCATGGCCACGCCGATGAGGAGTACCTTGAACACGCTCTCAGGCTCCCGGTCTCTCACCGTCCCGGGGTGAAGGAGGTCTACGCATCATGCAGGTTCTTCGGTGGCTGGGGATGCATCCGCCGCGCCTTGTTCGTCTTGGGCGTCTTGGTCGCCCTCCGGGGCTTCGTCGCCGTCGCCCTTCTCACCGTGGGCAACCCAGTCCATGAAGATCACGTACGCGAGGGCCAGGAGGACCGCCCCGACGAACAAGCCGATCATGCCGGCGGTGACCATACCGCCGAGGGCCCCCAGCAAGATGACGGGCATGGGAGCGTCCACGCCGCGGCCGAGGAAGACGGGCTTGAGCACGTTGTCCGCCAACCCAGCGATCAGGAAGTAGACGGTGAAGAGCGCGTTGCTCAGGTTGGAATCGCCGGCCCACCACAGATAGGCGATCACGGGGATGGTGAGGACCGTCGCCGGCACCTGGGCGATGCCCAATACCAAGACGGCGATCGCCAAGATGCCGGCGGCGGGCACATCGGCCCAGACGAAACCGACCCCCAGCAAGAGCGACTGAATGAACGCGACGCCGATGACCCCCAGGGACACGGAGCGGATCGTGGCCGTCGTCAGCTTGTGCAGCTCCTCTCCTCGTTTGGCGCCTGACAGGCGACGGCTAATCTTCAGCATGACGTCGCTGCCCGGCTCGCCGAACGCCATCATGATGCCCGCGATGATCAGCGCAAAAAGGAACTGAAAGATGCCGCTTGCGGCCCCGGTGAGCAGACCGAGGGCGGTCCGAGAGAAGCTCTCCAGCTGTGGCCTCACCGTCTCCAGCAACGCAGGGAGGTCACTTGCGGCCAAAGTCCACGCTCGATGAATCTTCGCGCCGACGACGGGAAGGTCGGCCACCGATGCCGGCGGCGGGCTGATGGCAAACCCGTCGCTGTCGAGAGCGGCCCGGGTGTCCTGGACGAAGTCCGCGACGGCACCGCCGATGACCACGGTGGGAGCGCCTATCAGGAGCATGCCTAGGAGCACGAGGAGAGTCGCTGCCCGCCCCGGTTTGCCCCCGAGCTTCTTGGCGAGCTTCTGATGCAGGGGGTAGAGCGTCACCGCAAAGACCAGGGCCCAGAGCATCAGCCCCATGAACGGACTGAAGACCTTGACGCTCATGACCACGAGGACCGCGACCAGGGCGAGGCGAATGATGATGTCCGTCAAATCCTTGGACAGGGTTTTTCGGATGAGGGCGACGTCGATTTCCATGGCTCGAACCTTCTGGCCGCGAGGAGTCGTAGGCGAGGTCCGCCGGCCGCGGGGCACGCACGGGTATCACAGGAGCTTGCTCGGCGCCCCTCGATAGCACTCCGATCCAGCGGCACGCACGGACCCCGATACGGACAAACCAACGCTTCACATGGAAGAGAGCCGCGATCACCGATGGGGAAATGCAATTCCTCTCACGCCTAGGAGACCGGAGCCGTGGCGGGGGGTGGCGATTGCGCGATGCACTGGCGAGGGGAATGCTCGCTGCGAATTTGGTGGTGGACTCGGGAGAGGAAGACGACCAAGCAGTGCGAAATGAGAGCGCAATGGGTGACGAACGGGGTGCAGCGGCCTAGGCGCGTCGGAGCGGCGGGTCTCGAGCCTCTCCTGAGAATCACCCTGGTCTCTGCGGCGCTGGTGGCCAGCTTCGTCGCCCCGCCCGGGGCCGCGGCTCAAGAACACCCCGAAGGCCAGACCGAAGGCGTCGAGTTCGACGAAGAGATGCCGAATGCGCCGCGGGTGTCGGCGCCGGTCGGCGACGGGGGGCCGACCCTCGAGGCGAAGTTCGGCGGCTACGTCGAGACGAGCTTCACCTGGTCCTTCGCGGAACCCGACAACGGCCTCATCGCCTACCGCGGCTTCGACAACCGCCACGCGACCTTCAGCTTGGAAAACGCCAATCTGGCGACGCACATCTCCTTCGACCGCGTCTACCTGAAGCTCTCGCTGCAATGGGGACGCACCCCCGATACGTATTACCTCGCCGAGCCCAGCGACTCGTCGGGCACCGCCTTCGGCGTCGGGGCGAGTTCTGCCGCGACCTACCGCTTCATTCAGGAAGCCTACCTCGGCTGGAACGCCCCCCTGCTCAGCGGCGTAGCCATCGAGGCCGGAGTGTTCCTCTCTCCCGTGGGCATCGAATCGATCGACGTGCACAGCAACTGGAACTGGTCCCGGTCGAACCTCTTCATGGGCCTTCCGTTCTATCACCTGGGTCTTCACGTCGCGTCGGCGCTTTCGGAGAACGTGAGCGCCCACGTCGCCGTCTACAACGGCTGGAACAACATCCTCGACAACAACGTCGAGAAGTCGGTCGCGGGGTGGGTCGGGTTTACCTCCGAAGACCTGAGCGCCCAGGTGCTCTACTTCGGCGGCGTCGAGCGTGAGGGCGGCAACTGGCGCAACCTCTTCGACGCCTGGGCGGCCGTCGAGGCTTCGCCCTGGCTCAAGCTCGCCCTCCACGTCGACGGGGGCTTCGAGCCCTACTCGGGGAGAGACGCTGGGTGGTGGTTCGGCACCGCCGGCTATGTGCGAGGCACGCCGACCGACTGGCTCGCCTTGACCCTCCGACAAGACGTCTTCTTGGACCGCGCGCCAGACGATGACCCCGCAGCGCGGATCTTCTGGGCGACCACCCCCCTGATGGCCTCGACGACCATCACCGTCCAGCTCATCCCTCTGGAGTACATCGCCGTCTTCCTCGAGTACCGCCACGACCAGACGGCAACGTCGGCGGACCTCGGGGGCCCAGCCCCTGACCAAGACACCTTTTTCCGCGGCGCCATCCCCCAAGACCCGGCGACCGGCGCCTGGGTGCCCAATTCGCGAACTCAGGACACCATCACCCTCGGGGTCACCGCCGGGCTCTGAACCCCGTACATCCGCGGCCCGGTCCGGGGCACCGAAGTCCACTCCCAAAGAGCCCCAAAAGGCGCTACAACGGCGCCATGGACCTCGTCGAAAAGCGTAAATCTTGGTCGCGGATGCTCGTGCAAGCCGCTCACTTCGCGGACCTCGACAATACAATCGATGCTCTCGGGCGAGCTCGGCTCTGCTTGAAGGACATCGACGCGGCCATCGCGACCCTCGGCGAGGGCGAGAGCCTCACCACCGACCGGGCGCGGGCCCTGGGCCGCCTCGAGGCGTACCAGACGCTCCACGCCGAATGGCAGACGCGCACCCAGGCCCGGGCCGACGAGTTCGAGCAGCACGAAGAAGAGCGCTACGACGCGCCCCTGGCCAAGCCGGGGCTCGACTGAGATGAGCGCGCTCTTCGAAGGGTACGAAGCCGCGCCCTTCAAAGCGCGCCGGGACCGACTCAGCAAACGCCTCGATGGCGCCCTCGCCCTCGTGCCCGCCGGGGGAACATCGTCTCGGAACTTCCTGGCCCAGGCCTATCCGTACCGGGCCTCGAGCCACTTCCTGTACCTGGTGGGGCTGCCCCTCATCGACGGCATGCTCGTGGTCGACGGGGACGAGCACACGCTCTTCCTGCCAAAGGCCCCGGACGACGACGCGCTCTGGCATGGGGCCCAGCCGGGGCACCAGGAGATCGCCGAACGCACCGGCTGCCGCGTGGTGCACATCAACCGCCTCGCCGACGCCCTCGGAGGGCAGCGGGTGGCGACGGTGCCCGCCCCGGACCCGATCACCCGCGCGCGGCAGTCGGCGTTGCTGGGCCGCGAGGTCACCCCGGGCCGCTTCGACGAGGCCGACCTGCCGCTGGTCGACGGACTCATCGCCCTGCGCTCGGTTCACGACGAGGCCGCCATCGGGGGCCTGCGCCGCGCCGCCGCGGTGACCACCGCCGCCCACCTCGCGGCCATGTCCGTGACGCGCCCCGGCATGCGCGAAGCCGATGTCCGCGCCGCCTTCGACGGTATCGTCGTCGCGGAGAACCTCGAATACGCCTACGGCCCCATCGTCACGGTCCATGGTGAGGTGCTGCACAACAGCGCACATGGCAACCGCATCGACAAGGGCGACCTCTTGCTCGCCGACGTCGGAGCCGAAGCCGAAGGCGGCTGGGCCGGCGACGTGACCCGAACCTGGCCCGTGAGCGGGAAGTTCTCGACGACCCAGCGCGAGTTCTACGAGGTCGTCCTGGCCGCCGAAGAGGCATCCATCGAGGCGGTGAAGCCGGGCGCGCGCTACCGAGACGTGCACCTCGCCTCGTGCCGCGCCCTCGCCGCCGGCCTCGTCGACCTCGGTGTTTTGACCGGCGACCCGGCCGAGCTCGTCGCCGACGGCGTCCACGCGCTCTTCTTCCCCCACGGCGTGGGCCACCTCCTCGGCCTCGACGTCCACGACATGGAAGACCTCGGCGACCGCGCAGGCTACGCCCCCGGCCGAAAGCGCGCCGAGCAATTCGGCCTCTCCTACCTGCGCCTCGACCGGGACCTCGAGGTGGGCATGGCGGTCACCATCGAACCCGGGCTCTATCAGGTCCCGGCCATCCTCGAGGCGCCGCGCTTCCGCGAACTGGCAAAGGGCCGCGTGAACTGGGAGCGGCTCCGAGACTTCGCCGACGTCCGGGGCATCCGCATCGAAGACGACGTGCTCGTCACCGACGCCGGCCGCGAGGTGCTGACTGCCGAGATCCCGAAGACCATCGACGCCCTCGAAGCCATCGTCGGGAGCCGCGCTTGACGCTCCGGCGCATCGCGACCATCGGCCATCCGGTGCTGCGGGAGCCCGCCCGCGCCATCAATCGAGAAGAGCTGGCGTCCCCAGAGATGCAGGCCCTCATCGACGACCTCATCGAGACCATGCGCGAGGCCCAGGGCGCCGGCCTCGCCGCGAACCAAGTGTATGAACCGGTCCGCATCTGCGTGATGGAGGTCGGCGACAACCCCCGGTACCCGTACAAGCCGAAGATCCCCCTGACCGTCCTGGTGAACCCCCACCTGGTGCCCGTCGGCGAAGAACGCTTCTCGAACTACGAGGGCTGTCTGAGCGTGCCGGACCTCCGCGGCGTCGTGGAGCGCCCCGTCGAGTTCCGGGTGCGTGCGATGGACCGTGATGGCAACGACATCGACCGGGTGGTGAAGGGCCTCACGGCGGGCACCTTCCAACACGAGGTGGACCACCTCGAGGGGCGACTCTTCGTCGACCGGGTCACGGACCCGACTTCCCTTTGCACCTGGTCCCACTTCGAGCGCTATCACAAGGCGGCCTTCGTCAAGCGGGCCGAGGCGTTGGTTTCGCGCTTCGGAAGCTGACGGCGATGGCCTGGGATTCATTGCTCAAGCCCGACGGCGCGCCCCTGGGGGTGAGCAACAAGGCATGGAACGGCGCCCGGACCTTCCGCGCAGCGGGCTGCGTGGTGCTCTTCATCGGCGCGGCGACGACGGTCATGGGCGTACTCGGTCTCGTCTCGGGCGCGCTCGACGACGACTCAGACGTCGTGACCCTGGCGGCGGCAGCTACGCACCAAGGCCCCGCACGGGTCTCGGGTCGCCTCGAAAGCGCGGCGCCGCTGGCGATGCCCGACGACGGCACCCCGGTCATCCGCGGCCACCTGCGGGTAAGCGCACGGACCACGGCGGGCAGCAAGAACGGCGCTCCGGGGGAGCGGGTCTTCGTCGACTGGACCGAAGTCGCCCCGGACGCCTATTTGACCGACGGCACCCATCGGCTGCCCATCGCGACCGCGGCGAGCATCGAAGCTACCGTCGACCGCCGGGCCCGGGCCCAGGTCGAACACGCGCCGGGCCGCAACGGCCGGCCCCTCGCCGTGAACTACGGCGGTCAGCGGTATCCGGTGCAGATCGACGACGCCAATACGAGGCTCTACGCGGACGTCGAACGGGAGCGGGTCCCCCACGGTGAGACCGTCGTGCTCACCGGCGTCATTCAGGGCGGCACCCTCTATCCATCGACCGGAGGCGTGATTCGCCGGTCCGTCGGCACCGTCGAGGAAGTGGCGGGCAACGCACGGAAGACGAGCTTCGGCTTCGCCTGCTGTGGGCCTTTCGCGGCGATCATGGGTCTCGGCATCGCGATCGCGGGGACCATCCGCCTGCGGAAGATGCGCGCGATGGGCGCCGCCGGTGCCGCCGGGCTTTTGAAGAAACTGCTCTGAGGGCGGCCCTCAGGGCATGACGGGCGCGAGGGCCGCGTACGACGAAAAGTCGCGGCGGAGTTCGCTGATGCGCACGTGGTCGATGCCCGTGTGGGTGCTCACCCGGGAAACCCCGACCGGCGGGTAGGAACCTTCCTGCACGCTCTGAGGGTCCGCGCCGATGACCCAGGCGTTATGATTTCCGTCGATGCCCACCGCGACGTCCTCGTCGGCCGCCACCCGCACGCCGTCGTACCAAAGCTCGAGCCCCCCGCCTCCCCAGTTGGCGCCGACATGATGCCACTCTCCGCGCGTCGGGTCCGGCTGGTTGAGTTCGTAGGAGTCGTCACCGTCTTGGATCCGCACGAGGAGCCGCCCATCCGTCTCGATGGCGATTCGAAAATGCCCGGGAAATACTTGGTTCATCGCATCGCGGCCCACGAGCCCCGCGGGAGTGGGCGCACCGGCGCGGCGGATGAACCAGAAGTCCACGGAACCCGTCGGCAAGTCCCACGCAGGGGAGTCCCGAACGGTGACATAGTTCCTAGCACCCGATGGCAGGCGCAGGGCGTCTCCGCAGCCGAGGGGGCCCGACCAACCCGACGCGGTCCCGTTCTGCACTTCACCAACGTGCCCATCGATAACGTCAGGGGTAGTCGTGGCGCCAGAGATGCCTTCGAAGGTGTAGAGCGCTACGACATCGGCCGCCAAGACTGGGCACCGCACATCACCAGGCCCCGAATCGACCCCGGCGTCGGCACCGCCGTCGACACCCGAATCAACGTCCGGTCCCGTATCCGGCGGGGCGTCCGGTGGAGGGCGCATGGCCGAGTCTGTGGGCAGCGGCCCGGAGTCCCGGGGCGCCGAGTCTCCCGACCGGGCATCCGGCGAGGCGGCGTCGTTGGCCACGGGGGGAAGCGTCGCCGAGGTGTCGACGGCGCAGCCACCCAGCAGGCTCACGAAGCCCACCAGGGCCACGACAAACCGAGGAGCATGGGAGTTCCGATGCGACACGCACGCAGAGTCTAGCATCGACATGTTCACCTTGCTTCCCGAACCATCGGTCTGGAAGATGCGCCCATGTCCTTCGGCAGCCCCGGCCTCACCCTGCTCACGGATGACGAGATCAAAGCTCTCCTCGCCGCCCTCCACCATGGGCACCTGGTCTTTCCCATCCGTCTGTCCGACCTCATCGGCGGCGGCTTCCCGCACATCGCCGAGAAGGCGGAGATCGTCAGCGGCCTCGACGAGCGCGGCCTCCGGGCACTCCTGGTGAGTGTGATGGCCGAGCGGCGGGGCGGTTGAGACGCTGACGCCTCGAACCGCCTTTACGGGGGCACCGTCGTGAGGCTACACACGGCGGGCGCCAGCCCAAACTCGGAGAGTGCGTCGTCGGTCGGCAATCTAGCTTCACGTCGCCTCCGGCGCCGCTGCGCCTTCTTGCCGACATGGAGAATCGGATGATCGAGCTCGAGAGCTATCTGAACGGTGAGTGGAAAGCCGGTACCGGCAAGAAGGCGACGCTGAAGAACCCGGCGACGGGGGAGGCGGTCGCCGAGACGAGCACCTCTGGCCTCGACTTCGCGGCGGCCCTCACCTACGCCCGAGACGTCGGTGGACCGGCGCTGCGGGCGATGACCTTCGCCGAGCGCGGCGCCATGCTCAAAGAAATGTCGAAGGCCCTCCACGAGGTCCGCGACGAGCTCATCGAGGCGTCGATCATCAACGCCGGCACGACCCGGTCGGACTCGAAGTTCGACATCGACGGGGCGACGGGCACCCTCGCCTACTACGCCGGCGTCGGCAAACGCCTCGGCGACCGCACCTACCTGGTCGAAGGCGAAGGCGAGCAGCTCACCCGAGGCGCGCGCTTATGGGGCCACCACCTCCTCGTGCCGCGCCGCGGCGTCGCGGTGCACATCAACGCGTTCAACTTCCCGGCCTGGGGCCTCGCTGAAAAGGCCGCCTGTGCGCTCCTCGCCGGCGTGCCCGTCGTCACCAAGCCCGCGACGAGCACCATCCTCCCCGCCTACCGGCTGATGAAGACCCTCGTCGACGCGAAGGTACTTCCGGACGGAGCCCTGTCCTTCGTCTGCGGCAGCGCCGGCGACCTGGTCACCCACCTCGGGCCCCAGGACGTGCTCGCCTTCACCGGGTCCGGCGACACCGGCGCCATGCTCCGGCGCATGGACAACGTCATCGAGCGCTCGGTCCGCATCAACGTCGAAGCCGACAGCCTCAACGCCATGGTCCTCGGCGAGGACGTCGAAGCGGGCAGCGACACCTACCAGATGTTCATCCGCCACGCGTCGCGGGAGATCACCCAAAAGACGGGCCAGAAGTGCACGGCGACGCGGCGCGTCTTCGTGCCCGAGGCCATCATCGACCGAGTCATCAAGGACCTCGGCGAGGCCCTCT
>QMMC01000022.1 GCA_003647065.1 Deltaproteobacteria bacterium | reverse complement strand
CGCGGTGAGCGCCGACGAGCCCATCTCCACGACGCCGTTCTGTTCGACGCACCACAGGGCCGGGCCGCCGCAGTGCCGAATGCGCGTATTTTTCACCCAGGCGAGGGCTCGCCGGGCCCCCTCCCGAGCCGCCGGCATGCCGTGCAGGTGGTGGACCTGGGCGAGGAAGTAGGTGGTCCCGGAATGCCGCGGGAGGTTGTATCCGGCGGGGCGCTCACGCCCGGTCCGCGCGTCGTAAAGATAGGTGTATCGGCCATCCGGCCGCATGTGGCGGAGCAAGAACTCGGCGCCCTCCACCACCGCCTCCCGGAGCGCCTCTTCGGTCACTTCGACGCGGTCCGGATAGCTCTCCGCCGCCAGCGCCGACGCCCAAAGCCGGGTCACCGTTCCCTCATCGGCGTCCTCCTCGTCCCGGCCGAGGCTTCGAGCGAGCTGTCCGACGAGGCTGACGACGTCCACCCCGATGGTCAGGTCGGGGATCGGCGTCGCCACGCCAACGTCGTATACGTCGGCCGCCCGGAGCTCCTCCGGAGTGATGTACGCATCTTCACCGTCGAGGCTCAGGTGCAACCCCTCGCGCAGCGGCACCACATCGAGGTTCTCGATGAACGGCACCCCGAACCAGACCGGCGCCTCCCCCCGGGTGACCTCCACGGTGAAGCGCAACGATTCCGCCGCGGCAGAATCACGGCCCCAGCCAGGCTGCACCGCCAGCTCCCGGTCGTGGGCGAAGGCCTCCCCCGCCGCGACAATCGTCTCGGCCAGATTCCGGGTGCCAACGTGCCGGACGAGGGGCCTCCCGCGAGTCCAGGCGATGACGAAGATGGGCCCCACGCCTCGAAAGCTCGAGGCTGATGGAGGCGCCGCCGGCGGGTCGTCGCCGCGGCGAACGGCTTCGAGGGCCGAGAACGCCCAACCGGCGGCTTCGGCGTCCGGCATCGGCCCCGGGTCGATGCGCGCCTGGCAGTGAACGAAGAGCGCTCCGAGGCCCGTCGCGAGGGCCCATACGGCGAGCCCCCGTGCGATCCGTCGCCGCGTCACCCGCGGTCCGCGCCGTGCTTGGCGAGCACGAGGAGCTGGGCCGCCGGGAGCAGCACCAGGTACGGCAAGAGCAAGAGGGCGACGACGAAGAGAAGCACCGCGCCCCCCGCTCCGACGGGACCATAAAGACCGCTGATGTGGGCCGCGGTGAAGACGAGGGCGCTGAAGAGCAGCGCTCCGCCGACGATCGACACGAGGGCGACCCCCTTCGCGACGCGGACCCCCCAGGGCGCGGCGCTGAGCAGCCCCACCCCAGCCGCCCCGAAGGCGAGGCCGAGGAGCGTCGCCGGAATGTCGAGGGGCATCCATCGGGTGGGCAGGACGCCCCAGACAGCGCCGAGGACCAGCACCGACACCACCACATCCGAAACGCCCAGCACCTTGGCCAATCGACCGTCGATTTCACCCATCGCGGGGCGGACCCTAACAGCCAGTCGACGTATCCGCGACCGGTGATGCGAGAGCGCAAAAGAGCACCGGAGGGCGCCAGAATCAGCGGTGGACGGAAGGCGGCGTGTCCCAGCTGATCCAGGTGTCGCCTCCGAAGGCCTCGTCGTCCTGATCCGGGTGATCGAGGGTGTAGTGGAGACCCCGGCTCTCCCGGCGGGACGCCGCGCACCCGATGATGAGCTCGGCAACATCGGCGATATTTCGCAGTTCGAGGAGGTCCCGGCTCACGAGGTGCTGCCAGTAGTACTCGCGGATCTCATCTTGGAGGAGCGCGACCCTCCGCGCGGCCCGCCGGAGCCGCTTGTCGGACCGGACGATGCCGACGTAGTTCCACATGGACCGGCGCAGCTCTTCCCAGTTGTGGGCAACCATGATGGCCTCGTCGCTCGCGACCGCGGAGCCCACATCCCACTCCGGCACATCCGGCGCCACGAAGTCCTCGTCAGCCTTCTTGCTCAGCGCCCGGGCCGCGCCGTACCCATAGACGAGGCCCTCGAGGAGGGAGTTCGACGCGAGGCGGTTCGCCCCGTGCAGACCGGAGCAGGTGACTTCACCGACCGCGTAGAGCCCCGGCAGGCTCGATTGCCCTTCGGCGTCGATCACGACCCCCCCGCACATGTAGTGGGCCGCCGGCACGACGGGGATGGGCCCCTCGGTCATGTCGATGCCGTACTTCATGCACTCGGCGTGAATGTTCGGGAAGCGCTCCCGGAGGAAGTCGCTGGTTTGGGCGGACATGTCGAGGAAGACGTGCTCCGCGCCGGTGCGTTTCATCTCATGGTCGATGGCCCGGGCCACGACGTCGCGGGGCGCGAGGTCTTTCATGGGGTGATGCTTGCCCATGAAGGCGGTCCCATCGGCGAGGCGTAGAACCCCGCCCTCGCCTCGGAGGGCCTCGCTGATCAAGAAGGTGCGCGCCTCGGGGTGATAGAGGCAGGTGGGATGGAACTGGAAGAACTCCATGTTCGCCACCGTCGCCCCCGCGCGATAGGCCATGGCGACCCCATCG
Organism: Deltaproteobacteria bacterium; assembly: GCA_003647065.1. Classification (GTDB taxonomy): domain Bacteria; phylum Myxococcota_A; class Polyangia; order Polyangiales; family B10-G4; genus B10-G4. The sequence continues at coordinate 25,922 of QMMC01000022.1, read as the reverse complement.
CCGGTCGCGACGTCGGGGTTCGACGTGTAGAGGTAGACCTTGCCGGCCCCCCCGGTCGCGAGGACGGTCGCCCGAGATACGAAGGTGTGCACCTCGCCGGAGTCTTCGTCGAGCACGTAGGCGCCGACCACTCGCCGCGGTCCGCCGATGATGTGGCTCTGCTCGATGAGGTCGACCGCCATGTGATGCTGGTCGATCTGAATGTTCGGATGCTGGTGCACCGCATCGACCAGGGCGCGCTGCACTTCGCGCCCGGTGATGTCGCCGGCGTGGACGACGCGGCGGGCGCTGTGGCCCCCCTCCCGGGTCAGGTCGAGGCTGTCCTCTCCCTCTTCGCCCTGCCGGGAGCTGAACTCTGCGCCGAGGGCCATGAGTGCGCGCACTCGGTCGGGGCCGTCCCGGATGACCATCTCGACGATGTCGCGGTGGCTGAGGCCGTTCCCGGTGGCGAGGGTGTCGGCGACGTGAGCCTCGAAGGTGTCCTCGGGGTCGAGGACCGCGGCGATCCCTCCCTGGGCCCAGGCCGTCGCCGAGTCGTTCGTCGAGCGCTTGGTGACGACGCGAACGGCGCCATGTTTGGCCGCCTCGAGGGCGAAGGTCAGCCCCGCTACGCCGGAACCGAGAACCAGATAGTCACAGGAGATGCGCATCGCGACCGAAGAATACCCACCTTTTGGCGTCCCCGGGCCTCGCCCCGTACAATCCGTCATAGATGGGCCCCCGCCGCCGAAAGCCGCTGCCGTCGTTCCTCGCCGCCGCCCTGGCCGCAGGGGTGGTCCTGGCGACGCTCTTGGGACCCGCGGCACCAGCCCAGGCCGACATTTTTCAGTGCCAGCGGGCCGACGGAGAGGTGCATTTCACCAACGTGCGCCCCGCGGGCCCCGCCGGACGACGCTGCCGGCGAATCATCCGCGGCGAGAGGCCAGGCCCCGCCCGAGCCGGGGCCAGCCGAGACCGGGTCCGCGCCCGAGACCGCTCCCCAGACCGCTACGAGCGGTACGACCCCTACATTCACGAGGCCGCCGCCCTTTACCGCCTGCCCGAGTCCTTCATCCGCGCCGTCATGCGGGTCGAGAGCGATTTCAGCCCGGACGTGGTCTCCCGCGCCGGTGCCATGGGCCTGATGCAGCTGATGCCCCGGACCGCGACCTCGATGGGCGTCCAGGACCCCTTCGACCCGCGGCAAAACATCCTCGGCGGCACCCGCTATCTCCGGGTCCTCGCAAACAAGTTCAATGGTGACCTCGTCCTGACGATCGCCGCCTACAACGCAGGCCAGGGCGCCGTGACCCGGTACCGAGGCGTACCCCCCTACGCGGAGACCCGCCGGTACGTTCAACGCGTGCTTCGTTACTACTACGCCTTCCGCGGCGCCTCCTGATTCGGGCGCGAATCCGGCCTTTTCCCTCTCGCGCCGAGTTGGGCTAGCATGAGCCCCATGCGTGCCGCCTTCGTCTTCATCCTGGTATCCCTCGTCGCCGCCGGAGCCCCGGTCTTGGCTCAGGACGCCCCCGAGGGCGCGGCTCCAGCAGCCCCCGCGGCGAGCGGCGCTGCAGAGACTGACGGCCAGGACGCGGATGAGGGCGAACGGCCCCGCGCCTCGGAGTACATCGGGCTCGTGCAGGACGCGATTCGGCGAGCCAAGAACCGCGACTTCGAGGCCGCGATGGACAAGCTCCGAGACGCCTTCCGCCTCGAGCCCTCGAACGCGATCGCGTTCTACTACGCGGCCGAGATGGATCGCGCCCAGCGCAACCTGCCCCAGGCCCTCGAGCGCTTCCGCACCTGCGCGGGCTTCGCCGAACAGAGCAGCGACGACACCTATCACGCCCGCTGCATGCAAGGGGTCGCGGAGACCCTCGAGCAAACCGAGGGGCAGCTCGAAGAGGCGCGCCTCGCCTGGGCCGCTTACGTCGAGTTCGCCGATTCGCACCGCGCGGCCTCCAATCCCGAGGTAGGCCGGGCACGGCTGACCGCCATCGACGTGCAGATGGAACAGGCCGGGGCGTACGTCGCGGTCCGTGAGCGCATCCTGGCCCGTGAGCAGGAAAACGCCGCGAGTCGTGACGAGGCGCAGAGCAACCAGCCGCGCCAGCGGAACGACCGCCGCCCCCGCGGCCGCTGACCCGTCAGTCGGGCTGGAAGATCACGTTCTGCGTCGCGTCGCCGTCGTAGAACATGCCGGCGCGGTCAAAGGTGACAGCGCCGAACGTGTTGATGGCGATGGCCCACACGAGCAGCAAATAGAAGCCGGCGCCGAAGCGCCTCCGGCCGAGTGCCACCAGCGCGAAAAGCATGACCGCGTAGTCGAGGCTGAAGCGGTAGCCGAACTGAACCCAGCCGCTGTTCTGGTAGGTGAGGTTCAAGAGCGCCACGACGCCCGCTGAAACGAACATCGCCACCATGGTGGTGGAGGTCTTCTTCGGGAAGAGGCTCAGCAGGAGCTGGGGCGTGGTGACCCAGAGCGCGAGCCCATGGCGGCTCACCTTGAGGAAGGGCTCATTCGCCGTCAGCCACGGAAGCGCCGCGAGAAACACGGCGAGGTTCTTCCCGAAGTAGTGATAGTTGAAGAGCCCCCAGCGCTCGATCCGCGGGCGCCAGCGGATTTGCAGGTAGCGGTGACCAAACTCGAAGGGGTCTTCGAAGCGCGCCTCGTTCATCACCATCGCGATGCCGCCGATGACGAGGATTGGCGCAGCAAAAAGCGCAAAGGGCTTGATCAACGCCCGCCACTCGACCCCCGCGAGCCACTGATGAATGCGACGGAGGAGGCCTTTGGTGGGGTCGATGGGAAAGGCATCTTCGCCCCGCGTCGCCGCCATCGCTTCGATGATGAAGAAGACGAAGAGAAAGGCGGTCGTCGCCCGGGTCATGAAGGCGAGGCCGAGCATCAGCCCCGAGAGAAACGGCCGCCGAGCTCCGATGCCCCAGAGCACGTAGAGCATCAAGAGAGGCACGGCGACGACGTGGGCCGAGAACCACACCGTGCCTTGCACGACGGTGAAGAAGTAAACCGAACCGAACGCGAAAAGCGCGGTCAGCGCCAGGTTCTCTTTGGTCGTCCGAATGCTGCGCTCTGATTCCTTCAAATAGCGCAGGAGCACGAAGAAGAGCGCTGGCCCGAGGCCCCCGAGGAGCGCCCAAAGGAGCGCGTCCGGAGTGGAGCTGCCCATGACCGCGACCACCGGGAGGATCACCACCGCGGGCAGAGGCGGGAAGCTGACGTACCAGCGATAGCGCTCCGATTCGCTCTCGGGGAACTGATGGCGGTTCGCCGGACAGGGGCCGTGCTCGACCGTGTCGTAGCAGGCCCAGTCGTTGCTGCCGGGGGGGCGATTGCCGACGACGCCGAGCTGACCGTCGAGGTAGCTCTGGGCGAGGTGGACGAAGTGGTTGTCGACCGCCGGGTTTCCGGGCCCTGGCCGGGACGCACGGTCTCCGAGGAACGCCACATACACCACGGCGCAGAAGACGTAGATGGCGACGGGCAGCCAGGCGCGGCGCAGACGGGACAAAGCGGCGCGACTATACGTGCCCACAACACGAGAGGGAAGGCGCCATCGGCGCCCCTGTCGCAACCTCTCCCGGGATGCTAGACCGTGCCTGGATGGAGCAAGCTCGCACCTCTACGCGCCTTCTGTGGCAGCGGCCCCGCCGGACGACGGCAGGGTACGGTGAGGTCGCACCCGCGCTTGCGCCGCCCCCGGCCCCCCGGATTTACGCGCCCAGGCGCCGTCGACGCTGTCGTGAACTCCGTGCCATGGACGGGCACGCCATCGCTCAGCTCTCGGCGTACTACGCACGGCCGACGCCCGAGAAGCTGCGACGCGACAACGCCGCGCTGCGACTCTGGCACCGCCTCCTCGGTCACTGAGGCTTGGCGCGCGCCCCCCGACTCAGAGCGTATCGCTGAAGTCGAGGAGCAGCTCCTCGATCGGGCTGAGCACGTCGAGGTTCCTCGTATTCATCAGCACGACGAGGCCGAGTTGGTCGCGCTGCCGGATGAGGATGTGAGTCGCAACCCCGATGTCCGCCCCACGATGCCCGAGATACCGATTCACGGTGTCGTGGGTATAGCTCCATCCCAGCGCCTGGGACTTCTCGTCGCCCGGGGCGCCCTGAAGGCGGATCATCTCATCGACGGATGAGGCCGGGAGAACCCGAGTTCCATCGAGCGTTCCGCGACCGATTACCAGCCGAAGGACATCCGCGAGGTCCGTTGCCGTCGTGCGCAGCTGCCCATCGGGATAATCCGGGTAACCGTAGTGACCCCTCGTATGGAAGCGCGCCCCGTCCCACTCGTAGGGCAGCGCCACGGCGTCGCCCTCCGTGTCCCGCAGGAACCAATGGGTATCCTCGAGGCCCATCGGCTCGAAGATTTCGCTCTGGCAGTAGGCCGCAAAGTCCGTTCGGGTCGCGACCTCGACGACCCAGCCCGCGAGGGTGAGCCCCCAGTTCGAGTACTCGTAGGCGGTGCCCGGGGCGGCACCGAAGTGAGCTGCCTGGTAGGCGCTCCCACCCACCGAGAGATGACGCCCGAGATAATCTCCGAGAGGCTCCGTCGCGTCCGCCCCGAAGACGTATTCGCCCAAGATGGCCGGATAGTCGTCGTGGATCCCTGCCGTATGCGTCAGCAGATGACGCAAGGTGATCGGCGTCGGGCTCGTCGGATGCGCAACGGACACGGGCAGGTGGTCGTTGATCGGGGCGTCGAGGTCGAGGTCCACGCCATCGTCGGCGAGGGCCGCCACGGCGCAAAGCGTCGCGACCGCTTTGCTGACCGACGCGGCCATGAAGAGCGTGCCGGTCGTGACGGGCACCCCGCGCTCGACATCGGCCAATCCGTAGGCACCGGTCCACGCGAGCTCGCCATCTTTCACGATGGCCACCGAGACCCCCGCGACATGCCCGCGGTCCATCACCGCCAGGATGTCGCGACCGAGCACGGTCGCTGCCACGGTCGCCGCCTGCGAAGCGCTACGTTCACTCGCAGCGGGAGTGACGTTGGGCGGGCGCGCAACGCGAGCCTCATTCGACGCCGGAGCCCCGCACGCGTAGGCAAGACCGACCATGATGGTGAGCACCAGCCCGCCGATGCTCAGTACGTGGCGCGAGGTCATCGGCGAGCAGACTAGCCCAACTGCGGGGCGTCTCCCACGGGCGCCTGCTCTCCCGTGGTGAGCACACACCCGGGGGTGCCCACGAGGATGAAACGCCTGACCCAAGAGGGTATGATGCGGTGGTGAGCCACGCGCGTCGTTGGGTGCTGGTCGGGTGCACCATTTTCCTGGTCGGATTCCACGGCTGCTGCGTGTCGTGCTCGGACTCCCAGAACGGTGATGGTGACGAAGTCGGTTTCTCGTCCGACGGGCCCGCGGGCATCCCAGGAACCCTGGACGCATTCCGAGACCAGCACGACCCACCGCATCGCGTGGTGTCGGTCGAGACCACCGTCATCGAGCCGAGCGAAGATAGGTTCAGCCTCGGCTGCGGGCACGCGGGCCCGCTCTGCCTCGTCATGATTCCATTGATGGCGCTTCCCCAACAGCCGACCGAGTTTCACGTCGGCGAAGTGCACCAAGACGGCGCACTGACTCAGCGCGCGCTCTACGGAACGAGGGAGCGGCTGACGACGGGCCGATTCGTCGAGGGGCAGACGGTGAGATACGCGGGCACCCTCGAACTCGGCGGGATCCTCGAACGCCCGGTCATCGAGCTCGGACAGGCCGAACTCGACGCGGAGGGCGAAGAAGGCCCCACCGAGCGAACCCCGATTCTGTCCCAACTCGACTTTGTGGAGCGGTATCTGGACGCTTTCGACGAAGCTGCAGAAGCCCGTTTCGAGAGCATTCGCGACACCAACCGCAACCGCCTCGCCATCGAACTGGTGAGCGTCCTCGGCCCCGAAGTACCGGCCCTCATCGGGGCATGGGTAGTGGAGCTGCCTCGTTCGGAGGTCGCGCTCACGTGGCTCGTGCGGCGCGTATGCGCCAGGACCCCGGCAGTCAATCAGCTCCCCCGCGCCGACCGGGCCGCGGCGGTCCGAGCACTGGGCAACGAGCCCCCACCGGCCCTCGCGAACGAGGCGCTGAACTGCGACGACCAGAACTTCTTCCCCGACCCCGACCCGACGAGCGAAGCCGGCCCGGAGTGACGTTCGGCCGGGCCGATGGCCAGGTGAGCTTCGCACCCCCAGCCGCCGCGCCCGATGGCACCCTCCGGACGACGACTCCATGAAACTCCTCTCCTTCATCGTCTTCTTGGTGCTCCAAATCGCCTTCCTCCCCTTGGCGGTCGTGGGCTTCGTGCTCGTCGCCTACAAGCAGATGGTGATCAGCAAGCGCCTCGGGGTCTCGCAGACCGCGATCGAGGTACTGAACGGACGGTGGACGATGCACGTCTTCGGCATGCGCGAAGACGAGGCAACGGATCGCCTCGCCGAGGCGGTACCGAATACGTCGCCCCTCGGTTTGTGGTTGGTCCTCTTCCCGGTCTGGGTGAAGTACAAGATCAGCGGCTCGTACTTCGGCTACCCGCGCATCCCCGAAGAGGGCGCCGAGGGCATGGCGGACCTGGTCATCGCGAGGACGTTCTATTTCGATCGCATCCTCGAGCGGGCCGCCCCCGAGATGGAGCAGTTCGTGCTGCTGGGCGCCGGCTACGACACCCGCGCCTATGGCATGTTGAAGCGCCCGGGCCTCGCGATCTACGAGGTGGATCAGAAACGCATCCAGGAACACAAGGTCGCCAGCTTGGCCGACGGAGGCATCGAGGCCTCCCACGTCACCTTCGTTCCGGTGGACTTCAGTAAGGACGACGCGTTCGAAGAGCTCCAGAAGGCCGGCTACGACCCCGAGAAGAAGACGATGTTCATCTGGGAAGGCGTGACGCTCTACCTAGCCGAAGCCGACGTGCGGAGGACCCTCGCCGACATCCGGGACCACTCCGCACGCGGGAGCGTCGTCGCCGTCGACCTCTACGACGAGGACTTCGTGAAGCTCGGCAAGAACGCCGCGGCGAAGAAGACCCTCGCCTATACCAACGAGGGCTTCGACTTCGGGCTGCCCCTCGCGACGGACTACGAAGGCGTCCTCAAACGTTTTGCCGAGAGCGAGAAGCTCGAGGTGGGCGAGACATTCTTCATGCGAAAGAAGAGCCCGAAGGGCCCCTTCGTCGTCGTCGCCGAGCTCATCGTCTGAGGGGCTGGCCCGCATGAGCCGGGGCCGTCGTGGATTTCCGGGCACCTGGATACGGATGTTCCTGCCTGCGGTGCCATACTCAGTGGCACGGTGTCGAATGGCTCGACCTGCAGCATCAACGCCGAGTGCATCTCCGTGAGCTGCGCCGACGGCGTCTGCGGTGATCCCGCGCCGTAATTCTGGTAACCAATGGACCCCGTTATGATGAACCTCAGCTCCGCTCTCGCGACATTGATGGTGGCCGTGACGCTACTCGGCGTGCCCGCCGACGCCCGGGCCTGCATGCCCGGGTTCGCTCATCCGCAGAAAGAGCTGATTATTTTCTGGCACGAGGGCACCGAGATCTTGGTATGGCGCGCCCAAGTCACGCCCGCATCCTATGGAGGGCTGAGGGCGCTCGGCGCGCCACCCCCGGAGCCGAGGTCGCAGCTGGCGTGGGTTCTGGCTGTTCCATCAGAGCCCCTCGCCTACCACGTCGTGGACAACGAGGACTTCGAGCAAACCCGGACCTGGGCGCGAGCTCTGCGGGCCGTGTCGCCCCTCGATCGCGCCGGAGGAGGCGGCGGCATCGGTTCCGGCGGTCTGCACGTCGGCGAGACGGTGCGCGCGGGGGAGTACGACATCACCCCGATTCAGGCCGAGGGCGACGGGGCCGCTCGAGAACTCAATGCCTGGCTCCGACGCAACCGCTTCCCCGCGGCCAACAGCGAGGCCGCCAACGCCTACGCGACCGAGGGCGCGACGTTCCTGGCGGTGAAGGCGCGGGTGCGCAGGGGGACGAACACCATCGACCTGCGCCCCCTCGGCATCGCGTTCCGGAGCCCGAAGATCGTCATCCCGGTTCGGCTGAGCGCGGACGAAGCGCCCTTCGGGCTCAGCGCCACGATCTTCTCGACGCGCATCCCGAAGCTCGATGGCGCGCTCACCCACGGCTTCTCGGTCGGCGCCCTCCGGCCTTTCGGCGGCCCGACCAATCCGCCGGTATTGGGCCTTGTTTCCGTCGTGCCGTCGGCGCACCTGCCGGATGCCATGCGGCGCCTCATCGCCCCGCTCACCGAGGAAGACCCAGGCTTCGGTCGCATGCTGACCGGCTCCCTCGCGGTGTCGCTCATCGCCGCTCAGCCCCTGACCATCGCCGTCGGCCAGCCGGATCCCGTCATCGAACTCGGTGACGAAGTCGCCACGGACGCCCCAAGCGGGGTCGAGTACGCGGGCTATTGGGACGACCGGGGAGCGTTCGTGGTTGGCGCGACCCCTCCGTCCGAAGACAATCGGTCCGAGGCCGTCGAGACTACGGCGGAGACAACCGCCGAAGAAGCGACGTCGACCCCGCAACCATCGACCGGAACGGCAGCCACCGCGACCGACGACGATGACGGGGGCCTATGCAGCGCGGCAGCCGGACCGCCTCCGGGATCGTGGCTCATGGTCGGGCTCGTGTTCGCGGCCGTCACTCTGCGCCGGCGCCGCTAGGGCCGCGCCGGAAACCACCCCTGGGTCCGATTGGCAAACGCGACCAGCGAGAGCATGACGGGGACCTCGATGAGCACGCCGACGACAGTGGCGAGGGCGGCCCCCGAGGAGAGGCCGAAGAGGCTGATCGCGACGGCCACGGCTAGCTCGAAGAAATTCGAGGTGCCGATCATCGCGGCGGGAGCGGCGACATTGAAGGGCAACTTCAGCGCCCGGGCTGCCCCGTAGGTGATGGCGAAGATTCCATAGCTCTGAATGAGCAACGGGATGGCGATGAGGACGACGCGGCCGGGTTGGTCGACGATGGTCTCGGCCTGGAAACCGAAGAGCAGTACGACGGTCAGCAGGAGGCCGATGATGGAGGTCGGTTTCAGCTTCGACGCGAGGCCTTCGATGGCTTCGGTGCCGCCGGTCTTCATCAAACGCTGGTGCGTCACCATACCCGCCCCGAGGGGGATGACGACGAAGATCACGACCGAGGCCAGCAAGGTCTCCCAGGGCACTTCGAGGCCCGTCACTCCGAGCAGCAAACCGGCGATGGGCGCGAAGGCGAAGACCAGGATGATGTCGTTCACCGACACCTGGACCAAGGTGTAGTTGGCGTCGCCGTTGGTGAGGTGGCTCCAGACGAAGACCATCGCGGTGCACGGCGCGACGCCGAGGAGGATCATCCCGGCGATGTACTGGTCGGCGTCCTCGGTGGGGACCAGGCCCACGAAAACGTACTTGAAGAAGAGCACGCCGAGGGCCGCCATGGTGAAGGGCTTGATGAGCCAGTTGACGACGAGGGTGAGGGCGAGGCCCTTCGGTTTCTTGCCGACGTCCTTCAGGCACGTCGGGTCCACCTTCAACATCATCGGGTAGATCATCAACCAGATGAGCGCCGCCACGACGAGGTTGACCCGCGCCCACTCGAACCGAGCCACCACCTCGAAGAGGCCCGGCGCTACGAGCCCGAGGCCAACCCCCGCGGCAATCGCGAGAGCGACCCATACCGAAAGATACCGCTCGAATACGCCCATCACGTTCCTCGATTGACCAAGACCTGATACCTGCGGTCCGGTGAGAGCACGCACAGATCCTCGCCCGCCCGGTGGGGCTCGCGTGTCTGGGTGAGTTGGTGGCCGGGCGCGCAACAGGCCAGCGTGAACGCGGCGTCCCAGTGGAGGCGGTCGAGCACTTCGTCCACGTGCACGTGGGCGTGCACGAAGGTCACGAAGACGGGCATCGACGGGAGCGCGTTGAGCCGGTCGGTCACCTCGCCGATGTCGGCCTTGTGCCAGGACAGGCGACGGATGCCGAAGCGCTCTCGCCACGCCCCCACCAACTCGACGTTCACCAGCGGGTCGACGCTGATGTTCTCGGCCTCGGTCTTCAGGGCGAAGAGCGCCGCGGTCCTCGCGTGGGCGCCGTCTCCGACGTGAATGACGCGGCAGGGCCCTGACTTGGGCATCAGCGGTCGCAGATGCTCGAGGGCCGAAAAGCTCTCCGTCATCTCCTTGGCGGGTTTGGTCGCCTTGGCAAACAACGGCCACAGGGCCTCGAAGGACTGCCTCCGCATCAAGCGGTCCAGGTATGCCCCGTTGGGAGCCGTTGGTGGGCTACTCGCCATGGGGCTAGGTGTCACGAAAGTCTGCGAGGCGCACCGCGCGCATGAAGTCCGCCAACTTGCGCCCGTCGAGGTCGCCGTCCGTGCGCACCCCGGAGCACAAGTCGAGGCCGAAGGGCCGGACCTCACGCACAGCGTCGCCAGCGTTCTCCGGAGTGAGCCCACCCGCGAGAAAGACCGGGCAGGGGCTGCGCCGCACGATCTCGGCGCTGACCTCCCAGTCGTGAGTTCGCCCCGTACCGCCGAGGGCGCCCGCTCCGGGCCGTCCGCTGTCGAGCAGCAACGCGTGCACGAGGGGCGCATACACATCGACGAGTTCGAGGGCGGCGTCGTCCTCGACGTGAATGACCTGAACGCGTCGCACGGCGGCCGGCAGGTGCTCGGTCAGGCGCGCATGCTCCGCCGGGTCGATATGCCGAACGATCTGCACCACCGACGGCTGGCACTCGGCGGCCTGGACCGCGATGTCTACACCGCGCTCCCGAGACGTCAGAAGAAACGACGCAACCGGAGGCGGTACCCAGTCTGCAATTTCTCGAACTTCCGCGTTGCTGATGACGCCCGGCCCGGACGGCATGTCCGAGACGAGGCCCAGAGCATCCACGCCCGCCGCCACGGCCATCCGGGCCTCCTCGAGGGACGAGATACAGCAGACTTTGACGCGGGTTCTCATGACGCACGCGACCATCCCGGGGTTCTTCCACGCTCGGCGGCGTACACCGTGCCCATGCCCCCTCGCCCGAGCACCACTCCGATCTCGAAGCGCGTTTCACCCGTCGGGAACGGGTGATCGGGCTCGACGGCGCCGGCCTCGACTTCGGGAAACGCGGCCATCGTCTGGGCGAGCGCCAACTCATCGGCGCCCCGCGTCCGGGGCAGGGGTTCGGCGGTCGGAGCCATCTGTGGACGGTACTCGACGCAACGAGAAGATACGATCGGCCGGAAGGTGGGCCCGAGTCCCAGGACGACGGAGAGGCGTGGCCGGGGACAACCCCGGCCCGATTACGTCGCCCGCGGAACAATCCAGAACTCGGCGTGAGACAGCTTTCATCTCGCAAAGTCTTGCCGCGCCGTGTCGTGAGACCGCACACGCAGCTCTCTGCACCCTGTGGGTGATGTCGCGTAGTTTGCGCTCGCACTCAGCAGTAGGGGGGGTGCCTACACGAGGTCACGATGCTCTGCTCTGCAACGACTGCACGCGCGTTCGCGCTCATTTCCTTTCTGTCCTTTCTGTCCCTCGCGGCCCTCGGGCCCAACGCCGCGGCGGCTCAGACCGCGACCGACGGCGCGAGCCTGAGCGCGGCCCTCGCCAATGCGACGGCGGGTGACGTCGTGCAGATCGACGGGCACATCGTCGGGGACTTCACGGTACCGGCGGGCGTCACGCTCCTCGGGACCACCACCGCCATCATCGAGGGCGCAGGCGCCGGCGCGGCGCTCACGGTCGTGCCCGGGGCGACCACGACGACGATCAAGAATCTCACCGTCGTCAGCGACGGGCGCTACGGCATCTGGGTGAGCGGCGCCGGGGCGACGCACCTGAACAATGTCGCCGTCTCGGCCACCCGGGGCGTCGGCATCGCCGGTGAAGGCACGGACTTCCTCGGACTGAGGAACGTGCATGTCCTCGGCCCAGTGACCGAAGACAACGCCGACGCCGTTCCCGCGGAGGTGTCCCCCTTTGACACCGCGACCCACGGATTGATCCTCCTCGGCGTCGAGGACGCAGTCCTGGTGGGTGTGCATGTGTCGGGCTTCGCCCAAGCGGGGGCGATCATCGCCGCCTCGACCACCGCCATCCGGCGCTCCCACTTCAACCGGAACGTGGGCACGGGCCTCGTCCTCGCCGCTGGCGATACGACCATCCACAACAGCAGCGCCAACCGCACCTTCCGGGGCGCTCGCACCGAAGACGCCCGCGTCACTGGCCTCGCCGTAGGCGCCGGGGCCAACGTGACCACGACGCGCATGCGCACCATCAACAACCAAGGCTTCGGCGTCTTCCAGGACGGGAGCGGCATCACCGAGCACCACCGCCTCGCATCGCTCGCCAACCTCGACGGCGGCCTCTGGGCCCAGGACGCCGAGTACCTCGGCGTCGACCGCGCATCCATCAGCGGCAACAGCAACACCGGCATCGCCGCCATCGACACAACCTACGCCCTCATCGCCGACACCTGGGTCGTCGCGACCCACAGCACCAGCATCGACGGCAAGGCCGCCCAGGGCGATGGCATCGTGCTCATCGATACCCCGGGCGCCCTCGACCACGTCACCCTCCGCGGCAACGATCGAGTCGGCCTGCTCGCCACCCTCGATTCCTCCTCGAGCCCCGACGACATCAGCCTCACCGACGTCGTCGTCGCCGGCCCCCGGGGCGCGCTCGGAGTGGTCTTCCAGACGCACTTCAGCATCTTGGCGACGATCACGGAAGGCATCACCCGGCTGGGCCAGGTGGCCGCGAACGATCAGTACATCCAGGGGCTGAAGGGGATGGAGATCTTTGGCACGTTGGAGCCGCCGGTTGGCCTGCCCACTGCGATCGAATTGGTCGGCACATTGGAACCGCCAGTCGGCTCGCCCGCTCGGATCGATGAGGCGATTTTCGGCGACGGTAACTAGCTCACGCAGGGCGTTACGGCGCTGAGCTCGCCTCCAACAGTGCCCGATTTGTCGGCGCCGCCAAGAAGCGCTCTCTCGTGACGTCGTCTGTGATGCCCATGGCCAGTCTCGCCACGACCTGTCGCCCTGCGGCCCAGGCGTCTGCGGCATCGCGCGGGTGACCGTTCGCCGCGAGGGCACGACCATAGGCGAGGAAGAGTTCCGCCTCGCCGTCGTCGAGAGCACCCACATCGTCTCGGATCTTGATTCCGCGGCTCGCCGCCTCCAGAGCCAAATCCGTGTGGGCAAGCGCAATGCGTACGGATGCAAGCAACGCGAGAGCGCTCGCCTCTCGAGTTGCAAGCCCGTTCTTCGCGGCGAACGAAGTGGCTTCTTCGGCTGCCGTGCAAGCCTCTCGTGTATCGTCGGCGCCAAGATACGCCCATCCTCGCCAATAGTGAGCGACCGCTTGAAGCAGTACGTGTGGAGCATCACGACCAATTTGCATCGCGACTGCGATGCACTCCTTCGCCTCAAGGCAGCGATCGAGCCCAATCAGAGCCCGGCCGAGGTTGACCGATGCCCATCCCTCGGAGAGCCGGTTCCCAACCCGCCGACAGTCCTCTACGGCCCGCCGCAGCGCCTGCTCGGCATCTTCGTAAGCGCGGACCGAGTTGTAGATGTCGGCCAGATTGGCCCGTGATCGCACGCTCCGCTGCATGTCTCCGGTCGCATCAAAAATCGCTATGGCATCTCGAAACAGAGCTTGGGCCTTCGAGAACTCGCCGCGAGCGTTTGCGACGTAGGCGCGAAACTCGACCACTCGCGCCATCAGGGCGGAGCCTTCGGCAATGCCGCGACCGGCGTCTTCCACATCGGCGGTAGCCCCGCTGAGCTCCCCCCGACCAAATCGCACGGCGGCGCGCCGCAAGAGTGCGCGGCTGACAATTTCTGAATCGCCAGCTTTCTCTCCCAACGCGACGGCCCAGGCAAGCTCATCCAGAGCCTCGTCGCTCTTCCCGGTCAACAAGTAGTCCGCACCCCTCTCACTATGCACCCGTGCCCGCTGCGCGCCGGTAGCGGCGCAGCCCATCGCGTCCTCTAGCTCTACGAGCGCCTCCGGAATCAACCCCTGAAAATGCAGCGCGTTCGCTCGCGACATACGCAGCTCAAACCGCACCCCATCCCGCACGCCGTACTCCAGCGCCTTGTCACTACACCGCACCACCGACGCAACATCGCCCTGGCGCCCCGCGTTCAGGGCGGCCTGCGCATAGTGGTCGGCCGCCTTCCCGCGCTCGCCGCCCTTTTCGAAGTGCATCGCCAGCTCTTCGGCGCCGGCCTCGCCCAGGTGAGCCAAAACCTCGGCGACGCGCCGGTGGGCCTCGGAGCGCTGGTCGCGGCCGAGCATCTCGTAGGCGACCTCGCTGACGATGCCGACCCGGAACCGGTACTCGCGCCCCTTGCCCACCCGCGAGGCGGCCCGGGCGACGATGATGTCTCGGCGGGCGAGGGAGTCGAGGTGCATTGCCGCATCGACGACGCCGAGCGATTCGAGTTCTTCGACGGAGAACGAACGGCCGAGGACCGCGGCGTAGCGGCAGAGGCTGCGTTCGAGGGGCGGCAGGTGGTCGAGGCGCGACTGGACGGCGGCTTCGACGGTGAGAGGGAGGGGGAAGTCCTCGGTGGTATCGGTGAAGAACTCCCGGGACAGCAGCTCGGCGACGGTCTGCTCGACGAAGAGGGGGTTGCCGCCGCAACGCTCGCCGATGCGGCGGATCATCTCTGGCGACAGACGCCGCTGGCCGAGGGTGGTGGCGAGCTCCACCACGTCGGCCGCGAGGAGCGGGCTCGGTTTGATGCGGATGACTCCCTGGGCCCCGAGGTAGTCCGGCCGCCCCTGGTCGATCCACGGCCGCGCCGTCAGGAAGGCCAGAAAGGGCATGTCGGCGAGGTAATCGAGGAGCTCTTCGACGATGTCGAGAGTCGCGTCGTCGGACCACTGGACGTCTTCGAGGGCCAGGGTGAGGGGGCCCCGGGAGGCGAGGCCGGCGAAGAGGTCGCGAACGGCGAGGCGGATCCGCTCGGCCATCACCCGGGGGTCGTTCCGCGCCGCCGCGAGGCCCGGGGCCTCTTCGAAGTGCACCTCGAGCAACTCGCCGAGGAAGGGCGCGGTCTCTTCGATGCGAATGGGGTCCGTGAGCCCGCTCTCGGCGAGGCACCGGACGGCTTCACGGCGCTCTTCCATCGGCGCGCCGACGTCTATCTGCGCGCCGTCCGAGCCCGCGACGATGCGCGCGTGGCGATTGAGGGCCCCGGCGAGGAGCGAGAAGGCGCTGCCCTTGCCGAGGGTCTCGGCCCGGGCGAAGAGCATCGTCGCATCATCTGAGTGCTCGGCGAGGCGGGTCTGCATCTCTTCGCGGAGTCGGCTCTTGCCGATGCCCGTCGGCCCGACGACGAGGACCGCCGTCGCCCGGCGCCCCTCGAGCATCTGCCGGAGGGCGTGGTCGACCTGGGCCACCTCCATGGAGCGCCCGATGAGCGGCGCCCCGAGAGCCGGGGGCGCCAGAGAGTCTTGGGCGAAGTCCGGGCCCGGGGGCGCGAGGGAATCCCGATAGGCCCCGGCGAGGGCGGGGGACGCCGCATCTCTGAGCGCCCCGGCGCCCAGCGACGGCCTCGGCGGGATAGACGTCTGCCGCCGGGGCGAGGTCACCTCGAGCATGCCGTCGCCGAGGTCCTCCGCTGCGTAGCCCGCATCGAGGAGCTTCGCCGACCGTGCGTCGATGACGACCCCAGCGCTCTCGACCTTCGCGCCGTGCTCCGCTGCCGCGAGGGCCTGGCCGCTGATGCCGGCCCCGTGCCCCATGGCGTGGCCCGCGACGACCGCGACGTGGCCCGCCGCCCCCCGGGCCGCGAGGCCCGCTTCGACCGCCCGACTGAGTTCGTCGCCCTCCCAGGACTCCCCACCGAAGAGGCCGACGGCGCGTCCAGCATAGAGGGGCAGATACTGGCCACCGCGGTCCTCGACG
Organism: Deltaproteobacteria bacterium; assembly: GCA_003647065.1. Classification (GTDB taxonomy): domain Bacteria; phylum Myxococcota_A; class Polyangia; order Polyangiales; family B10-G4; genus B10-G4. The sequence goes on along the minus strand of QMMC01000022.1, from coordinate 10,011 downwards.
GCGCCGCGCAGGGCGTCCGGGTTCGCGACGCCCTCGGCGAAGAGCACGGCGACGAGGCGCTTCTCGCCGACGGCGATGGTCGACCGCGTGACCGGGGCGCTCGCCGCGGCGGCGGCGTCCGAGACGTCGACCTCTTCGAGGGCCCGGCGCAGAGCATCGGCGCTCGACCAGCGGAAGCGCGCGTTCTTCACGAGGCAGCGCTCGATGACCACGGCGAGGGCCGGGGGCACGTGGGGCGCGATAGTGCGCAGCGGCGGCAGTTCGTCCCGGAGGATGGCGAGGACGGTCTGGAGCATGCCCTCGTATTCGAAGGGAGTCTGGCCGGCGAGGGCCTCGTAGAGCAGCGCGCCGACGCTCCAGAGGTCGGTCCGGTGGTCGAGGCCCTCGCCGCCGCTCGCCTGCTCCGGCGAGAGGTACCAGGGCGTGCCGACGATCATTCCGTGGTTGGTGACGCGCTCGGGGTCCGTGTCGAGGAGGGCGATGCCGAAGTCGAGGATCTTGATCGTGCCGTCGTCGCAGATGAAGATGTTTTCGGGCTTGAGGTCCCGGTGCACGACGCCGGCGTCGTGGGCAGCGGCGAGGCCGACGCAGATGTCGATGCCGAGGTCGACGGCGACCGCCGGGGTGAGGCAGCGATCCTCGACGATGTCCGAGAGCGGCCGGCCCTCGAGGAGCTCGAGGACGATGTACGGCGTGCCGTCGTCGGCCGTGCCCGCGTCGAGGACCGTGACCACGTTCGGGTGGTCGATGCGAATCGTCGCTTCCTTCTCAAAACGACCCATGGAGGCCGTGTTTCTGAGACGGACGTCGAAGAGCTTGACGGCGACCCGTGCCCCGTCGTCGCGAGTAGCTCGATAGACGCTCCCGGACCCGCCCTTCCCGAGCAGCTCGCCGATTGCGTACTGGCCGACGCGCTCCGGCGCCGGGGGCGCGGGTCCCCTAGGTCCCATGAACTACCGCGTGGCTCTCTACCCGCCGCGACGGGGAGTGTTGCCAGAAGCGTTGGAACTGCTTGGAGGCGACCGCCGCGCCGATCTGCGATTCCATTTCAAAACGAAAGTAGCACCTTCACCTACACGGCGGCGACATTCTGCCGGGGCGAGAGCGGCCCCCGTGTGCGGCCAATTACAAACGAGAAGCGCTCACTCTGACTTGGCCTTCTCGCGCTCTAGCCGTCGCAAGACCGCCCGACATGGTTGGGCGCAGGGGCACGAGAGCGGGGCGGGCGGGGCGCCGGGATCGTCCGGGTCTTCGGGAAACGGCACGGCGAACTTGCATGCCGTTCCGAGGGGCGCCGGTGGCGCTTCCGGTTCCTCCGAACCCTGCGAACCCTGCGAATCCTGCGATTCCTCGGCGCTGGGCCGCTGTAGGGCCAATGCTGTCTTGGGACTACCCACGCCTCCTCGAGGTTAGCGGAGGGCAGCCCGGAGTCGAGACCACGGCAGACAGAGATCTCACCCATCTCGGTCTTCCCCCCCTTGAGGGTCGGGGCAGGTTGCCCTATGTAGCCCGTTCGACAGGGAAGAGAGCCATGACCGAAGCGACCGTAGAGACCGTGACGAAAGCCCTCGAGGGCGTCATCGACCCCACTTTTGCCAAGCCCATGATGGCGATTGGCACCCTCCGGGACGTGAAGGTCGAGGGCCAGAAGCTGGTCGCGGTAGCCAAGCTCTCGTCGCCGAGCGAGTCCGTACAGAAGGCCGTCGAAGACCGCGTCCAGGCGGCGGTCGCCGAGCTAGGCATCGAAAACGTCGACCTCTCCTTCGAGGTCCAGATCCCGACCCGGGAGGTCATGGGCGACGACCCCCTCCCCGGGGTTCGCAACATCGTCCTCGTGATGAGCGGCAAGGGCGGTGTCGGCAAGAGCACCGTCGCCGTGAACCTGACCCTCGCCCTCAAGCGCATGGGCGCCCGCGTCGGTCTCCTCGACGCCGACATCTACGGCCCGTCGATTCCCACGATGATGGGCATCCAGGGCCAGCCCCGGTCCGACGACGGCAAGCGCATTCGGCCCCTCGAGCGCTTCGGGGTCAAGCTGATGAGCATCGGCTTCCTGATGGAAGACCCCCGGACCGCCATCGTGTGGCGCGGCCCGATGCTCCACGGCGCCCTCAACCAGTTCCTCGCCGACGTCAACTGGGGCGACCTCGACTACCTGATCCTCGACCTGCCCCCGGGCACCGGCGACGTCGCCCTGACCCTCGCCCAACGGCTGAAGGTCACCGGCGCTTTGATGGTCACCACGCCCCAAGAGGTCGCTCTCCAGGACGTCTACAAGGGCGTCGACATGTGCAAGAAGCTCAACATTCCGATCCTCGGCGTCGTCGAGAACATGAGCTTCTTCATGGACTCCGCCGGGGTGCGCCACGAGCTCTTCGGCAAGGGCGGCGGAGAGAAGGTCGCGGCCTTCTCCGAGGCGCCGCTCATCGGGCAGATCCCGATGGAGACCGCGGTCCGTGAGTGGGGCGACGAGGGCACGCCGATCGTGCAAGCGGCCCCCGGCTCGGACTCGGGCAAGGTGTTCACCGACGTCGCCAGCGCGCTGTCCGAGCGCATCGCCCTCGAGCACTTCGTCCGCGGCGGCGGCACCGAAGCCCCCGGCGCCAGCGGCCCGAAGCGCCTGCGCATCCTGCGCTGACGCGTTCTCCTGGTCAGGGCCGGCGCCTCAAGCGACGAGGGGCTCTCCGCGGAAGGCAAACGAGACGCGACGCCACGCCGCATTGGCCCGGGCGAGGAACGGGTGGCGCGAAGGAAGCCCGTCGAAGGCGATGCCGAGGACCTTGCCTCGCTGCCACACGACGCGGCCGGGAAACGTGTACTCGACGCCCCGTCGGGGATCGGCGACGCGCAGCACGGTCCTCGTCCCCTCGGCCGGCGCCGAGAGCGACGCGATGGCCATGCCGCGACTCGACAGAGAATGCAGCTGGCCCCGAGCGAAGCCGCCGGGCACGGTGAACTGCACGGGCAACGGGTTCTGCTCCCGTGCTCGCTCTCGGGAAGAACGGCCCCCGGCGTAGCTGCCGCGGAGGAGTCGTTCGAGGCCGACCGCCCGCGCGCTCTCGGTTTCATCGAGGTCCGGCTCTCGCGAGGCGAGGCGCTGAAACTCGTATACGGCGTCGAGGAGGTCGAACATCGGGCCTCGCTTTCTCGGGCTTTGGGGATTCCGTTCCGGCTGAACAAGCAGCAACGTGCGTGCCACGGGGGGATTTGACGAATGATCGGGGCTTTTCGGTCTCTCCCAGGTTGGCCCCGGAGCCCCAGTCGGACATTGGTGTCGCGGTGGGCATTGGGTCCCGCATGAAGTAAAGACGTTGTTTCAGCGACCTCGAGCGACGTTGACCAACCCCTTGGACCTCTTCGAACACCGCGATGAACACGATACCGAGGGCAAACCCCTCGCCGATCGCATGCGCCCGAAGAGCCTCGAAGAGGTCGTCGGCCAGAGGCATCTTCTCGCGGATGATCGTCTCCTGGCGCGCGCGATCCGCGGTGACCGCGTGCCGTCGATTCTACTCTGGGGCCCCCCGGGCACGGGCAAGACGACCATCGGCCAGGTCATCGCCAACGAGACCAAAGCAACTTTCGTTGCGTTCAGCGCGGTCCTCGGAGGCGTGCCCGAGCTCCGCAAAGTGGTCGCCGCCGCCGCCGAGAGGAAACGCGTCTACGCAAAACGAACCATCCTCTTCGTCGACGAAATCCACCGGTTCAACAAGGCGCAGCAGGACGCGCTCTTGCCCCACGTCGAGAAGGGCACGGTGGTTCTCGTTGGGGCGACGACGGAAAATCCATCCTTCGCGGTGAACGCCGCCCTCCTCTCTCGGGCCCGCGTCTTCCGCCTCGAGTCCCTCGGCCCCGACGAGTTGGTGGGCCTCCTCAAGCGCGCCCTCAGCGATGTCGACCGCGGCCTCGGGGCGACGCCGGTCGAGCTTGCCGAGGGAACCCTCGAGGCCATCGCCGAAGGAGCCCGCGGTGATGCCCGCCGGGCCCTCGATGTGCTCGAGCTCGCGGTGGCCCACGTCTCCGGCTCTGGGGGAGACCGGAAGCTCACCGGGGAGGCCGTCGACGAGGCCCTGAGCCAGAAAACGCTCCTCTACGACAAGTCCGGCGAAGAGCACTACAACGTCGTCAGCGCGTTCATCAAATCCATGCGCGGCAGCGATCCCGACGCGGCGATCTACTGGATGATGCGCATGCTCGAGGCCGGCGACGACCCCCTCTTCGTGCTCCGGAGGATGCTCATCTTTGCCTCCGAGGACATCGGCAACGCCGACCCCCGGGCCCTCGACGTGGCCATCTCGGCAGACCTCGCGTTTCGACGCCTCGGCATGCCCGAGGGCACCTTCGCGATGGCCCAGTGCTGCACCTACCTCGCGTCAGCACCGAAATCGAACGCCAGCTACCAGGCGTTCACCGCCGCCCGAGAAGACGTCCAGGAACACGGCGCCCTCCCCGTGCCGATGTCGCTGCGCAACGCATCGACCAAAGCCATGAAGAGCTGGGGCTACGGAGAAGGCTATCGGTACCCCCACGACGAAGATGGCTATTCCGGCGGCGCCGTATACCTCCCCGACGACCTCGCCGGCCGCCGCTACTACCAACCGCGCGAGAGCGGCTTCGAAACCCGCATCAAGGACCGCCTCGCCCGCCTCCGCGGCGAAGCCAAAAACGAGTAGCTACGTGTCGCGAGCCGCCTCGGCTGCGGCCCGCAACGTCGACCGGTGCGCGATCGTCTGCGCGAGGAGCTCCCCGAGGGCCGACTCGATCTCGGGAAAATCGAGGGACTCGGTCGGGACCTCGACGGTCAAGACGACGTCCCCGTCTTCGTCATAGGCAAACTTGGTTTGCCGCATGTCGCGGTTCTGACGAAGCAGCCACCGGCTGAGCTCGAAGGTATTGTTGCCGCGGGTCGCGAGGAAAGGCACGACGGAGGCGATGAGCCAGTTGTCGTCGAGCCGGATGTAGACCGCAATCGCGCCCTCCTCCGAGTCGTGTTCGGCCCGGAGCGTATCGCCCCCGTGGGGCTCGGCTTTCCATCCGAGCTCGATGAGGTGTTCCGCCAACTCCCCGAAATCCATAAGTGATCCTTCGCCAGAGGCCGTGGGGGATGTCAAGAACAACGAGCATCCTTACACTCTGCCCATGGCAGAGTTCAATGGAACTATCCGCAAGTTGGGCCTCGAAGGAGGCCTGTGGGCTCTCATCACCGACGATGGAGCCACCGTCGAGCTCATCGACCCCCCGGAGGAGCTCAAAGTTGCCGGCAGGAGGGCGAAGGTCGTCGGGGACCGCGAAGGAGCGGAGGTCAGCATCGGCATGGTCGGCGATGCGGTGAAGATTCAGTCCTACGAGCTGCTCTGAGCCCCGGGAAACGGTAGCTCACGGCTTCACGCTGGAGAGACGGATGGTGAACACGGCCGCGCCGTCCACGCCCCCAGCCTCCACGCTGCCGCCCATCGCTTCGGCGATGAGGCGAGCCGCGAGCAAGCCGGCAGCCCGTCCATAGCGCCCGTCGGCGCGGCCCTTGAGCCGGTCCTGGGCGGCGAGGGTGAAGCAGTCTTGGCGTAGGTCCTCTCCGACCGCTCGCCCGGTGTCGGTGACCGTAACCACAATCCCTCGGTCATCCCGGGAGGCCTCTATCTCCACGGTGCCGCCCGGCGCGTGCTGTACCGCGTTCGCGAGCAGTACGTCGAGGAGCTCGCCGAGGGCCTTGCCCCCGCGGGCACGGAGGGGTTCGTCCGGCACCTTCACCCGAACCGTGGTGCCCTCGGGCAGGTCGCCCACCTGAGAGATTGCCTCACGAACGTCTGCATCCTCGATGATCTCTGACTCTTCGCCCGTCAGCCATCGAGCCACCCGTGCGACGTGCCGAAGCCCTTGCACCATGTCCCCGAGTGCCTGCTCGACGTCGGCCAGAGATTCGACCAGGTCTGCGTCACCTCCTTGGACGACATCGCGGGCAAAGGCCACGTTGGCGCCGATGGTCGCCGCTGGGTTGCGCAGGTCGTGGACGACCAGCTCCAACAAACGACCGACCTGCGCTGACCGGTCCGTCATTCGGAGTCGAGGTCCGCGCGCAGCAGGTCGACGGTGTCAGAGAGCGCCATGTTGTGTTGTTCCTGGTGCTGAATGATGGAAGTCGAGAGGTCCACCGCCGCCTCGAGGGGGTCCTCGGTCGCGTAGGCCCGTTTCGACCGCGGAAGCCCGAGGGCCTGAGCACGTCCCTCGAGGATCGGGATGACCGACCCACGCAGGCGAGCCTTCAGGCGCCGCACCCGCTTCGCGACGACCCGGGCGCGCCGGCCCCCGACGAAGAGCCCGACACCGAAGCCGAGCACCAGCCCGCCCCCCGCCGCGAGCAGGGTCTCCCAGGCTGCCATGGCGCGAGCATACCCCAATATCGCCCCTTTGGATCCGGCTCTAACCGTCCCGGAACGGACCGATGGCCATCACCCCAGGCTCTAGGGCAGCGAGAGCACGCGGTCTCGGCCGTGGGCATCGATGAGCGCGACGATGTAGGAGATCACGGCTTGGCGGCGGTCCATCACAGCAGCGATCTGCCGGTCGTCGAGGCTGAGCTCCCCGTGAGCTCCACGGGCCCCAGGATCACGGCCGAGCTCGGCTCGCAGCGCCTCCTCGTTCATGCGCAGGAGCCGCTGCACGAAGGTCCGTGAAAACTTCTCGGTGCGCTTGAGGTGATCGAAAACCCGGCGATGGATCTCCGCCGGGAGGGGGACCGAGAACGCGCTGTCATGGTCACGGATGATCAGCCGAGACGCATCGGGCAGCCCCTGGGCGTTTGCCCCGCTCCAGCGGTCCCAGTTGCCGATGAGGTAGTCGAATACCACCAGGCGACTCAGGTCTGCGTGAAGCGGGACGTCGTTGGCATCGATCTCGCCGCCCTGGCGCAGACGCCGGGTCCAACGCGTCATGCGCCCTGCACGCTCGAGGCCGAGGCTGCGCATCTGGGGCACCCAATAGATCGCGGCCCCGGTGCAGGTGCCGTCGTCGTTCCAGACGGTCCAATCCACGATCTCGTCCCAGGCATCCGCGAAGTCCGGATGCAGGCGAGCCTGGATGTCTTCCCGGCGTATGCGGCGGGTGACGGCCGGGGGCACGTTGTCCATGCCGAGGAGTCGGGCGATGCGATAGGCGGCGACCTCAGATGCCGCGCCCCCCGACCGCTGGCGGCTCCGCGGCTTGAACGCGCCGTTGACCGGCCCATCGAGGCGCATCTCGAAGACCACCGACGTCGAGCCCACCGGCTTGAAGCGGGTCGGCCGGTCCGTGAGCAGATGGCGCTGGATCTCGTCCTGGCGCAGGCCGGTCCCGGCGAAGGCCATGGGCCGCGACAGCCCCTGGGCGAGGATATTGGTGTTCATGAGCTGCTGCGGATCGATACGCGACAGCGCCCGGTGACCCGTCAAGAGACCGCGCTCGGGACGCAGCCCCCGCCCGGCCTCGAGCTGGGGCTGGGCCTGGGGCTGGGCCTGGGCTTCGGGTTGTCCGGAGGCCCCGGCGGCGAGCATCGAGGCCGCCACCGAGACCGATACCGCTGTGATGAGAGCGCTGCGCTTCACGAAATCAACGAATGCCCTGGAACACGTTCTTCGCGATGACCATGCGCTGCACCTGCGAGGTGCCCTCGTAGATCTGCAGGATCTTCGCGTCCCGCATCAGCTTCTCGACGGGATAGTCCTTCATGTAGCCCACCCCGCCGAATATCTGAACGGCGTCGGTAGCCACCTGCATGGCGCTGTCCGCGCCGAAGGCCTTGCTGTAGCTCGCCACCACGGAGCTCTTCTCTCCCTGGTCGATGAGCCACGCGGCCTTGTGCACGAGGAGCCGCGTCGCCTCGTAGGCGATCGCCATGTCGGCGACCATGGTCTGAACCATCTGATGGTTCGCGATGGGCACTCCGAAGGTCTTGCGCTCGAGGGCGTACGCCACCGACTCGTCGAGGGCCCGGCGCATGATGCCGCAGGCCCCGGCGCCGATGTCCGGGCGGGTGCGATCGAAGGTCTCCATGGCGACTTTGAAGCCCTGCCCGGCAGGGGCGAGAAGGTTGGCCGCCGGCACCTTCGCGTCCTCGAGGATGATGGTCGAGGTGTCGCTCGCGCGCTGCCCCATCTTGTCTTCCTTCTTGCCGATCGAGACCCCGGGGGTCTCGCGGTCGACGATGAAGGCCATGATGCCCTTGTGACGGAGCTTCGGGTCGGTCGTGGCAAAGATCACGTACCACTCGGAGAACGAGGCGTTCGTGATGAAGTGCTTCGTGCCGTTGAGGATCCACTCGTCGCCGACCTGCTTGGCCGTCGTGAGGATGCCTGCGGCGTCGCTACCGGCGGCCGGCTCGGAGATGGCGTAGGCAGCGCAGACCGGCTCGTTGGTGAGCATGCCGAGGTACTTCTTGTTCTGCTCTTCGTTGCCGGCGATGATCAGCGGAGTGGCGGCGAGGCCATTGGCGGTGATCGAAGTCTGGATGCCGGTGCAGCCGTAGGCGAGCTCTTCGGTGAGCAGCACCTGTTCCATCTCGGACAGCCCGATGCCGCCGTAGGCCTCGGGAATCGTCGGAGCCGAGAGGCCCATTTCCCAGGCCTCCTTGAAGACGTCCATCGGGAACTTCGACTTCTCGTCGCACTCGGCTGCGATCGGGATGATGCGGTCCTTCACGAACTTGCGAACGTTGTCGACGAGCGCCTTCTGCTCGTCGGTAATGGCGAAATTCATCATGTTCAAAACCTTCCGATGCGATCGGCCGGTGCCCCGCTAATCGCGGCGCGCCTTCTTCTGTCTGTCGAGTTCTGCCCGTGCGGCCTTGGCCCCAAAACGGAAGCCGAGGGTAAATCCGACGAGCAGAATTCCCGGAATGTAGAGGATGTGCTCGATGCTGGGCACGTCAGCCCTCGTCCGATGCACCGCCGCCGGAGCCTTCGGCGAGCCCCCGCTCGAGGCGGGTCACGTCGGCGCGGGTGCGGGCCTCGAGGCGGCCGAGGCGCAAGACGTAGCCGAAGATCAAGACCCACAGCACGCCATAGGCGGCGATGAGCAAAGTGCCCCCGGGGACGTCCTCGGCCTCGGGGCCGGTCACGGCACGGAAAGAAGTGGCTCGGGATTCGTCCGGGCTCTCAGCGCCCTGTTCATCGGCACCCTGCTCACCCTCGCCGTCGGCGGGCTGGGCCATGGTGATGGCGGGCCCGATGGCCAAGCCCAGGGCAAGCGCCAGGAGCGCAGTTCGAAGCAGGGCACGCATCAGGCGTCCTCCAAGAGGCCACGATGGGCGGCCTCGAGCTCGACCTCCTGGACGGCGGCGAGCTGGCTCTGCAAGCGCGCACGGGTCCATAGGAGGAGAATGACTAAAAAGGTGAAAGCGAGAAAACTGAAGAGCAGCGTAGTCGTCATGTCCGGGTGCAGACCGCCACCGCCCTTGCCGATCACGGTGGGGTGCTGACCGCGCCAACGCTGCACGCTGTAGTGGATGATCGGGAGGTCCAAGACGCCGAGCACGGCGAGGCCGGCGGCGAAACGCTTTTCGACTTCGCCCGTGCCCCCGGAGGAGCGCAGGGCGAGATAGGCCGCGAAGATCATGCCGGCGAGGAGCGTCGTGGTCAGGCGCGGGTCCCAGGTCCACCAGACACCCCAGGCTTTGCGAGCCCACAGGGGCCCCGAGATGAGGATCATGGCGCAGAAGATCATGCCGACCTCGGCACCGGCGACGGCCCAGGCGTCGGCCCGCGGGCTGCGCTTCACGAGGTAGATTCCGCTCGCGACGGCCGAGACGATGAACGCGACGTACATCGCGTAGGCGCTCGGCACGTGCACGTAGAAGATCTTTTGCACGATCCCCATCTGGAGCTCGACCGGTGCAAAAAAGAAGATGGCCCACAGGTCGGCGAACATGGTCAACGCCGTCAAAATGGCGAAGATGGTCCAGCCGATAGGAGGCTTGGTGGTGACGTCTCGTTTGCCCATGCCGCTAAAACCCGCCGCAAGCTAGCATGGCGAAAGGCCCGT
>QMMC01000021.1 GCA_003647065.1 Deltaproteobacteria bacterium | reverse complement strand
CTCACGGGGGCCACGGTCTACAACCGCACCGCCGTCGCCGTGACCTTCCCCTCGTCGCCCGGGGCCGACGACAACGAGGACCGCTTCGATACCCGGGGACGCGTCCGAACCCGGGTCACCTACCTCTTTCACTGCGGGGTGCCGGTCGTATCCCGACTCCTCTGCGATGATTATCTTTCGCTGCGCACGGGGTTCCCCAGAGCCGCCGCCGAGGAGGTCGCCGCTGCTGCGGCTAGCGGTGATGCCGCCCGCGTCCAGGCAGCGCAGGAGCGCTTCGCCCACGCTTCGCAGCGCCTCGCCGAGGAAAGCCCGGGCTTCGACGAACTCAACGAGGCGGCGACGCCCTACGCCGGCGTCGTCTACTCGGTCTTCGGCGCCCGCTTTCGCGTGCTTCGGGCCGAGGCGGAGATGACCAACCAGGGAGCCGGGTTCACCTATGAAGACTGACGAGAACCTCGGCCGCGCAGAGAGCGGCGCGACGATGGTCATCGGCATCTTCATGGCGGTGCTCCTGGTCGGCGTTCTCTACTACCTGTGGGGCATCGGCGAGGCCATCGTCTACCGGCAGGTGATGCAGGACGCCGCTGACTCGGCGGCCTTCGGGGGCGCCGTCATCAACGCCCGGGGCATGAACCTGATCGCCCTGCTCAACGTCATCATCGCCGCCGCCGCCGCCGTCGAGACGATCATCAACGCCATCGTCTCCGGCCTCATCCTCGCGGCAGCCATCGCGACCATCGTCTGCATCGTGACCTATGGAAGTAGCGGCTGTGACGAGGCGGCGACCCACGCGGAGGAGGCGGTCGACATGGAGGACGTGCGCAGCGACGTCGAAGACGACATGGAGGACATCATCGACCTCGCTAGCACCGCGGCGACCACGATCCGCTACACCTACCCGGCCCTCGCCCTAGTGAAAGCCGAAGAGTACGCCTCGATGTACGACCCCCCGGTAACCGAGGGGTTTCTCTTGCCGATCGACGGACTCCCGGTCGAGGAGGACGACTCGGACTGGCCCTGCGACGAGAAGGTCGCCCCGTTTGCGTCGTCACAGGCACCGATCGGCACGCTGATCTGCTGCGACATCGACATCTACCTGCTCATCGGCGCCGCTTCGAGCATGGGCTTTGCGTACCTGCACGCCGACGATTGGTGCGAAGACGAGTACTTCTTACGGGTCGTCGAAGACGCGAAGATGGGCGACGACAACTTCCAGGTGCGCGCCTACATGCACGGGGATTACCCCTTCGAGGCGGCCCAGGAACGGGTCGGCATAGCGGCCTGGGGCGATACCGACGGGGCAGCGTCCCCGGGCGAGTCTCTCCAGGAGATCGCCAACTGGAGCTTCGCCCAGGGTGAGTTCTACTTCGATGACGACATGGACGAAGAAGAGTGGCTCTGGCACATGATGTGGCGAGCACGATTGAGGCGCTTCCGCCTGCCCTTGTCCGGCAGCGTTCCCGGAGGCGCCGGCGGTCTTTCGGAAATCATCGACGTGGTGATCCACTGATGGACAAACGACCGACGAACGAGCGGCGTTCACTCCTGCGCGATATCCGCGGCACGGCGATGATCGAGACGGTCATCATGCTGCCGGTCTTCATCCTCATCTGGACCGGCATCATCTACATCTACCAAGGGTACGAGCGAAAGATCGGCGTGATGCAGCAGACCCGGGCCGACGCCTGGCACCACGCGACAAACAACTGCGACACCAGTCCGTCGAGCGGAACTTCGATGAGCGAGGCGGACTACGAAGTCGACGCTGTGTTCTCGGGACTCGTCAGCGTGCTCGGCCACGCCTACTACCCGGAGCCGTTGCGCGAGCTCGACGCACGGCGAGCAGATTCCATCGAAGAGCCCCCGCTCATCGGAAGCGACACGGTGCGCATCGACTACCGCATGGGCCTGATGTGCAACGAAGAGCCCCAAGAGCTCGGCGAGGACATCCACTACGAAGCCTGGTTGCTCTTCGGGCTCCCGGAGATCCTGTGAGCCGCCGCGCCCCCACCAAGATACCCCTCTGGGCCTATGTACCCGAGCGCGTGCTCGGCATGGCCCGGGTCGCCGCCCTCCTCGCCGCGGCCGTCGCCATCGTGCTTTCGGTGTGGGGCTATCGGGCGCGTGCCCAGCTCACCGAACGCCTCATCGACACTGGCAGCGCCATGCTGCACTACGACGGCGCGACGCGTCAGGATGCTCGGCGTACTCTCGTATTCAACGGCCAACGAATCCATCTGTCGTCCGGGAAGAGTCCCCACGACCTGCACCAGGTTCTCGATTTCTACGAAGGGCACTGCCTCGATCACGACGGGGGCCTCATCCAGGAACTCGACACCTTCGTCGCCGAACACCCGGAGGTGCAGCTGAACACCGACGCGATGGATCCCATCCTCCGGACCGAGAGCGGCGGCCGAGGCGTGGTCGCGTGCCTTTATATGGAAGAGACCGACGGAACCAAGGGCTTCATGGAGCGGTACCATCGCTATGCCCAGTCCGGAGACCTCTCGGAGATCGGCGACATGCGATACATCTACGCCGAAGAGGACAAAGACGGTGATGGGGGCACGCACTTCGTCGCCTTCTGGACCGACGGCCCCTTCGTGCTCCGCGAGATGCTGCCGGCCGAGGGCGACGCGCCGGGCCAGGACATCCGAGACGTCGACCGGCCCGACGGTCTGCGACGATTTCTCTCGGTGCACGAATCCGGCACCCCCCAGGCCATGACCGTCTATGTCAGCGAAGAAGACGGACCGACCGAGACCGACGTCGAGCAGTTCTATCGAGAGACCCTGGTCCGCCGCGGATGGCGGCTCCTCGAAGGCGAGGCCCCGGCCCCGGCGGCCGCCCTCACACCGCTGACCTCGCCGGCCCCCCGAGTCCTCGCGGCCGAGAGGAGCGAGCGCATGGTGACGCTCATCTTCTCGACCAATGACGATCGCCGGGCGGTCACCACCATCCTCGAGGCGCGTTGATGCTTCGTCGCGTCATCGTCGGATGCCTGCTCGTCGTCGCGTTTGGTGCCTGCGAAGAGCCCGCCCCGACGGCGGAGGTTGGCGCGGCCTTGCCCCCGGGCCTCGGCCCGAGCCGGGAGGTGACGCCCGGAGAACGACGTCCGCAGAGCTCCGGCCCTCAGCGCTGGAGGACGCGCCCTCGGACGGCGGAAGAGGGAGGCCCGGATGCTCCCGAGAGTGGCGCCCTCGGCGGAACGATGCGCCGCGAACGGTCCCGGCAGCGCCCCACCAAAGCGGAGATCTTGGCCCGCTTCGACCGACTGCGGACAGTCGGCGGCGACGCCTCCGCCTGTGAGCAAGCCTTCGCCGTACTTCGAGAGACCAGCGAAGGCATGGGAGAGCTCCTCGATGAGAGCCAGGCCGGCCGGGTGAACCGAGCGGACTACCTCGCCCTCTGCCGGGCGTTCCCGGCGGAGGTGCGGCGTTGCATGACTCCCCAGCACCAAGCCGCCAACGGCGCGAGCTGCCGCGACACCCTCGCGCGGTTCGGAAACAACCGGGGCGACCCGGCCTGGCTCGAGCGCCTCACGGGGCAACCCGCCGCAAGCCGCCCCGACCCCGCGACGACCGAAGCTGATGGCCGAGCGCTCCGGCGACACCGCCTCCGCCGTGAAGGCCGAGTCGACGACGACGCCCCCGAAGATTGACCGCGGCGAACCGCGACGGCGGAGCCGTCAGTACGAGACGGCGAATACGAAGCTCTGACGCGGGAAGCGCTGGTAGCGCTCGGCGATGACCTGCTGCGGCACGGTGTCGCCGTCGACGTGCTCGGCGGCGAGGGCGGTGGCAGCTTCGACGTCGTTGACGGCGAGGATGCCGACGACCTTGGCCATCAAGGCCTCGGCGGCGGCAGGCATGGCGGCGTAGTCGATGGAGAAGCTCCCGGGGTCGGTGCCGTTGCCCGCCGTGCGGCTCGCGTCCCAGGTGATGGCGCCGGCGGCGATGAGCTCACCGACCTGAATCGCCGCGAGCTGGCTGTAGGCCTTGCGGTGGCCGCCGGCGGTGTACATGCCACGGCTGATGTGGCCGAAGGCCCAGAGGATCGAGTCGAGGTAGGCCTCGTTCACGGCGGCCTCGTCCAGGACGCCGCGCTCCTTCAAGAGAGAGAGCAGGAAGAGGGCCCCGGTCTGGGCCTTGAGTTCCTCGAGCATCGAGGCCATCTCGCCGCCGAAGGCCGCTTCGGCGGTCTTGCCCTCGAACTCGTACTCCCCGGCGGGGCCGAGGTTATGGGTCGCCTCGTGGAGAATGGTGCTCATCAACCCGGCGTTCGGCGAGGTGGCGAAGGAGGCCAGGGTCTCGGTCGTCACCATCGACTCGGCGGCGGCCCGGCGTCGACCGGCGCTGTCCGGGTCGGTGTAGAGGTTGGTCATCGCCACGGTCCGGCCACGGTTTTCGTTCGCGACGGGGCCCCAGTTGGGCAGGCTCTGGCCGATGGTCGCACCGAAGGCGTCCCGGTCGTCACCGGCGTTGACCACGATCTCGATGAAGTCAGGCAGGTGGAAGTTGGTCTCCCGGGCCTCGTAGGTCTCGACGAGGGCGGCGATGGCGCTCTCCATGTCTTGCTGCAGGGGGGTGAGGCGCTCCTGCCACTCGAGGGAGCCGCTGTCGATGAGGGCAAAGGTCATGTGGAACCCCGCCTTGTTGCTGCACGGGTCCCAGTAGACCTCGTCGGGACCGACACGCACGTACCACTTCGAGTTTTCGGCGTTCATGCGTGACCAGGCCTCATCGGCCGGAACCCAATCGTTGTCGAGGAAGGCCTGGGCCGCGGCCCGAAGGTAGGTGCGCAGGGCCTCCTCGGCGGGGCCCGACAGGACCGACGCGGCCTGGGTGAGAGCCGTCGAGATCTCGGTCATCTCTTCGCTGTAGGCCTCGGTGTAGGGCACGGCGATGAGTTCGCCTTCGGATTCACGGACCACCACGAAGGGAGAGAGCAGGGTCTCAGAGTCTTCGCGCGCACTCAGCGCCTCGCAGAAGCCCTCTTCGCGCTGGAGGGCCGCCGGATAAACGTCGACGGGTTGGTCCGGGGAGCCAGGAAGAGCGCTGCAGAGCTCTTCGTTCTGGACCGCCGGGGCGAGGCACGCAGGGCCCCAGTTGCGGCGGAAGACCGCTCGGGACGCGGGGTCGTCTGGCTGCTGGGTGCTGGCGATGACGGCCATGCCAACCTGCCGCGCGTAGAGGGCGTCGATCGACCGGCCGACCGCCACCATGCGCCGGGCGAAGTCACGCTCTTCCGGGGTGTTGCCGGAGAGGTCCGTCGCGATGAGGGCGAGGGCGGCGGCGCCGAGCTCCCGGTAGACTTGGGAGAGCCGCGCGTCTGCGGGCTGCCCCGCCGCGTCGAGGGCGACCATGCTGCGGTAGAGCGCTTCGAAGTCGTCGTTGAAGTGCCCCTCGGCGTCAATCCAGTTTCCTGTGGATGAGTAGAAGTCGAGGGAAGCGATCTCCCCGGGACTCACCGCTCCGTCACCGTCGGCGTCGCCGATCCAGAATGCCGGCGCGTCGAGGAGGAGAGCCAGCTGGTTGAAGCGATTGCGGTCAAACTGGTCGAGGGCGAGGGCCGTGGACTGCACCACCGGGGGCTGGGTGCCGCCACAGGCGACGAGGGTGATGAGGGCGAAGATTAACGAGGCTGAAGCGATGCGGGTCATGGGGGCGGGACGTTAGTGCCTAATTGCGGCGGACGAAAGGCCCCTGGACCGAGCGTACAGAGGGACCGCACAGTCACCGCCGGCCCGCGCGAAGCCCATGGCGACCAACGCTCGGCTCGTGGGGTAGGCTCGGCTCTTCACGGTGCGGTCGACCAGCCCGCGCGCCCGCAGCTCAGACGGATGGCTGGCTCCAGAGCACCTTCGTTCGACATGAAATACGCCATCATCACCTCGGTGCTCCTCGCAGCCGCATCGTGTGCCGGCGCATCGGCACCCCGCGAGTCACCGACCCCGACCGAATCCGCGGTGGCTGCATCCTCATCGCGTGCAACCGCGTCAGGCGAAGGAACGGCCGGCGGCCCAGCGGCCAATGAAGAGGCGGTACCTGCGGGCGAGAGCGAGTCGTGTCGAAGCACTCGGGTGGCGATTCTCGAGGACGCGGAGGTCTCGCGACAGAGACCATGCCGCTCGAATGACGAATGTACGTCCATCACGAATCCAGGACATCCAGACCCCGAGTACGCGGTCGTCGTACACGCGGCGGATGCGATACGGCTCGATGTCGATGCGGCGGACCACCTCGACCGCTGCGGGGTGTTCATTCACCACGAAGCCTCGGAGGCCTTCGCGGTGATCGAGTCGAGATGTGTGGACTCGCGCTGCGGCCCCGAGCGCACGGTGATGCACGTCGAATGAGACGCCAGCGCCAATCGGCCCGCGGAGAACGGTGCCCTTGGTCGTGCCGATGAGATTCGGGAGCGTCTTGCTCGTCTTGGCCATCTTGCTCGTCTTGCTCTTCGGCTGTGGAGGTGAGGCCGGACCTCCGGCCAGAACGCCGCGCACGCTGGCCCTCGACGAGATCTCTCTTTCGTCATGTCCCGACCGTGATCCCGGTGTCTCCCTCGTCGAGGCCCACCCGGTCGCCGAGCCGGTTCGCCCCGCGGCCGTCGGCGTATGGTCCCGTTGGTGCGATCCCACGAGTCCTGGACCTCACGTACCGCGGGGCCCCGACGAACTGATCTACGACGGTGAATTCGTCACGCTGGTGAGCAACGTCCAACCGATCGTGCGGCCCGACCCGCCCCTTCGGGCTTACGTTTACCAGGACGTCTATCGTCTCGAGTCCCGCTGGGCAGGAGACCTGCTTCAGGTCCGCTTCCCTCCCTGGTTGCTGCACGATGCCGGAGAGGAGCGCTGGGTCGAGATCGCGCGCTTCTCGGACGACCGCTTCCTGTGGCCCGACACCAACGAACTCGCCTACGAGCGGGGTCAACCGCGCCGCGATAGCCGCGCGTCGCGGGCCCTCGCCGAACCCCGTGAGCCCCTCGACTACGAGCGCGTCGCGACCGATCGAGCGCGAAGTGCTCTCGTTTATCGCAGCATCGACGTGGCCCTTCATCACTGCGCGGTGATCAGCATCGAGGGCCTCCGGAGGCCCTCGGATCGGTTGCACATCGACCTTTCGGTCCGACTCGACCCCACGGGCAGAATCGTCGACGAGCCCACTGTCGAGACCGAAGACGAGGACCTCACGACCTGCATCGCCGAAGCCCTCGTAGACCTCCGGGCGGAGGGCTATCAGTTTCCGGAGAATGCGACCTACGAACTCGGGTTCCTCGTCGCGGCGAGGTAGGCCAAACCGGCCGCAGGTGCTCGGGGCTGCGTGAGGCGGGAGCACCAACGAGCTTTCCTCGGCGAGTCGGCGAGTCGGCCAGCGCCGGGGGCCGGTGCTACCCTCGCGAGCAAAATGGGGTCCGGGACGAAGGAGCGATCGAGCGAAGACATTTCGCTCCTCGAGCGAGTCAGTGAGATCCCGGGGCGACCCAGCGACGACGCCGTCGATGCCCACGAGTTACAGCGCCAACTCGGGCTCTCGTCGCTCTATTTCGCCCGGCGCTTGATCTCAGCCCTCGGCGGAGACCGCCACGACCGCATCGACCGGGCGCTCTTGGTCTCGCGCGTCGAAGCGCTGATCGACGGCTCACCGGACGACAAGCTGCGCTTCGCGTTCCGGGTCCACGACGCCAACGGCGACGGAGCCATCGACGTCGAGGAGCTGACGCGCATGCTCTGGACGAGCCTGGCCGAAAACCGCCTCGCCTTCGGCCCGGAAGTGGTCGACGAGCTCGTCGCTGCGATGTTCGACCACGCCGATACCAACGGTGACGGCGTGATCAGCTACGAAGAGTTCGCCGGCGCGATCGCGCACTATCCGGGGGTCGTCGAGCACATGACCCTCGGCGACCTGCGCTGGTTGGGCATGGGCCCCGAACCGACGAGGGCCAGAGGTCGATGGTGGTCAGCGCGGCCAGCACGGCCAACTTGGGCCGGGACCGGATACATGGTCCTCGTCGCGGTCTGGGCCGTCGCCAACGTGGCCCTCTTCGTCGACGCGTGGCTCACCTATGGCGCCGCCGGTGCCAACGTCTACATCCAGACCGCCCGCGGCTTCGGGGCAACCCTCAACCTCGGGGCAGCGTTGGTCCTGGTGCCCATGATGCGGCGGACTTTGACCCGCCTCGGCCGCACCCGCGTCGGCCGGGTGCTCATCGACGAGCACGTGCTCTTCCATCGCCTCGTCGGCAACGCCACGCTGGTCTTCGCGGTAGCCCACACCGCGGCTCACTTCGCCAACTGGGCCACCGGGGGTGGCGAAGTCGGCAGCGTCGGCGGCGTCGGCGGCATCTGGGCGGGGCTGCTCACGACGGCGGGCCTCACCGGCGTCGGGCTCCTGGTGGTGCACGTCCTGCTCTCGGTTTTCGCCCGAGACGCCATCCGCCGGAGTCACCACTTCGAGCTCTTCCACGCCGTTCACCGCCTGTGGCCGCTGTGGTTCGTCTTCATCCTGCTGCACGGCCCGGTCACGTGGATCTGGGTGGCCGCGCCTCTCACCGGTTACGTCATCGACAAGTTCTTCGCCCGGCGCATGCACGAATCGCGCGCCGTGAGCCTCGACGCCCTCCCCGCCCGGGTCACCCGCGTCGTCCTCGAACGCCCCCGGGGTTTCGAGTTCGAAGCCGGCGACTACGTCTTCCTACGCATACCCGAGGTAGCAGAGCTCGAGTGGCACCCCTTCACCATCAGCAGCGCCCCCGAAGACGCGGCCAAGCTCACCTTTCACGTACGCACCGCGGGCAACTGGACCGGAGCCCTCTGCGAGCTGGCCGAAGCCAAGGCGCCTCCCGCGGCGCCCCTCCCAACGTCCATCGATGGCCCCTACGGCACGCCGAGCGCCCACATCTTCCGCTCGAATCAGTCCGTCCTCATCGCCGCGGGCATCGGCGTGACGCCCTTCGCGAGCATCCTCCGCAGCATGCTCATCCAGCTCCGTGCCAACCCGGACACCGAGGCCGTGCCCGAGCGCGTGCATTTCATATGGGTCTGCCGGAGCCAGTTCGCCTTCGGGTGGTTCGCGTCGCTGCTCGGGGAGCTCGAGGCCGAGTTCCCCCACCGCTTCGACTTCCGCATCTTCATGGACGCCGGCAATCGGGACATCAAGAGCACGGTGCTGCGCATCGCGATGGACCTGCTCTACGCCCGGACCCGGCAGGACCTCATCACCGGCCTACGCAGCCGCACGACCCTCGGCGCCCCGCGGTGGGACGAGCTGATGCGAGGTTTCGCCCGGGAGCACGCCCCGGATCTGCCCCATGTTTTCTTCTGCGGGCCCCCGGGCCTCGGCAAGAAAGCCCGCCGAGCCGCCGCCGGCGAGGGGCTTCCCTTTCGACAGGAACACTTCTGACCGACGGGTCGCAGCGGACGGCGGACAGGGAGGTACGCAAGTCGTCTCCCAGCGCCGGGCTCGGCGACAATTCGGCTTCTTCGGCAGGAAGCCGAGGACACGCGGGACGCGCCTGACAGGGGTCGCCCACAAATGCGACCATCGCATCGTGCGACGACGTGCCATCAAAGTGCACTCGGCGGCTGCGGTCTTGTTCCTGTGCGTGTTCGCCTGCGGGGTCGCCTGTGGCTCGCGGACGGGTATTGGGGCCGATGACGTCGCGGTGGACGCGAGCCCTTGCCGACCGGTCGGCGCCGAGACCTGCAACGGGACGGACGACGACTGCGACGGCCTCGTCGACGAGGACGTATCCCCCCGGGTGTGCGGGGACACGGCCTGCGCGCACATGCTTCAGTGCGAAGATGGGGCGTTCCCCGAGTACGTGCCGCGCGTGCCAACGGCTAAGACTTGCAACGGAGTCGATGACGACTGCGACGGCGTCGTCGACGAGGACCTCGCCTTCGGCGCCCTCGGTGAGGCGATCACGGTGCGCCGCGATGAGTTCGATACGGGGGACTGCACCAGCTGCTTCTGGGCGTTCGGCAATACCCTGGCGCCAACCGACGACGGGTTCGTGGCGCTCTTCAATCTCGGGCTCTCGGGCGGCAGTGAGCGGCCCAACCTCTATCGGCGATTCCTCGACCGGCGCGGTCGTCCCACGGGCCCCATCGAGCTCGCCCTCGATGACTTCATCCTCTGGACCTTTCCCCTGGCAGGGGTCGAACCGATGCCCCCCGGAGGCGTTCCGAATGCGACGTTCTATCGCATTGGCAGCGACGACATCTTCGGACTTCTGCTCACCCCCCCGAGCGGACGGCCGACGGTCGTGGAGCCGCTCTCGCCCCACGGCGCGCGCAACGTCGAGCTGATGGTCTGGTCGGGGCAGCGTTATGTGGCGGCGTGGACCGAGGGGGATGGGCTGGCGGTCGCGACCTTCGCGCCCGATGGCTCCGATGAGAGAAGGGTCCCGGTCGATACGTTCGGATCCCACGTCGGCTCGGTGACCCTAGGCGTGTGGCAAGGCCGGGTGGGGATCCTGGTCGCGGGGT
Organism: Deltaproteobacteria bacterium; assembly: GCA_003647065.1. Lineage (GTDB taxonomy): Bacteria > Myxococcota_A > Polyangia > Polyangiales > B10-G4 > B10-G4. Next base: position 18,307 of record QMMC01000021.1, on the reverse strand, counting down.
GGGACGACCCGATGGATCGGTTTCAGTGGTTCTACCTGCTCGACGCCGAGGGCACGGCCCTCGTCCAGCGCCGCGTCGACCTCGAGTACGCGAGCTGGCAGCGCCTGGTCGGGGTCGAAGAAGGCTGGGTCTACATTTCACCCGGGAGGGTCCGGGAGCCCAGCACGACCCAGCTCGTGAGCCCGACCTTCGAGGCGCTCACCGACCTCGCCCCCTTCCCCGACGGCCGGTCCTATGGCGACTCGGGGAGCGGCGACTTCTTCCTGCCGCGCCCGGCGCTGCATCAGACCGTCGCCGTCTGGGGCGCGACCGGTCTCCCCGATGACGACATGCACGTGGAGGTCTGGGGACCCCGGGGAGAGGTCCAAAAGGCGTGGTCCGGCCCGCTCCCCGTCGAAGCGATTCCCGAGCAGGCGTTCATCGGTCATCCCCACGTCAGCGCCGACGGTGAGCGGGTGCTCGTGATGTGGAATGCGGGTGCGCCAAACTCGACCCCGAACCCGGTCTACGTGCGGGAGTTCGGGTGTCTGCCCCCGTGAGAGGCGAAGGCCCCGGGGGCGCGGCGAAGACCGCCTACATGGCCGGACAAGGAGAGACGCGAATCACTCTCCCGGCGCCGGGCTGGGCGATGTAGAGGGCGCCATCTGGGCCAAAACGCATCCCCGCGGTGCTCATGATGCCCGTCGCGAAGGTCTCGACGGAGCGGGCGGCGTTGATGCGCAGAATCGTATTGGCGGTCACGACGTAGAGGTGCTCGCCGAAGGCTTCGGCGAGGGGGGAAGCGGGAGCCGGGGCCGCGATGGCCCGGGGACGAATGCCGTTGGCGAAGAGCGTCGCTTCACCGTCGCTCGCACGGACTCGGTAAATGCCATCGATGCTCCCGGGGCTGAAACCGGGGTCGTCGATGGTGCCGAGGAAGAGGTCGGTGCCGAGGGCGCCGCCGGGACCGAACTCGAGGGACCAGGCACCGGTGATGACCGTGCTGCCGTCCATGACATCGAAAGGGGTCGCCGTGCCGTCGGAAGCAACTCGGACGAGCACTCGGGCGTTGGGGGCGGTCGAGTCGTCACGCTCGCGGGTCGTCACGTAGAGGTCGTCGCCGAAGTCACCGCCGCCTCCGAACTCGACCTCGCCGGGGTCGGTGACGGCGGCGGTGAGCGCGGCGACGGTCATGCCGTCGGGGGAGATCTCCAGGACGGTATCGGTGGCGCCGGCGGCGGACCCGTCTTCGGTCGCGAGATAGAGCCCCGGGTCGAAACCGCCAGCGGCCGCGCCGAGGAACGCGACGTGGCCCGGGCCGACCATCAGGTCGTCGGCGGCAAAAGCGCCGAGGGTACCCCCGTTCACCTCGAGCACGTCGCCTGGGTCGACCCCGGCGCCGATCCAACTCGAGCTGTTCGAAAAGAGCAGGGCCCCGCGACCGTCGAAGGCGACGCCGACGGGCTCGTCGACGAGGGCGCCGGCGGCGACGACCTCGGCGTTCCACTCGCGCGATGGGAAGACGATGCCCGATGCCGTGGGATCACAAGTAGCCGGCCCCGAGTCGGCGGCGCCCGTATCGGACGGGCCACTGTCCGTACTGCCCGAATCGACGGCGCCGGTGTCCGCCGGCCCCGAGTCGGACGACCCCGAGTCACGGGTACTGCTGTCGGTGAGCACGGGAGCGTCGTCCCCGCACCCTGAGGTCACGGAGAGAGCGCCCAAGATTCCCAAGATTCCCAAGAACCCGATGACTGCGAAGATTGGTGTTTTGTGGACCAGACCCATAGCGCCCCCTCGGCGGCATCCTAACCCGTAACCGGCCCTCCCACGCGGCGTACACGCGATCGGTCCTCACAGGAGTGCTTCGATGGGTTCAATTTCTAGTGCAGCCAAGCGCGCCGCAGCGGCGCTGACAGTCTCCATGGTCACAATCGCCTGTGGCCAATCGGTCAGCGTGGGCGGTCCACCACCAACTGCGGACACCGGCACCCCGGCGAGGGTCGATGGGGGCGGTACGACCGATGGAGGCACGACAACGCCTCCACCGGGCCCCGGCATCTCTGCTCTCCGCCTGAGCGACGGCGCCGGCAATACCTGGCGCATGACCGGCGACACCGACACGGCGACGGCCGATCTGGTCTCACTCCCTGGACACAACGCGTTTTGGTTCGCCTGGAGCATCTTCCACTCGGGCACTTCCATCTTCGACCGTGACACCGACATCGCCGCAGCGACGATCGCCGGGGATAGCGAATGCACCGTACCCTGCGATCAAATCGCGCCGGCCTGCGCCGGCCGGGACTGCATCCCCTCGCTCCAGTCACCGCGCATGGTGTCCGCGGGCAGCGACGAGCTCGGCTACCTGCGCGACACCGACGAAGTCCTCGGCGTGATCACCGCCGAGGGCCCCCGGGCCTATCCGCACAACATCCTGTGGTGGCACGAGATCGTGAACGAAGACGTCGGCGGACAGCGCTTCGCCATCACCTTCTGCCCTCTGACGGGCTCCGGCATGTCGTACGACCGCGACGGTTTCGTCGCCGGCACGACCGTCGAGCTCGGCGTCTCGGGGAGCCTCTACAACTCCAACCTGGTGATGTACGACCGTAGCTCCGATTCGTTCTGGAGCCAGATGCGCAACCAGGCGGTCTTTGGAAGTGAGCTCGCGGCGGCGTCGCCCTTGCTCCCGGTGCACGAGATGACCTGGCGCGCCTGGCGCGAGCTGCACCCCGACACCCTGGTCGTATCGGACCAGACCGGCCACTCCCGCGACTACACCGCCTACCCCTACGGCGCCTACCGCGACGACCACACCAACACCTTCCGGGCGACCGATCCCGCCCCCGACGTCATCTTCGACAACAAGGACATGACCTTCGGTCTCTTCGCCGGAGGCACCGTGCGCGCCTACGTTTGGGACGTCCTCGCAGCGAAGGCCGGGTCTCGGTGGGGAGTCGTGAACGACACCATCGGCGACGTGCCCGTGGCCATCGCCTTCGATCTCGACGAGCGCTATGTGCACGCCTTCGACCGACGGAGCGATGGCAGCACCATCGAACTCTCGGTCGTCACCCCCGACTGAATCCCCGCGTGACGACCACGACGATCAAGCGCCTGCTGACCCTGACGACCTTGGCGACCCTGGCCTTCGCGTTCTCGATGGCCACGCCGAGGAGCGCCCAGGCCGGGGCGTGGACCCTCGAAGAGGGCACCATCTGGAGCAAGGCGGCTTTCCTCTACCTGCGCTCCAGCACGGTCTTCGCCAACTCCGACGACGAGCGCTTCGGCCTCGACGGATGCTCCGACGGGGTGGGCAACCCGGTGACCATCCGCGCCGGCGACCGGCGGCCCTACGACTGCACCACCGGGGGTACCTTCCAGGTCGCCGCCATCTACTGGGATACCTACTTCGGCATCACCGACGAGCTCGACCTGACGCTGCAGATCCCCATCGTGCTCCATACGCAGTTCCACAATGACAGTGGACTGCATGGAACCGACGGCGGCCTCGGGGACTTGCGCTTCGGGGCCCAGTACCGCCTGCTCCTCGAGCCCGTCGTGCTCTCGGCGTACGCCGACGTCAAAGCGCCGACGGGCAGCTTCACGACCAACGAAGCGGTCCCGCCCCTCGGCCAGGGCCAATGGGACATCACCTGGAAGATGTTGATCGGCCGAAGCTTCGGGCGCTTCTACGCCGGGGCCGACGTGGGTTTTCGCCTGCGCTTCACCAACCCCGATACCAACATCGACGTCGGCGACGAGATCCTGGTCAACATCGAGGGGGGCATGAGGATCTGGCGCTTCATCTCATTCCAGACCGGCGCGGACCTGCTCTGGGGGTTCGAGAGCCAGGAAGATGGCGCCCCGGCGAGCAGACCGCGGCAATGGGTGCTCCATGTGCGGGGCTCCCTGGCCGCGGCCTTCAACGCGCACATCGGCATGGAGCTCGGGCTGCGCTGGCCCGTCGCTGGAGAGGGCTGGCCCGCGGACCCGGTCTTCGGCATCGCCATCATCGGCAAGACGCCGCGCCTCTGGGACCTCGGAGGCGGCTGAACCGGGTAAAAATAGCGGGGACCCCGACGTGCGCAGGGGAGGGACCGCCGAGGCCCCCGCCGTTGCCCACCGTATGCGCGAGAGGGAAGCCGGTTACGTCCGTTTGTGAGGAAACTCGGGCGCCCCGGCGGCCTTGCCCCGCGCGCTCGATTGCGGTCAATTCCCCCCCACCATGGCCCAGGTCAAAGACTTCATCCGCCGTCACTTCCGCCACTTCAACGCCGCCGTCGTCGTCGACGCCGTCGAGGCCTGGGAGGCCCACCTCGAGGGCGGCGGCAAGATGCTGCTCACCCTCGCCGGCGCGATGAGCACAGCGGAGATGGGCATCGTCCTCGCCGACCTCATCCGCGAGGGCAAGGTGCATGCGATCTGCGTGACCGGGGCGAACCTCGAGGAGGACGTCTTCAACCTCGTCGCCCACGAGAGCTACGTGCGCGTTCCGCATTATCGCGACTTGTCGCCCGAGGACGAGCGCGATTTGCGCGACCGGGGCATGAACCGAGTCACCGACACCTGCATCCCCGAGGACACGGCGATGCGCAAGATCGAGCGCCACGTGCTCGAGCTATGGAAGGCGGCGGACACCGCGGGCGAGCGCTACTTCCCGCACGAGTTCATGTACCAGCTGCTCCTGAGCGACCGGCTGAAGGGTGACTACGAGATCGACCCGAAGCACTCGTGGTTGCTCGCGGCGGCCGAGATGAACCTTCCGATCTGGACGCCCGGGTGGGAGGACTCGACCCTCGGGAACATGCTCGTCGCGTCGGTGCAGCGCGGTGACATCAGCTCCTACGGCGTGGTGAAGGCGGGCACCGAAGCGATGGGGGACCTCATCGGCTGGTATTCGGAGAACCAGAAGGAGTCGTCGATCGGCTTCTTTCAGATAGGCGGAGGCATCGCCGGCGACTTTCCCATCTGCGTCGTGCCCCTCATCCACCAGGACATGAAGCAAGACGTCCGGTACTGGGGCTATTTCTGCCAGATCTCCGACTCGACCACGTCTTATGGCTCCTACAGCGGCGCCGTGCCGAATGAAAAGATCACCTGGGGAAAGCTCGATGTCGACACGCCGCGCTTCGTGATCGAGTCCGATGCGACCATCGTATTCCCCCTCATCGCGGCCTGGTTGCTCGACTACTGAGCGTCCAAAAACCGCGATCGAGCAAAACACTCGTTCTACCGGCGTGTCCTCTATACTGAGCGCATGGCGCGGGACCTCGCAGAGGTCGTCGATTTCGGGCGATACGAGCCACTCTTCCGCATCGGGCTGGGAGGCATGGCCGAGGTCTATGCCGCGCGCATCCGCGGGGAGGCAGGCTTCCAGAAGCTGGTAGCCGTCAAGCGCATGCTCCCCCACCTGACCGGGGACCCGAAGTTCGTCGACATGTTCCTCGACGAGGCGCGTCTCGCCGCCAACATCTCGAGCCCCCACGTGGTCCAGACTCTGGACCTCGGACGCGCCGACGACGACTCGCTCTACATCGTCATGAACCTGGTCCTCGGCGTGACCATCAGTGAAATCCTCCGGCACCTCGCGGCCGAAAAGAAGTTCATCGAGACGGGCATCGGCGTCGAGCTCATCGTCCAGGCGGCCCAGGGCCTCGACGATGCTCACGAGGCCGTGACGCCGGCCGGTGAGCCGCTCTCGTTGGTGCACCGTGACATCTCGCCGCAAAATATTCTCGTCGGCACTGACGGCCGCGCCCGGGTCACGGACTTCGGCATCGCCCACGCCATCTTGCTTCGCCGCACGGAGACTCAAGTCGGCGAACTGAAGGGCAAGTTCGCCTACTTCTCCCCGGAGCAGGCCCTCGGCAAAAGCCTCGACCGGCGCTCCGACATCTTCGCCCTCGGCATCGTCGCGTGGGAGCTCTTCACGGGCCGGCGCCTCTTCAAGGGCACGCCGCTCCAGCAGCTCGAAAAGGTGAAGCGCTGCGAGATCCAGGCCCCCGCGGTCCTCCGGCGAGACCTCCCTGAGCCGCTCTCCAATGCGATCATGCAAGCCCTCGCGGCCAATCCCGATGACCGCTTCGCGAGCGCCGCCTCCTTTGCGAGCGCGCTGCGTAGGGTCGGCGGGTCGTTCGAGGATATCCCCGGGCCCCGGGCGATCGGCCGATTTGCCAAAGAGGTCGGCGGCGATCGCATCGAACGCATTCGGCAGTGCATCGCCAACTCCGGCAAGCTGCCCTCGGATGTGAAAACGGTGACCGGGATCATCGAAGGCACCGTCTCGGGCACCCTCTTCCTCGACGAGCCAGACGACGGCACCCAAATCCTCGATGAGTCGGACGAGGGCACCCACATCCTCGAGGGCGACGCCTCGAAGGTCCAAAGCATGGCCACCACCCGGGGCATAGGCGCCCCCGCGACGCGGGAAGAGCAGCTACTCGCCTTCGGCTCCCAGGTGACCACGGAGAAGATCCCCGAAGGCGATGACGGCGCGGACGACGCCACCGCACCGACACCGCCGCGGATCCTCGGTGAGCAGCCCACCTTCACGCTCTCGAGCGATGCCAACCCCACGGAGACGTCCGGCCCCCCCGATCTCGAGGACCACGCCGACCTCCACCAGGCGCCGACGGAGCAGTGGATACTGTCCGCGGAGACCCGTGGCGAGACGAAGAGGCACCGGGCCGTGCTCCCCATCGCGGCGGGGGCCCTGCTCTTGCTGCTCGCGAGCGGCGGAGCGCTCGTCTTCGCGCTCTTCGGAGACAATGAGGCCGGTGTCGAAGCCGGAACTGAACCCAGTGCGTTCGGCGCACAACATGAGCAAGAGGCTCTCGGGTCAGAGGAAGAGCTAGGCCCCCGAAGCACCCCGACCGCCGAGGTGGAAGGAGCCGAAGGAGCCGAAGAGGCCGCCGGGACCGCTCAGGAGACGCAAGAACCAACGGACCAAGGCACTGAAAGCTCCGCCGAGATCGCCGCCGAGATTGCCGCCGAGGACGAAGTGACTCCTGCCGATGCGCCCCCCCAGAGCGCGGCCATGCGACGGACGATGGGCCGGGTCCGCGGCATGGGCGGCGCCATGAGACGGGATACGACGATGAGCACCGGGGCAACGATGGATTCGCCGTTGCCCGGTTGGCGGCCCTGAGCCCACCGGCGGGCCCCTGGCAAAGCTGCATCGCCGACCCGCCCTGATGTACAATCGCCGCGCATGCGGCTCCCGCGCTCACCAGTACCCGTGAAGCCGACGGCCCGAAGAGGGCTCCTTCCCGCTACGCTCCTGCTTTCGCTCCTCGGGTTGTCCCTCTGCGGTGCCTCCGGGGCAGCCGCTCAGCCGTGGGTCGGCCCCTCCGGCGAGCCCTCGGAAGAGGCGGTCACCGAAGCACGCGCACTCTACGCCCGCGGCTCCGAGGCCGCCGAAGAACAGCGCTGGTCCGACGCCATCGACCACTTCGAGCGCAGCTACTCTCTTTCCGGCGCGGCGGTCGCTCTCTACAGCCTCGGCTACACGCTCCGGGCGGTCGGACGCTTCCGGGACGCGCGCGATGCCTTCGACCAGCTCCTCGAGGACCCCTCCGTCGACGACGACCTCCGCGCCCAGGCTACGCCTCTCCGCGAAGAGGTCGCGGACAAGGTGGCCGTGCTGAGCCTGGGCGGCCTCGAACTCCACGACGACGCCCGCGTTCAGCTCGATGCCGTCGAGGTCGAGGACACCGGGCAGCGCCCCCTGCCCGTCGAGACCGACCCCGGCGAGCACGCTCTGCGCGTCGACGCCCCAGGCTTCGCCCCCTTCGAGTGGCGGGGCAGCCTCGGCGGCGGGGACCGCCTGACTGTCCGGGTCGAACTCGAAGCAGCCAGCACGCCCTGGTATCAGAGCCCGTGGCTCTGGGTCGGGGCCGGGACAGCCCTCGTCATCGCCGGGATCATCACCGCCGTCATCGTTCAGGGCAACGCCCAGCTGGACCCGCGCACGGAGTACCACCTGGAGCTATGACGATGCGCATTCCCCTGGCCGTTGCGCTCACCTGCCTCTTGTCGAGCGCCTGCGCTCAGAACGCGATCCTCGAGCTCGCCATCGACATGCCGGCGGCGGACCCCCTTCGCCCCAATCTGGTGGTCCAGGCGCTCTCCGGCGAAGCCGACTTCAGCAACGACTGGCCCCAGTCACAGCTCACCGGCATCCCCTTGGACACGACCGAGGCCAATCTCGTCGAAGTCGGCATCGAGGGTAGCGGCGATGACCTCCTCCGCGAGCTCAACGTGAGGCTGCGGTTCTGCGAAGACCCCGAGTGCCATGCGATCGCCGACGGCGACCCCCCGGAAGTGTGGCTGACCTTCGAGCGCGCCTTCTACCAAGCGGAATACACCAGCTACGAGGTCAGCCTCATGCCTCCCCCCACCATGGCTCCGAGTGCGCCAACGGTCGTCGGGAAGTGCGCGGTCTTCGGATGCGTCGAAGGTTCCTCGGAGACGGGCTACTGCATCGGCGATGTACACCACTGTGAGTAGGGGCACCTCGTCGCCGCAAAACACACCGTCTGCTACACTGTCCTCATGACGAGACCCACCGTCGGCCTCGCAGTGCTCGTTCTCTTGCTCGTCCTCTTGGGCGCGGCCTCGTGCGCCAAGGGCCGCGTCGATCTCACGGTCGATGTCATCACCGACTGGAAACCGGGGTCCGATTTCACCCGCATCGAGACCGAGGTTTCCCGTGTCCCCTTCGACTCTGCTGCGAGCTCGGAGATCCGCCAGCTCTCCTACGCGGTGGCCGGTGCCGAAGATTTCGTGCACGGGGTACGCGTCGCCGACGTCGGGGAAGTCGGCACAGGCCGCCGCTTCGTGCGCGTGCGACTACGTGACGCCGCGGGGGTGCACATCGCAGGGCGGACCCTCGAGGTCACCCTGGATCGCACCTTCGCCGCCACCCTGCTCATCGCGCGCAGTTGCCGCGACGTCGCCTGCCCGGCGCCTGCCGGTGCACCGGAGCTTTCCGAATGCCAGGCCGGGGAGTGCATCGACCCCCGCTGCTCACCGTCCACCCCGGAGTTCTGTGGACCCGCCCCGTGCGACGAAAATGCCGACTGCCCGGCCGTGAGCACTTACTGCGATGTCGCCCTGACCTGCGGCGAAACGGGACATTGTCTCTGCGTCGACGATGCCGTCGTGCCCGATGCTGGACCCGATGTTGGAATCGATGCCCCCACGGACACCGGGCCGAGCTGCCCCACGACGGAGACCGCGTGCACCGACGGCCTCGACGACGACTGCGACGGGCTCACCGACTGCGCAGATGACGACTGCCTAGGAGCAGGCTGCGACGACGGCTTCTACTGCACGACGAACGATCGCTGCGGGGGCGATGGCGGGTGCTCGGATACGAATCCCACCTGCCCGATGTTCTGCAACGAGGCCACGTCGAGTTGCGAGGAATGCACGGCGAACGCGGACTGCGGCGCTCCAGGCACCGGGGCCTGGGGGTCTTGCGGCGGTTTTGGTGCGGACCCGTGCAATACGGTCGGCACCCGTTCCCGGACGGTCACGACCCCGCGCTGCGATGCCGGGACCTGCGTGGTCGACAGCAGCAGCCAGACCGGGGCCTGCAGCCGCACCACGAACGGGGTAGCATGCAACGACGGCAACGCGTGCACCGGGCCCGATCGATGCAGCGGTGGCACGTGCAGCAATACCCCAGCGATGGCAGAGCACTCCGTCTGCGGGTCGACCAACCAACGCTGCTGCGGCGGGAGCTGCGTGAACATCACGACCAGCACGGCACACTGCGGAGGCTGCGGTCTCGGTTGCAACTCGGGGTATTCCTGCGGGTCCCGGGGGGGCCTGCCGACCTGCGAGTGCTTCAATCTGCACTCCACCTGCTCGGGCTCGACGGGGAGCTGTTCGGGTTCCACCGATCTCTGCTCCTGTGACCCGACCTACGGCGGCTCCTGCCCCGCACCGATGCGCTGCTACTCGATGAGCCTCGGCGCGGACGTCTGCACTTACTGAATTCGGACGGCTCTCGAACAACGCTCAGGGCGATACCGGAGCAGCCCAACGAGCGCGCAGCGTGACCACCCCCGGGGGCGCCGGCGTCCCGTCGGGCGAGGGCCCGGGAGGAACCTCTGTGATCATGCGGCCGAGATGTGCACGCCCGGCGTCGACCCGAGATTCGAAACGGATCCAATGGGTGGTCCGATCAGCGGCGAAGGCAACCTCGAGAGCCCGCTCGTCGAGGGCTTCGTAACGGCCTGGGCCATTCCAGGTGCCAACGTGCGTCTCGTCGATGATGACGTCGATGCCGAGGTCCGCGGGACCGTCTTCGGGCGCGCTTCCGAGGTCCACGAAGACCAACTCCTCGGGCGCCCCGGTGCGCCCCATGTCCGCCGCGTAGACCAACCAAGCGGGGCCATCACCGAGGGCGCACCCCTCGGCGAATGCCGAGGTCTCGATGCTCAGGCGCATCGCGCCCGCGCCGGCGTCGGACCACTCTCCCTCGGGCCACGGACGAAGGTGTTCGAGCCCCATTGGGTACAGGCGATCGTCCGGCGCTGCACCTCGGACCGTGTCGTTACGAACTTCGGCGCCTGCCTCGGCCCAGCGCGCGGCCGTCCCCCGGAGGGCGATGCGAACCGGTTCCGACTCGTCGGCGAGAGGGCCCTCGGCCCACACCCCGTGGGGGTCTCGGCGGTCGTCCCAGCTTCGGTAGATCCAAACCATCACCCCCGAGACTCCGTCGAGTTCCGCGCGGTCGAGGGCCGCGGTGAACCACTCGGCTCGGGGAACGAAGCGCGAGTCGTCCCGGGGAAACCCGATCTCACCGATGACGAGGGGCTTGTCGAGCACGCCGACGGAGAGGTGGGCGCGGTCATCGAGCCACGCCCCGAGCCCTTCGACGTTCACCGCCCCCGGCACGTTCTGGGGATAGGCGTGCACGTCGGCAAAGCCGATCTCCGGCAGCGCCGTCACCTGACGCCAGCTCTCCCGAGAGAGCTCGGTCTTGTAGCCGATGTGACCGGCACCGATGAGGTGAACCGCGTCGAGGCCGCGGACGAAACGCGCCATTGTCCGAGTCCAATCGTAGAGCGCGGCGTCGGCTTCGCAGCTCTGGGCGGACAGTTCGTTCGCGAGCTCCCAGGCGAAGATCGTCGGGTCGTCCCGATAGGCCACACCAGAGATGGTGTTCACCCGGGTCACCAACCGCTCGACGTGATCTCGGTAGAGGTCCCGGGCCCTCTCGCTGGAGAGCACGGCGCTGAGCTCGGCCGAGAGCAGGTGCCGTCGGTGCGGCTCGAGCCCTATCCACCGGGCGTACTGAGGCAGCCCGCCGTAATCCCCCCAGCGGTTCACCAGGGTAACGATGACGCGGATGTTCCACCGCCGGGCCTCCGCGAGCAGGTGGTCGAGATGCTCATAGGTGGTCTCCACCCAGGCCTCGGGGCCCACCCGGAATGCATAGGCTCGATGCCACGCGCGCCCGTCGTCCTCCGCCTCCCCGGCCGCCCAGACGCGGATGACGCCGATCTTGTCCCGGGCCAGAGCCTGGAAGAGGTCGGCCGCCCCTTCGCGTGCGCGGTCCCCGTGAATCATCGCGGTGTTCGCGCCGACAAACCGAAAGGGCGCATCCCCGATCATGAAACGGGTGCCCTCGGCCCGCGCAAACTCCCCCGGGCGGATCGGTGGGTTGCTCATCTGCTTTCGTGGCACCGGACGCAGCGGCTCGCTGCAGGCCGGGAGCACGAGTAGCGCTGGCACGAGTAGTGCGAAAAGAAATGCGGGGAGAAGCGGGAGGGTCGCCGCCGGGACGGCGCGGGGGACCATCAGCGTGGCGCGCCTCGCGCGCCTAGTTGGGGCGCGGGGCCCGCGGCCGCTGCCCCGAGGGTCTCCATCAACGCGTCCATACGGTGATGCCGCTCGTCAGCCTCCGCGCCATGGTCGAGGGCCAGGGTCGAGGGGGGCCGCCATACGACGAAGACCTCGTGGGCCCCGGTGGAGTAGACGAGGATTCGCTGCGGGAAATCGAGAGCCATCGTCGGGTTCTCGTGCATCAGGGGCGTGCCGGCCGATGGGTTTCCGAAGATGAAGACCGTCGTCGGCCGCAGTTCGAGGCCCGCCTCCTGAGCGTTCTGGGCGTGGTCGAGCTGCTGGATGATCGAGAGGCCGGCCGCGGTGATGGCGTGCCCGAGGCGGTTGACCGTCTCGTTGTAACTCACAGCGCTGGGCAGGGCGCGCAGCTCTGGCGGGCCAGCGACCTCCGCTCCCGCGGCACCTTCAGCGCCACCTTGATCTTCGGATTCCGATTCGGCGGGGGCCGTATGGTGCTCGTTGATGTGCAACTCGGGCCCGCCGCAGGCCATGAGCAGGGAAAGCGACGAGACGATGGGAAATGCGATTCGCTTCATGATGAGGACTTACGCCAATACTCCGCGGAGGTTGTAGTCCAAGACCGCCCGCCCAATGCGCTCGGGATCGGTATCGCCGTCACCTATCACGCGCTCTTCGAGTAGGTACTTGATCGAGCCGAGGATACAGCTCGCCACGACGTCCGTGTCGACGTCCCGGACGAGGCCTAGGCGTTGCCCATTTTCGAGGGATGCCTGAACGAAGGTGTGGAGGTTCTGGTAGAATTCCCGCAGCTTCGCGTCGACCCCCGCGTCGAGGCCAACCGCTTCCCGGAGGAGGATCCGGGTGAGCGCCTTGTGCTCGGAGACCGCGCGCACGATGCGAGAGACTGTTTCGACGAGCTGGTCTTGAATCGGGGGCGCGCCCTCCGTCGTATCGACACCCACGACCGTCATGCGTAGCTCTCGGGTGATCGCCTCGATGAGCTCCAAGAAGATGGCGCTCTTCGACTCGAAGTAGAGATAGAAGGTGCCCCGGGCGATGCCGGCCGCGTGGATGATGTCGCTGATGCGGGTGCCGTGGTAACCCTTCTCGGCGAAGACCACCTCGGCCGTGTCGAGGATCTCGGCACGACGGGACTCCCGCTGGGCTTCGGCGCGGAGAACCCGGCCGTCCGAGCGCTGCGTGACGGTCATGCCCGCACCTCCAGCCTACTCGCGTGGTCTTCGAGGTAGGTATCGACCCGAGCCGCGATCGGCTCGCGAACCTTCTGGGCCAATTCGTTGATCGACTCGTCCCCGGTCGACGAAACCGGCTCTTCGCAGTAGACGGTCACCACATTTCCCGGACGGATGATCCAGGAGTCGGCGCGCATCACGTGCTGCATACCGGTGACCGCGACCGGCACGATCGGAATGCCGAGTTCCCGAGCGATCTGAAAGACCCCTCTCTTGAAGGGTCGGACGCGCCCGTCGCGGGTGCGGGTCCCTTCGGGGAAGGCGAGGATCGAGTGGCCGCGGGCCAGCTCTCGCCGCATCTGATCCATGATCTTGCGGGTCTGGGTCTGACTTCCTCTGCGAACGGGGATCGTCCCACGCTGCTTCATGAACCAGCCGTAGACCGGGTATTTGAAATGCTCTTCGAGCTCGAGCCCCTGCTTGAAGTGGGAAGTCGAGCAATACATCGTGCAATGGTCGAAGTGGTTCACGTGGTTCGTCGCGAACATGTAAACCTGATTCGGGTCGACGGTCGGGTGGACCACGGAGCGGTACTTCGAGCCGGTCAGCGCTATCTGCATCGACGTGTAGAGCCGATTGACGGGCTCGATCTGATCGGAACGCAGGAAGGTCTGCAGCGCCATCATCGTACCGAAGGACGGGATGATCCACGAAATGCCCGCAGCCCACAGGCCCGCCGATACGATCTTGTCTGTGAGGGTGACGGACACGTGATGCGCGCCGTTTGGGCTGTGGTTCATGCTCATGCGATCACCTTCAGCGCACCGGGTACGACCTCGAGTGCCTCGAGGGTCAGGGGAATGACCTCGCCGTCGACCATGCACTCGAGTTCTCCGAGGCCCTCGAGTTCGACGCGCTTGGCGCGTGTCGCTTCGACCCCTGGCTCTCCCACGTGCTTTCCAGTGAAGATCTTGGGGAACGTGCGCAACAGGCCGACGCGACTCAGGTCGCCGACGCGAATCACGTCGAGCTCGCCGTCCCCGACGTCCGCCGCCGGTGCCATCATCATGGTCCCGCCGGTGAATTTGCTGTTGGAGAACGAAAGCAGCACCGCCGGTCGGTCGTCGAGGTCGCCCCCGTCGAGACGCATGGGAAACACCGGGTGTTTCAGACGCGCCGTGCAGACGACGGTGGCCAAGACGTAACCCGCGGGCCCGAGGGCCTTGAAGCGGCGATTCATGAGGCCACCGGCGTCTGCGGTGAAACCGATGGAGAGGAGGTTGATGTAGTGGATGACCCCGTCACGGTGTTTGACGCGAATGACGTCGCAGGATCTCTCGCGGCCGCGGGCGATGGCCTCGATAGCGAGGTCCGTCGTATCGATGTCGAAATCGCGGAGGAAAGAGTTGCCGGTACCGAGGGGGAGCATGGCGAGGGTCGGTGTGGGTCGGTCGTCCGACAAGTCACCAGGTTCACCAGGGCCGGTGCCGAAGATCCCATCGACGACCTCGAAGCTCGTCCCGTCGCCCCCGACCGCGAGGAAACGCGATACCCCCGACTGGCGCGCTTCTCGAGCGATCTCCCGGGCATGACCGGGCCCTTCGGTCTCGTGCACCTCGAGGTCGATGCCGGCGCGCTCGATACGCTCCCGCGCGTCCCCGAAGCACTCTCGAGCACGCCCGCCCCCGGCCGCCGGGTTCATGATGGTAAAAAGAGTGCTCATGATCAGAGGGGTCGAATCGCCGCCCGTTCCAGGTTCTCTCGGAGCATGTCGGCGAGCACGCCGCGCTTGAGCTTCATCGACGCCGTCCGGGGGAAGTCTTCGTCCCAGCGCACGAGGCCCCCGACTCGCTTGAAGTCGGGCAGCCGGTGATTGCGCTGGGCGAGCTCCGAACGGAGCGCCTCGTCGTCTCCATCCTCGCCACGGTAGACGGCGACCAGGAGTTCGTCTTCGAGGTCTCCTCCGGGCCAGATGAAATTCGTCGCGAAGACGGCGAGCTCGTCGCAGGGCAACCCCTCGAACTTCTGCTCGATGTCCTCTGGGTAGACGTTCTTTCCGCCGGCGGTGACGATCATGTTTTTCGACCGGCCCACCAGATGCAGGTGTCCGCTCGCATCGAGCCAGCCGAGGTCACCGGTTTGCAGCCATCCGTCCTTGATGGACTCCGCCGTCTGCTCGTCGTCGTCGAGGTAGCCCTTCATCAACGTGCGGCCCTTGACCAACACCTGACCGATGCCTTGCCCCGTCGGGGTGTCGATGCGGATCTCTACGCCATCGACGGCCTTGCCCACTGAGTCGCCTCGAAAGGGCTTGAGATCGTTGACGGTCGCGACGGTGCAAGCCTCGGTGAGGCCGTAGCCGATCACCACCGGGATGCCCAGGCGATAGAAAAACTCGGCCCGCGCCTGGTCGGTGAAGGCGCCGCCGCAGAAGATCATCTTCAGGTGTCCGCCGAAGGCGTCGTGGACCGGCTTGAGCAGGCGCCGCGAGATGTCGTGATTGGGCTTCCTATCGGTGAGCAGTTGGTTGAACGACGTCAGGACCTCGAGGAAACCACGGGTCGTCGGCTTGGTCTCGTCGAGGCGCTCCCGGATGCGTCGCTCGAAGGCCTCGAGGATGAGGGGAACCACCGCCATGTGGGTGACGCCGTACTCCTTCATCGTCCAATTGATGAACTCGGGACGCAGTGAGCGCTGGTGAATGATCGCCGCCCCACCGCAGATCGGGCCGACGAAGCCGACCATGAAATCGATGGCGTGGTTGGTCGGCAAGATCGAGAAGTAGCGGTCCCCGGTGGTCATCGGGAAGAGCGACCCGAGGCCGCGGTACTGCTCGAGGTAGGCATCGTTGGTGAGCATGCAGCCCTTCGGCTGGCCCCCCGTACCGGAGGAATAGACGATGGCCGCGACGTCTTCGCGCTCGCGCTGGACGAAGGCAGGAGCCGTCGCGTCTCCGTCGTTGCCCTCGAGGAAGTCCTCGTAGCGCCGCGCGGCGCCCAGGTCTTCGGAGGCGGGAGCCTCGCTCACGACGGTGAACGGCACGTCGATGTCGCCTTCGCCGAAGAGACGGTAGATGGGGTACTCGACGAAGAGCGCCTGGGGCTTCGCATGGGCGAGCAACGCCGCCTGCTCGGGGGCCTCTAACTTGTAGTCGAGGGGCACGAGCACGCAGCCGCGGTACATCGCCGCGTAGGCCGAGATGAGCCACCGCGGCTGATTGCTCATGAGGACAGCGACGCGGTCACCGGCGCCGATACCGGCTTCCTCGAGCTGTCGGGCGACCTTCATCGCCTCCCGAGAGAAATCCGCGTAGGTATAGGCGGACTTCTCCTTCTTGCGGCTCGCCTCGACGAGGGCGATCTCCGACTTGAAGGTGAGCAGCGCGTCGCGCAGAAGCTCTCCGAGGGAGCGGTACCGCTCAGGCGCGACCATCTCGCTCACAGCCGCCTCCCGATGACCTGGGCGAGGCCTCCAAAGGTGTTCACGCCGTTCAGCTCATAATCGGGGATCTCGACGTCGAAGGCCTCTTCGACCTCGGTGAGCATGTCCATGGCCTGGTAGCTGTCGATGCCGAGCTTCTCGAAGAAGTCGTCAGTGGCAGTGAAACCAGTCGCGTCCTTGTCGAAGCGCTTCGAGGCGAGGGTGATGAGCTTTGTTTCGATGTCAGTCATGGCAGGTAGGGGCGCACGTCGTCGGATTCGACGAACTTCTTGAGGGCCGCCTCGACGACGGGCGAGGCGAAGAGGTAGGTGAAGAGCTCCTTCTCGCGGTCGAGGTCGCGACGCGGGAGCGGCTTGATGAAGGGCTTGGCGAGAGCGGTCGTGTCGCGGTCGAAGCGGGCGGCTTGCTCGGCGACCTTCAAGGCGACGTTCAGTGCCTCACCGCGGGCGACGACCTGCGAGATCAGGCCGACCTCGTGGGCGCGGCTCGCGCGCAAACTGCGCCCGGTGAGCAAGAGGTCCCGGACGATACCGTTGCCGAGATCGCGGTTGAGGCGCGGGATGCCGCCGAAGCCCGGGACCAGCCCGAGCCGCAGCTCGGGGAAACAGAAACGCGCGCTCTTGTCGGCGATGATCACGTCACAGGTGAGCGCGAGCTCGAAGCCGCCACCGAAGACGAAGCCGTGCACCGCCGCGACGGTGGTGAGGGGCACCGTGTCGAAGACATCGAAGACGTGGTGGATGCGGTCGATGAAGCGACGCAATTCGTGGGCCTGGCGGAGCAGGGGAACGCCGTCGCGGCGCCGCTCCTGGATGCCGTCGTAGAGCTCGCGCAGATCGGCCCCGGCGCTGAACCCCTTCTCGCGGGCGCTATAGAAGACGAGGGCCCGAGCGCCGCCGGCGCCCCTTTCGAGGTAAGTCGAGAGCTCCTCGAGCTCGTCGAGCATGAGATTTCCGATCTCGTTGACCGGCCCGTGATCCAGGGTGACCAGGAGCGTCTCGCCCTCGTGCTGCCAGCGCAGTGCCTCGCCGGTGAAGGACCGGGGCGTCGCCCGGCGCCCGAGGCGTGCGTAGGCCTCGGGATCTCGGAAGGGGCGCTCGTCCCCCTTCACCCACCGGCTGGCGAGGGAGCGGTAGTGCTCACCACGCAGGACGGCCCGCGCGACCCGCGACCGCACATCACCACCCACGCCGCCGAAGAGTTCGCTCACGCGTAGACCTCGTCGAGCTTGTCTTTGAAGTGGCTCTCGAGAGCCCCTCGCTTGAGCTTCTGGTTCGCGGTGAGCAGCCCGTTTTCTGGCGAGAATAACTCTGGGGCCACGAACCACTTCCGAATGCGACGGTAGTGGGGGAGCTCCGAGTTGAGCGCCTCGACCCGGGCCTCGACGTCACCCTCGTCGACCAGCCCGCTGATCACGGCTGTCAGGAACGGCCGGGCGTGACCGAAGACCACCGCGTGCTCGGCGCCGCGAATCGTCTCGACCAGCTGCTGCTCGATCGGCTCGGGGGCGATGTTGTGGCCGGAGCTCGGGACCAGAATGTTCCGGGTGCGTCCGACGATGCGCCAGTTCCCCGAAGTGTCGACCTCGGCTGCGTCTCCGGTGAGCAACCAGCCATCGTCGTTGAATGCGGCTTTGGTCGCGTCTTCGTTTCGCCAGTAGCCAGCGAAGATGTTATCGCCGCGGATGAGCAACTCGCCGTCCTCCGCGACCTTCAGCTCGGTCCCGGGGATGGCGTGGCCCACCCGCCCAGGCTTCGCCGCCCGGGGTTCGTCCATCGTGGCGATGGCCGTCGTCTCGGTCAGCCCATAGACCTGATAGACGGGGATGCCGAGCATCTCGAACCACACTTGGGTGTCCTCGCCGAGGGGCG
>QMMC01000020.1 GCA_003647065.1 Deltaproteobacteria bacterium | reverse complement strand
TGCGTCAGGCGCCGATGACGACGGCCTCGACGCCGGCATGCTGCTCGCCCAGCTCGGCATCGCCGACGGTCAGCTCCCGAAGCAGAGCGCCATCATCCATCGCCTCATCGACGCCGCATCGCCCCCCGCCCGGGAGCGCCTCCTGGTGCTCTTCTTCGGGGAACTCTTCTCATGAAGCGCCTCGCCCTCGGCCGCGGCGGGCGCCCCCTGCGCATCGGCTACGGCCGAATTTTCCACGAGGCGAATACCTTTTCGCCCCTGCCCACCGAGCGCGAGGCCTTCACGGAATTTCACCATGTCGAAGGCGAGGCCTTGGCGAAGGCGGCGACGCTCCGGGGCTCGGAGATCGTGGGCTATATGCCCCACGCGGAGATGACGGGCTTCGTCCAGGCGTGCCGCCTCGCCGGCGACGTCGAAACCGTCCCCCTCGCGTCTTCTCTCGCGGTCCCCGGTGGTCCGCTCACCCGCGAAGTATTCGATTGGTTGGTCGATAACCTCGTGGACAAGATCCGCGCGGCGGGGCCGATGGACGGTATCTACCTCGCCCTTCACGGCTCGATGGAGGTCCTGGGCGAGGACGAGGCCCCCGAAGCGGTGATCCTGCGCCGGGTCCGGGAAGCCCTCGGCGAGGGCCCCCGAATCGCGGTGAGCTACGACCTGCACGCCAACCTATCCGCCGGGTTGGTCGACCCCGTCGACGTGCTCATCGGCTACCGCACCAACCCCCACTGGGACCTCGCGCCGACGGGCTTTCGAGCCGGCAATCGCTTGGTCCGCACGCTCCGCGGCCAATGCCGCCCGGTGCATGCCTTCCGCAAACTGCCCGTAGTCCTCGGCGGCGGGACGACCATCGATTTCATGAAGCCCATGCGCGCGGTGTTCCGAGCGATGAAGGCCCTCGAAAAGGACCCCCGGGTCTTGAGCGCCAGCCTCTTCATGGTTCATCCCTATACGAGCGCGCCCGATCTCGGCTGGGCGGTACACGTTTCGACCGACGGCGACCTCGCCCTCGCCGATGACCTCGCCGACCAGCTCGCGGACCGGGCCTTCGCGGTGCGCAAGGTTCCGCTGCCTCCGATGTTCACCATCGACGAAGCCCTCGACGAGGTCCGCGGGGACATGGCCCGGAAGCTCGGCCCGGTGACCCTGATCGACGTCGACGATATCGTCGGGACCGGCGCCCCCGGGGGCAACACGCGCTTCATCCAGGCCCTCGCGAAGGACGACCGAGGCCTCCTATCCTACGTGACCTTGCACGACCCTCGCTTGGTCGATGAGCTCTGGGACGCGAAGATCGACGCCGTTCACCCCGTCACCTTCCGCGGCACGCCCGGCTATGAGCAACCCCCGGTCGAAGTCGAGGCGACCCTCGTGAAGAAGACGACGACCGACTTCGGTCGCACCCTGCGCCTCGATTTCGGCGGCACCCGCGTCATCGTCGCCGAGCGCCCGCCCCTGCCGATCCATCCGAAGTTCTTCAAAGCGGTCGATCTGCCGGTCCGTACCGCCGACCTGATCGTGCAGAAGAACTTCTTTCACTACCGACTCTTCTACGCGACGACCTCGTTCCGCCATCTGCCCGTCGTATCGGACGGCGCGAGCAGCCTCACCCGAGTCCGAGAGCGGAAATACGCTGTTCCGACCTGGCCCGGCCAAGACCCCGAGAGCTGGCGCCGCTACGACCCAATTCTCCGGGGCCTGACGAAACGGGAGCCGGCGAGAGTTGCCGAGCACCGAGAGGTGCTATCGTAAGGGCGCCCGATGTTCCCCCACCGTCGTCTTACCCTCGCCTTTACCCTTTCACTCCTCTTCGTGGGCTGCGCCGCAACCGGAGACCCGGTGCCTCGCCGAACGGATTCGGGCGCTCCAGACTCGGGGGTCCTCTCCCGCGAGTCCTGCGGCGACGGCCTCGACACGGACCGCGACGGCCTCGTCGACGAGGGCTGCGCGTGTGAGCCGGGGACCGAGCAGCTCTGCTTCCGCGGGGACCCGGACCTCGCGGGGATCGGCGCCTGCGTCTTCGGCACCCAGAGGTGCACATCGGACTTCGAGCTCGACACCCACTGGGAGCCCTGCGAGGGCGATGGGTTCCCCGGGACCGACCTCTGCAACGGCATCGACGACGACTGTGACTACGAGGTCGACGAAGGCTGCTCGTGCCTCGATGGAGACGAGCGCTCCTGCTACGACGGCCCCGCGGGTACCGACGGGGTCGGCCTCTGCCACGGCGGCAGCCAGCGCTGCTTCGGCGCAGGCGAGGGGTCAGCCTGGGATGGCTGCGGCGGAGCCGTCGTCCCCCGAGAAGAGCGCTGCGGCACCGGCGAAGACGAAGACTGCGACGGGCTCATCGACGAAGGGTGCACCTGCGACCTCGGCACGAGCATCTCGTGCTTCGGCGGGCCGCCCGGGAGCCGCGGCGTCGGAGATTGCCGGGTCGGCGAGCAGACCTGTGTGACGGGTGCAGGCGGCGTGTCCGAGTGGACCTCCTGCATCGGCGAATCCCGGCCGGGCACCGAATCGTGCAGCGGAGGCCGCGATGAAGACTGCGATGGCCTCACCGATTGTGCCGACCCCGACTGCGCCACCTTCTGCTGCGAAGGCTTCTCGGAGTCGCTCCCGGTGATCCCCGGCGAAGGCGAGATCCTCTTCATCATCGACCGGTCGGGCAGCATGCAATGGCCTGCCGTCGGGACGACCCGCTCCCGCTGGGACGAGCTCATCGACGGCGTGGATAGCGTGCTCCCGCTCCTGACCCCCATCCCCATGGGCATGCTCACCTTCCCGGAGCACGACGGAACCGACGAGCGCGGCAACTGCTCCGTCGCCTCCTCCCCCGACGTCAACATGTCGATGGGGACCGGCTCGTCGATCTCTTCGAGGCTCCGGACCGCGGGGCCCCGGGCCGGCGATACCCCGACGCCGACGGCCTTCGACGTGGCCCAGAGCTACCTGAGCGGCGTCTCATCGAGCCGCGAGCGCTTCATCATCCTCGCCACCGACGGGCTCCCCGAGCCCGCCTGCGGCGCCACCGTGCCCGCGACGGTCTCGTCCATCAGCAGCATCCGGTCGCGCCTCGGCGTCGACACCTTCGTCATCGGCATCGTCGGCCCGGACAGCAGCGGCGACACCTCCGGCATCCCGGCCCTCCGGGCGGGCCTCAACGAGATGGCCGATGCCGGTGGCCGACCCCGGAGCGGCACCAACCGCTACTACGAGGCCGTCGACGGCTCCTCGCTCTCTTCGGCCCTGCGCGCGGTGATCGCGGCGGCGACGGATTGCGCCTTCACGCTCTCGAGCACGCCGCCGCGGCCATCGAGCGTCGAGGTCCGCCAGGGATCGACCCTCGTCCCGACCAGCAGTTGGTCGCTCTCGGGACGGTCGTTGTCTATCAGCGGCGTCTACTGCGACCGGATCCGGGCTGGGCTGGTGACGTCCATCACCGTCAGCGATCCGTGTTGAGATCGGGATAGACCACGGTGTAGGGCCGTGCTTGCACCACGACCACTTCGTGGCTTCGGGTGACGACGAACTCGACATCCACGGCATTTGCCGGGGCGGTGTAAAACGGCCGCATGCGCTGGTCGATGGCGACCAGGGTCCCGGTGAGGCGGATCACGTCGGCTTCATTCAAGATCGGTTGGCCATCGGTCAGCGACGACCGCGACAGGACCTCGGGCTCGGGCGTCGCGGAGTAGGTGTAAACCAGATGCTGCTCGGGCACGCTGGCCCCGGCGTCGGTCACGCTTCCCCCGGCGGTCTGCACGTTGATGAAAACCCCGGGGCGGTGGACCGTGAAGGGGTTGGCGGTGATGGCGACGCCGGTGGCGATCACGTCGGAGACGAAGGGCTGCACCAGGACCGCCATCGCGACCTGCCGATGGTCGATGCGATAAAAGTCGCGTTCATCGTAGCCACGCAAAGTCCATACGCTCGCCCACACCTCACGGATCGCGTTGACGACGTCTTCCTCGGTCGGGTTCGCGTCGACGACGACCGAGCTGTAGAGCCCGGCGCCGTTGAACCCCACCAGGTCCTCGGCGTTGGTGGACGACCGGAAGATGGTCCGGGTGGTGCCGAAGCTCCGGAGCTTCCGGCGAACCTGGCGCACCAGGCCCCGGTCGACGGGCAGGCGGCCGATTATGTCGCGGAGCTCCCGGAGGTGCCCGTCCCGGGTTGGGCGGTCGTCACGAAACGCGCCGTCGACGAGCATCTGATCGATGCCAACCACGAGGTTGTTGCGCGTCAGGTGCTGACGGTAGTGGGCGAAGGGGATGACGAAGCCCCCGGGGGTGCGTACCCGGGGCCTCATATTGCACACCTCAGCGAGTTGCGACGCCTTGGCGCCGGCGACCGGGACCGAAGTGTGGTTCAGGTCGCAGAGATCGAGGAGCCGTGACTCGGAGACATCGACCTGAGGCGTGAAAGGCCGCGGTGGGCGCATCGCCGCCCAGAAGCGGTTGGCATCCTCAGGACGGGCAGCCTCGACCTTGAAGTCCTGGGGGCCAACGAAGAGCCGCACCAGCTGGCCGTCGAGGGCGGTGAAGCGCGGGTCATCGTGGGCGCCGCGGAGGGCCATGTTGGGCGTGCCGCGGTTCTGGCTGAGCACCCCGACGTGGGCGAGGGGGGCCTGGAGCGTGCCCGTGACCAGGCCCATGGTGAGCGGCAGGTCCGGGGGCACGTCGGCGGTGACGAGCAACTCGTTGCGCCGGACCGCCGCCATGTCGAGGGGACCGCGGACGATGCGCAGATAACCAAAAGTAACGCCCTGGGTGAGGGGCTGATACCGAAGGTCCCCGAGGAGCTCATCGGTCGCGATGATGGGAAGACGATCGCGCACGCCGGCTATCTGCCGATCATTCAAGTCCGACAGGGAGCGGTAGCGCAGGTCCTCGCCGAAATAGACGGCCTCACGAACCTGCTCGAAGGCCCGGAGCACCCGGTCCCCGGCGAGGTCATCGCCGGCGAGCATCTCGAAGGTCCAGGTGTCGGCGTCGAGATAGTGAACCAAGCTCCCGCAGACGAATCGCCGATCCACGGTCCGGTACTCGCGCACGTTGAACGCCCCGTGGGATTCGACGGGTCGCTCGGCCGAGTGCAAGAACTCGCGCGCGAAGTCGTAGTGGATCTCCCAGCGGGCGGTCTGCGTGAAGTAGACCTTCCGCTCATCCTCGAGGTCGATCAGAAACTTCACCACTTCGGTGCGAGCAAAGACCGCGCCCTCGGGTCGAGCAGCGAGGAGGCTCCAGCCATGGAGGTCGTCGATGCGGTGGACGTAGTCCGGCGCCTCGAGCGGCACGTCGGGCACCGAATCATCGCCGGGCTCGATGGCGGCAACAGACGGACGCGGGGTCTCCGGGCCCGTCAGGGCTGCGCTCCCGGAACCGCAGCCGACAGCCGCAATTGTCAGGATGAGCGAGAGAAGGGTCGTAATCGTACGCACGGGCCGGATTCTACCCCCGATTGACGGCCGGGATGTTGCGGGGCGGGTCAGGTGTTGGTAGGGCCGATCCATGCGTACCGAGACCCCCCTTTGGGCCCTCACCTTTGCCCTCGCGTTTTCCCTCGTCCTTGCCATCTCCAGCACCGGCTGCGGCGACGACGATGACGGCGGCGGAGAGACCACCGCCGAGGCACCCGGAACGGGGCAAGCCGGAAGCACCGGAACCGCGGATCCCGGCAACGGCGACGATCCGGAGCCAGCCGGCGGCGACATGGCGAGCCCCGGCGACGTCCCAGCGGACCTCCCGAACGCGCTGATGCTCTCCTACGCCCAGTTCATCGTCGAGGACGGCCAGCTCACGCCCAACCCCGGCCCCGCCCGCCTCGGCATCCTGCGCCGAAGCGGCGGCGAATGGCAGATGGAGACCATCGAGGACGAGAGCGCCATCGTCTTCCACAAGGCCATGGTCTACGAGTCAGAGACCGTCCCCGCCGGCATCGTCACCCTCTCGGGCACCCGGCCCGTCCGCGAAGGCGCCTCCGACGACGAAGCCATGATCCGCATCTGGCGCCGGAGCGGCGGCGAGTGGTCCGCCGAGACTCTCTGGTCCGCAAAGTTCGGCGGCCGCATCAATCGCATGCGCGACGCAGAGATCGCCGATGTCTTCGGAGACGGCCGCCCCGACATCGCCGTCGGCACCCACGACCAGGGCGTCTTCACCATGCTCCGACCCCCCGCCGAGGCCGGAGGCGAGTGGCAGATCCAGGAGCTCGACCGCCGGGACCAGGCGACGTTCATCCACGAAATCGAAATCGGCGACATGGACGGCGACGGGACCCTCGAGGTCTACGCCACGCCTTCCGAGCCCAATACCCTCGAGGGCCACGAGCAGCGCGGCGAGGTCGTCCGCTACGTGCCCAAGGACGGCGAGGGGCGCACCGTCGTCGCCGACCTCGGCAATCGCCACGCCAAAGAGATCTACGTCGGTGACGTCGACGGCGACGGACGTGACGAACTCTACGTCGCCGTCGAAGCTCTGACCGAAGGTCGCGACCCCAACGTGACCGTCGTCGAGCCGGTGGAGATTCGCCGATACGATGCGGACACGCCCCCCGACCAGGGCGTCGTCATCGCGACCATCAACGATCGATTCTGTCGTTTCCTCACGGTTGGAGACGTCGACGGCGACGGCAAGAAGGAGATGGTCGCCGCCTCCTATTCGAGCGGCCTGTGGCTCTTGCAGCCGGGGCGAGACCCCCGCGGCGAGTGGTCCATCGAAAGCATCGACCGCGACTCGTCGGGCTTCGAGCACGCGTCCATCTTCGCCGACCTCGACGGCGACGGCACCGACGAGCTCTACGTCGCCGCCGACCGCCAGGGCGAGCTGCGGCGCTACGTCTGGGTCAACGGCCGTCCCCAGCGCACCGTCATCCACTCGCGCGCCATCCCGCGCTCGATGATGACCTGGAACATCAACCCCATACCCGTCTCGATGTTGCAGTAATGGCTGGCATCGACGAATCAATCGAGTTCCTCCCGATACGCATTGCGGTCATCGTGGTCTCCGACACGCGAACCGAAGACACCGACCGGTCGGGCAAGAAGCTCGTCGAGCTCGCCGAGGCGATGGGCCATACCATCCACGAGAAGGTCATCATCCCCGACGAGGTCGGTCAGATCGAAGCCGTGCTCCGGGGCTACATCGCCGACCCCGAGGCCGACGTCGTGATCACCACCGGCGGCACCGGCGTCACCGGCCGCGACACGACCCCAGAGGCCTTCGCCGCGGTCTGCGAAAAAGAGATCCCCGGTTTCGGCGAGCTCTTCCGCTGGCTCAGCTACGAGAAGATCGGCACCAGCACCGTGCAAAGCCGAGCGACGGCGGGGGTCGCCAACGGCACCTACCTCTTCGCCATCCCGGGCTCGACCGGGGCCGTGAAAGACGCCTGGAACGGCATCCTGAAGTTCCAACTCGACATCCGGCATAGGCCCTGCAACTTCGTCGAGCTGATGCCCCGGCTGAAGGAGCTGTGACCTGAGGGTCCTCGAACGCCACGTCGGAACCACCACGCGTATGCGCGTCGCGATGGCCGGCGGAACGCGCTTCGTGAAGCGCCCCTCGGCCAACCTGCGCGCGAGGGTCATCACCGAGCTCGCCGGCATCACCGCGGCGGAGGTTCGTTTTTACCAGGAGCTCGCGGACGAGGTCCCGCTCCGGGTCCCGCGCTTCACCCGGGCGCACCACAGGCCCTGGGACTTCGAGCTCGTCATCGAAGACCTCGTCTCTGCCGGGTGCAGGCTCATCCGCCCCGGCGACGTGATCACCCCGGACCAAGCCGAGCACCTGCTGCGCGAGCTCGCGGCGATGCATGGGAAGTTCTGGGAGGACCAGCGCCTCGACCACGAGCTGCGCTGGCTCACCGACCTCCATCGCCGGGAGGTGATGCTCGGCGAGCGCCTCGGGCGGCCCCTGATGGAGATCGGCCTGCTCCGGGCCGGCCCCTTGGTCCCCCGTGAACTGCACCGGGGGGCGCGGCGCTATGCGAGCAATCGCGCCCGCGTGAGCCAACGCCTCAGCCGCGGGCCGCGTACCGTCGTCCACCACGACTGCCACCCGGGCAACCTCTTCTGGACCCCCGAGGGCGAACCAGGCCTGCTCGATTGGCAGCTCGTTCGATGCGGCAGCTGGGCCTCGGACGTCGCGTACTTGCTCGCGACGGGGCTCACCCCGCCGGATCGCCGCGCCCACGGCGACGAACTGCTCGATGGCTACCTAGGGCAGCTCCCGGAGGAGATTCGTCCTTCCTCGAATGACGCCCGGCAGTCGGTCCGAGCCCACATGGCCTACGCCTTCGAAGCCATGATCCTCACCCTCGCCGTCGGCGGCCTGATGGAAACCCGCGACATCCGGCGCCTAGTGCACCGCACCGCCATCGCCGTCCTCGACAACCAGAGCTTCGAGGTTCTGGGTCTTTGAGAGCCGGGTTCGTCCGGCGCAGCCCTAGAGCCCCGTCGGCTGCGCTTCAAGAGACTCGATGAACGCCCAGAGAGCTTGCATCTCGGTGTCCGTCATCTCGGCGGCGTAGGGCGCGATGAGTGCCATCGGGGGACGAATCTCCGAGCCATCGGGGCGGCGCAGTTCGCGCAGCGATGTCACGAAGTCGTCATAGGTCCAGCCGGCGAGGCCGTCTTCGTGGTTGGTGAGGTTCGCGGCGGGGAACCAGCTCGGGTCACCGGCGGCGATCGGTCCGCCGGTGAAGTCTTCTCGGTGGCAGCCGGTGCAGACCCCGGCGAGGTGGCGACCGAACTCGACCGTCGGCTCGGCCTCGGGCGGGTTCGCGACATGGTCGTGCCGGTGTTCGCCGATGAGGTCGGCGGAGAACGGGAACTTGCCCAGGGCGGTGAGAATGGTGGCCACAGGCCCCAGGGTCGGTGCGAGGACGACATTGTCCACGGGGTCCATGCTCCCGATGTAGGCGATGATGTCCGACAGCTCTCGGTCGGTCATCAGCACGTAGTCTCCCGACGGCATCGCGCTCTGCCGGCCGCTCGGCAAAATGCCGTGGCGCACCGACCGGTCCCAATCCGCCATGTCGTAGTCGGCGACGAGGCCACCCTCCCCGGCGGTGAGGTTGGGACCGAGGATGATCGCGAATGCGGCGTCGTTGATCATCTCGCCGCCGCTGAAATCCGCACCGTGGCACTCGGTGCACCCGTAGCGGGCGTTCACCAGGTGCTCGCCGCGGGCAACCGCGCGCTCGAGGGCGAGGGCGTCGAGGTCCACGCCCTCGAGGGGATCGGGCGCAGGCGCAGGCGCGGGCACAGGCTCGCCTTCGGCCGCTGCATACTCTTCTGTGGTGGGCGGTTCAGAATCGCTCGGACGGACCGCGAGGCGCTCGGCTCGGAGCACTTCGACCTCTTCGTCGGTCAGCGGAAACGGAACCGGAAAATCGACCTCGTGGGACTCGAGGGTGCGTTCGCCGAGGGCCGACGCGGTCGACGTGGCCCAGCCGTAGAAGCCGAGGACCCCAACCAAGAGCACGGCCACGACGATGCCCAACCACTTGAGTGCTTTCTTCATCGCCGCGAACCGTACCCAGAACCCGCCAGGGCGACAATCCTCTCCGACTGGGGCTATTCCGTTGCCACGGTACGCGAGAGCGCTGGTTTGTTAGGAGGATACGGACGTTCCCTTCCTGGGAGGTTTTCCGTGAATCGAGGCCTCTCTTTGGCGCTGGCCCTTTACCACCAGCCTGACCGACGGCGTCGGCTCAGCGCATCCGTTAGATGGGTCCGTCCGTCACGCCGCGGCGCTTGCACTCTTCGACGAATTGGTCGGGAGGCACGGCGCGGCTGAAGAGAAAGCCCTGCTGAAGGTTGCAACCCCGAGCGGCCAGGAACTCCGCCTGCTCCTTCGTCTCGACCCCTTCGGCGATGACCCGAAGGCCCATGGCCTGAGCCATCGCGACGATGGTGGTGGCGAGGGCGGCATCGGCGGTGCTGTCGGGAAGCCCCTTGACGAAGGCGCGGTCGATCTTGAGGGCAGCGATGGGAAAATCCCGGAGGCAAGCGAGGGAGCTGTAGCCGGTGCCAAAGTCATCGAGGGCGATGGTCGCGCCGAGGGCCGTGATCTCCCGGAGCATGGTGTCCGCAAGCACGTCATCGGCGATGAGCGCGCTCTCGGTCAGTTCGAGGGACAAGCAGGTCGGGTCCATGCCTGTTTCGGCGAGGCACTCCTTGAGGGTGACGACGAAGCCCCGGCGACGAAGCTGCGCTCGCGACACGTTGACCGAGATCCGCGGGACGGGGACCTTGGCCGCCCACCAAGAGCGAAACTGCTTGCAGGCGTCCTTCACCACCCAGTCGCCGACGTCGTTGATGAGGTGCATCTCTTCGAGGACCGGCATGAAATCGCCGGGGGCGATGAGCTCTCCGGAGGGTCGCTGCCATCGGAGCAGCGCCTCGACACCACAGACCTTCCCGGAGGTGACGTCGATCTGGGGTTGATAGTGCAGCACGAACTCGTTCCGGTCGAGGGCGTGGCGAAGGCTGCGTTGAAGGTCGAGCTGCCGAGCGGCCTTGATGGCCATCTCGGTGCGGTAGAGTTCGAAACCGTTTCGCCCGTTCGCTTTGGCGCTGTACATCGCCATGTCGGCGTTCTTGATGAGCACGTCGGCGTCGTTCGAGTCGTCCGGGTAGAACGTGATCCCGATGCTCCCCGTGACCTGGACGTCCTGCCCGCCAAAATGAAACGGACGGCTCAGGGACACGAGGATACGCTCGGCGACGGGGATAGCCTCGTGGGTATCTTCGAGACCCGCGAGGATGATCACGAACTCGTCCCCGCCGAGGCGAGCGACCGTGTCGATCTGCCGGGTACACGCCGACAGGCGATTCGCCGCGACCTTGATCAGCTCATCACCGACGTCGTGACCGAGGGTATCGTTGACGGTCTTGAAGCCGTCGAGGTCGATGAACATCAGCGCGATGGAGTGTCCGAAGCGCGTCGCTCGCGAGAGCTCCCGGTCCAGGCGGTCACGAAAGAGGCTGCGGTTCGCGAGTCCGGTGAGGGTGTCGTAGAGGGCCAGGCGGTTGAGCCGCTCTTCGGCGCGTTTACGTTCGAGGGCGTAGCGCAGGGTACGCTCGAGGACGACGGGGCTGAGCTCGGTCTTGGCGAGGTAGTCGGTCGCTCCGGACTCCATGGCCTCGAGGTCGACCTCGCGGCCACCCTGGCCGGTGAGCAGGATGCAGGGCACATCCGTGTGGGGAGTGATCTCCCGGAGGAGCTCGATGCCAGTGCTCGCACCGAGACGGTAGTCGATCAGGATGACGTCATACTCGCCCGCGGAGATCTGTTCGAGGGCGGGGTCGTAGCCCGGCGCCCACTCGACGTTGATCTTGACCTCCTGGATGCGATTGCAGATCTGCCGCGTGATCAGATAGTCATCCTCGTCATCGTCGACGACGAGGATGTTCAGACCCGAACGCTGGACCGGTACTTCGCTCATTCCTCGATCGGCAGCTTTACGATCCGGAACCAGTAGTTCCCGAGCGTCTCGAGGGTTGTGACCAAGCTGTCGAAGGTAATCGGCTTGGTGATGAAGGAGTTCACGCCGAGGTCATAGGTGCGGAGGATGTCCTCCTCGGCCTTCGACGTCGTCAAGACGACGATGGGGATCTTGCGCAGCTTTGGGTCGGCCTTGATCTCGCGCAGGGCCTCGCGGCCGTCCTTCCGGGGCATGTTGAGGTCGAGGAGGATCATGCCTGGCCGAGGAGCCTTGCCCTCTTCGGCATACTTGCCCTCCCGATGCAGGTACTCCATGAGCTCTTCGCCGTCGTGCACGAAGACCAAGTCGTTGGTAAAACGGCACTTCTTCCACGCCCGCCCCGCGAGCATACGGTCGTCTTCGTCGTCATCGGCCATCAAGACGACCAGTTCATCAACTTTCATCATCACTCCCGGGCAGTGCCACGCGCTCTCGCGGCAGCGTGAATATGAACCGTGCGCCCTCACCGGGGGTTCCCTCGGCGTGGATGCGGCCCCCGTGGCCGATCACTATCTTCTGGCAAATGGAGAGCCCCACACCGGTGCCCTCGTATTCGCTGCGTCCATGGAGCCGCTGAAAGATCCCGAAGATCCGTTCGGCGTGTTTGGGGTCGAATCCGATGCCGTTGTCCTGGAAGGTGAACTGACACATCGGGCCGAGGTCGGGGTCTTCGATGTTCTCGACGGTGATCTTCACCACCGGCGGCACATCCTTGCGCTGGAACTTGAGGCCGTTGGAGATGAGGTTCTGGATGAGCTGGCGCATCTGGGTCTTGCGCACCGGAAGTGTCGGCAGGGGATCCATCTCGACTGCCCCCTCGGTCTCCTCGAGGCGCGTCTGGAGGTCGTCGATGACGTTGTCTGCAATCTTCTGCAGGTCGAGGTCGACGAACTCTTCGCCCTTCCGGGTGACTCGCGAGAACGCGAGGAGGTCATCGATGAGGGTGGACATGCGCCCGGCGGCCTTGCGCATGCGCTCAACGTACATCTGGCCGTCTTCGCCGAGTTCCTCGCCGAACTCCTGACCGAGCAGGTCGCCGAACGCTTTGATCTTGCGCAGGGGCTCCTGGAGATCGTGGGATGCGACGTAAGCGAACTGCTCGAGCTCGGCGTTCGACTTGGTGAGGGCCTCGTTCGTATGTTCGAGGGTGCCTAGGGTCCGCTGGAGATCGTGGCGCCGTTTCTTTTCGGTCACGGCGGCCGCGCTGAGCTCGGACATGGTCGTATGGCCGAGGCGGACCACGAGCATCACGAAGGCTGCGCCTCCGAGGAAGACGGCGCCCATGAGCAAACTCAAGGCCTCCTCCGACGCGGTGAAGACGACCCCCAACGCGCCCAGGTATCCGAGCAGAAAGAGGAACATCAAGATGCGAAGTCGCCCCCAACTCTGCTCATGGGGCGTACCCGATATGAGAGCGAGGATTTTGCCCGTCTGGGCAGCGGCAACTCCGAGGGTCAGTGCGCCGAAGAGGATGAGGACAGCACTGATGAGCGATGTGGTTTGCACGAATTAATCACTGTATTGGAGTCACGCCTCAAGATCCAAACCTTGACCAACAGTCGTAGCGTTTTTTTTTGACCGAACGGGAAGGGCTCGTCTTACCGGCCGAAAGTTCGATTGTTTGGCGCACATGTGCGGCAGACGACGACTTAAACCTACGAGTGACGAAGACCGCAGTCACCTCGACTATCGGGAACTCGAGCCCCTCGATACAATGCATGCATGTCGGGGGACATGACCGAGGCCGACCTCTTCAACCGAGGTCCGGTCGTCGTATTCAGGTGGCGCAACGCTGTGGGTTGGCCCGTCGAGTTCGTGTCGGCGAACGTCGCCGAAACTTTCGGCTACACCGCCGAGGAGTTCCTCGACGGCGCCGTGTCGTACGCCGAGTTGATCCACGAAGACGACATCGACCGGGTCGCGGCGGAGGTACAGACCGCGATCGAATCAACCGCCGAGTCCTTCGAGCACGCGCCGTATCGCACCACGCATCGGGATGGTTCGGTCCGCTGGCTCTACGACACGACTCACCTCCTGCGCAGCGAGGGTGTGGTCACCCATTTCCTCGGCTACGTCATCGACATCACGGCCCGCATCCGCGCCCAAGAGGATGCCCGCGCCCTCGAACGGCGCCTGCTCCAAGCCCAACGCCTCGAGAGCCTCGGCATGCTCGCCGGAGGGATCGCCCATGACTTCAACAACATCCTCACCGGTATCCTCGGTGAGGCGACCATCTCCCACCGCGCCATCACCGCCGGAACCGACGTCGGACCGGGCATCGAGCGCATCGAGCACCTCGCCCTCCGTGCCGCCGACCTCACTCGCCAACTGCTCGCGTACTCGGGCAAGGGGCGCTTCGTCGTCATCCCTCTCGACTTGACCCATGTCGTCGATGACATGGCGAAAATGCTCGCAGTGGTCGTGTCGAAGAAAGCAAAGCTCGACCTGCGCCTCGACCACGAGCTCCCGGCGATGAGCGGCGACCGGGCCCAGCTCCAACAGATCGTGATGAACCTGATATCCAATGCGTCTGATTCGCTTGGGGACTGCGCCGGCGTCATCACCCTCGCAACCGGAGTAAGAGACCTCGATGCCGCGACGTTGGCAGAGGCTGAGGGAACTCCCCGTCTCGAACCTGGACGCTACGTCGCCCTGTCGGTCACGGACACGGGCTGCGGCATGACCGACGACGTTCGAGAACACCTCTTCGAGCCCTTCTTCACGACGAAGGCAAGCGGACGCGGCCTCGGCATGTCCGCCATCCTGGGAATCGTACGCTCCCACGAAGGCGCCATCTCGGTCCGCTCCTCGCCCGGCGAGGGCTCCTCGTTCGAACTGCTCTTCCCCGCATGTGACGCGGTCGCAGCTCCGGCCGTCGCCGCCGGCCCAACGACCGGCTGGAGAGGCAAGGGCCTGGCCTTGGTCGTCGACGATGAACCGTCGGTCTTGCGAGTCGCGGCAAGCATGCTGGGCATCCTCGGCTTCGAAACGGTGACAGCACAGGACGGCACCATGGCCCTCGAGGTCTACCGAGACCGAAAGGACGAAATCACCCTCGTGGTCCTCGACATGATGATGCCGAAGATGAACGGTGAGGAGACTCTCCGGAAGCTACGCAGCCTGACCCCGGCGCTCCCGGTGGTGATCTCGAGCGGCTTCGACGAGTCCGAAGTCACCACCCAGCTCACTCGCGACACGCACACGACGTTCTTGCAGAAGCCCTATCTGCTGGAAGACGTCGTAGCCGCGGTGCGGGAGGTGTTCGAAACCGACCCGTGACCAAGCGTAGAGGAGTTCAAGGAAGACCACGGGGCACGTTCGCCGCCGCCGTAGCGCAACTCGCCGCCGAGTCGGCTCCCGCGAGCCAACGCGAGAGGCACTGGTAGCCAGGGTCGTCGCGGCTCGCCCAGATGTCCCCACCGACGTGATGCCACCCGCCGCTCGAAGGGGCGAGGGGTACGAGGATCAGGGCATGCGTAGCGGCATCGCCAAAGGGAGAAACGCCCAACGCGGCCAGCACATTTTCGTCGAGCTCGGAGGCTGTGAGGGGCGCCGCTCGGTCTTCGCCGTCGCGCAGCCCCTCTGTGGAGTAGATGCGCAACGGCCGCCCCGGGTCGCCATGGCAATCGAGGGTCGCACAACGGCGGGCCACGTAGGGCTGTACGTGCATGGCCCAGTCGTCTGAATCGCCGGACGCAGTCGGCGCGTCGTACCCTTGGGTGACTTCACACGCGGAGGCCGCGCCGAGTCCAAGACCGACGAGCATCGCCAGACCGAGATGTGCTGCGGCGCGTTTCATGGAGCCACCTCCGTGAGGTAGACCCGGCCCTCGGAGCCCTCGTGGGGCCCATCGAGAGAATGGCAGTGGGCACAGCTCCCCTCGCGCCAGGAGACGCTCTCCATGACCTGCTCGAACTCCAGGTAACTGACTCGAATCGTCAACGGGTAGGTCACGCGGTAGGGCAGCTTGACCTTGCCATCGCGTTCCTCTCGATCCTCTCGATCCTCTCGCTCTTCCCCTTCGTCGTCGCCCTTCTTGAACATGAAGTTGCCGACGCGATTGGTGGTGGCGGTCGCCACCCGGCCCGCGGCATCCGTCACCTCGACCGTCACTCCGGCGAGGCCGTCTGGGCTGGTCGGGGTCAGATAGATTGTGCCCGCCACCTGAAACACGTCATCACCCGGGCTGAAGTCTTCGCTGTGGCAGACGAGGCAGGGTTGCCCGGGGCGATGAAACTCGTCGCCGTCCTCGTACTCCCCCTGGGCCTGCTTTTCGCGCTCCTGGGGGCTGGTACCGAGGCACCCCAGAGCGCCGATGGTGCCAGCGCAGAGCGCGGCGATGAACGACGCGCGCCTCACAGCTCTACCCTCGCTCCGGCGATCACCATCATCGTGAAGAGATGGTCCCGGTAGAGAAACTCGAAGTAGCGGGTGTAGGCGACCATGGCGTCTACGTAGAGTGTAAAGGGTTCGGGGGCCCATTCGACCCGAGCGTTCACGCTCCCGGTGACGTAGCCGCTCAAGTCGCGGTCCACGCTGCGATAACGGGGGATCGGCGCCGAAGCGTCGACCACATAGGTGCGCTCCCAGAAGCTCGCTTGGCTTTGCACATAGCCCCGGAGCGACGTCTCGAGACGAACCTCGTCGGAGAGGCCAAAATGCAGCGCCGGTTCGAGGATGTGGGCCGTCACGCCCCAGTCGTCGAAGTAGAACTGATAGTCGAGGCGCAGGGCCACGCGGCTCTCCTCCAAGAAGTGCATGAAGCGCGCGGCGAAGGCGTGGCGATAGCGGGTGTCCGGGACCTCCTCGGGGGGTCGCAGGGCCAGGCGGTAGGCATCAAAGGAGTCGAGGTCGAGGCGCACGCCGTCGGCCTCCGCCGCGTCGATGCCCGCCTGGTCGAAGAGGGGCACGTAGCGATACGGCTTCTCCATGTAGCCGTCCTGGGCGGTGAGCGTATAGACGCCGCGGATGAGCGTGGTCGGGCTCAATACCTGGGTGAGCCCGATATCGGCGGAGTGGGTGAGCAGCCGCTCGGAAAAGTTATCTCCCGGTGTGCCAACGCGCCCGACGGTATCGTAGGCGAAGCCGTATCCACCGCTCACCGTGCTGTCGCCACCGGCGAGATCGACGGTGAGCCCGACGCGTCCTCCGTTGCTCACGTAGTCGGGCTCGTAGGAGCCCCGATAGCTGAGGGAGGGCACGAAGTCCCCGAAGGCCCAGGCGGCCCCGAGGTTGGCCTCGTAGCGCACCTCGTCGAAGCCATTGGTCGCGTGGGAGACTACGTCGACCGAGGCGGCGCTGATCGCATCGATGGCCCCGGCGGCCCACACTTCGGAACCGTCCTGGTCGAAGCGATAACGAACGGCCGCCTGAGGGGTGATGACGATGACGTTGTCGTCGTCCGAATAGAGAAGCGTATCGAGGGCCAGTTGCCAGGGGTCCGCCCGCGCCGCCAGCGGTGGCGCCACCAGGAGCGACACCAGCAGCGAGGCGAAGACGCCTCTCGCGAGCCCTCGCTGTCGGCTCAGTTGCACCCACAGCCCCCGCCGCCGCCGCCAAAGCCTCCCACCGCTCCCTCGCGGGTGCCGTGGTAGTGCCCGCGCAGACGCGCGCGGTCAGCGTCCTCATCGGGAGCCATCTCGGGCTGCGCCAACGAGCCACGCTCCCAGGGCTTGGTCGTCGCGCAGGACGTGAGCAAGACGATGGCTGACAGTGCAATCGAGAGAAGTGCAGTGCGGAGAAGATGGGCCACCAAGGGGAAGCTTCGAGCACCGAGGCCACTTAGACAATGCCTGGTTCGAGGCTACGCCGTTAGGGGCAGCTTCCGGCTCGACAGCCGACCAGCGTGCATGCGCCACCGCAATAGTCGCAAAATTCACTACAGGTACCGCTGCGGCATACCCCCTGACAGAACTCATCTGTACAGGTCTGCCCTTCTTGCGACGGGCGTGGACCGCACGCCCGTTCCTGGTTCGTGCTGTTTACGTTGGCGCAGGCTCCACTCCGGCATTCGCGGTCCGAGCAGCTGCGATACTGGATGCCGTCGGTTTGGCACTGAGGGTACCGGCATTCACCGTAAGCCCCGCACGTGCGGGCACCGCACGAATCGCCCTCGGTGACGCGGGTGCAGGAGCCCATCTCGGTCGTCATAGTGGACTCGCACATTCCGGAGACACAGGAGAAGGTCACGTGGGTGCGGGAGCGCTCGGCGCCTTGGTCGCACGAATCATCAAAGCCGGAGCAAGCCGACCAGTCCCCAATGACCTCCGCGGGGCAATCCGCGGCGGTCAAGCATCCCGTGTCGCATGAGGCCGTTCCTTCATCGCATCGGTCAGCAGAGCACGGGGGAGGCCCGTGAATCGAGCAGCTCCCGGCCCCGCAAGTATCCAGGCCGTTGCAGAATACTCCGTCGTCACACGGGTCTCCGTCGTTGCACACGGAATAGAGGCAGGTGCCGGCAACGCACGTTCCCATTGCTCCACCATCGCAGTCGGCATGCGAGACGCAGGTCTCTCCGCAGTGCTCCGGTGACTCCGGCGAACACCGAGGGTCGACACACCGGCCGTCGGCGCAGGTGCTCTCTTCGGCCGAATCGCCTGCGCCGGGACACGTCACCCCGCGACACGCGGCGCCCACCACGACCGTCAGGGCGAGATCCTCGCGAAGCTCGACGATTGTCGTGCGTTCCGCGACGACCGCACCCGCGGAGTCCGCCAACTCCACGTGGACTGAATAGGTGCCCTGGGCGAGATTCTCGAAGAGCCCGACGCGCACCGGGGATAGAAAGCTCTCCCCGAGAGCGGCGAGCTCCGACGTCTCATCCAACAGGGTCGTACCCCTCTCGAGCCGAACCCGGACCCCAACGAAGTCGACGCCGGCATCGAGGTCGGTCGCGAGTTCGACCGCCAGGAAGCTCTCCCCGGGAGCACAAGCGCCGAGAAGATGACCGAAGGCGAAGAGCACCAAGGAGAAAGACAACTTCAAGCGCAGCACCACGGAAGTGTGGCACCGGGCAGCACTCCAGGCAATTCTCGGTCGGCAACGCCGTACCACCCTACCCGCCTGCTTCACCCACGCGAATCTCGAGCTTCGGGTCGAGCAGGTAACCGTCATCGCGACTGATCAGCGCATCCCGAAGGCCCATGCCGCGGAGCTCGGAGAGCACGTTGTACACGCGGTTCGCGGCGTGGTCCGGGGCGAGGCGGGTGTCGGGCCAACCCGCGGCGAAGAGCTCGTCGAGGGTCATCGCCGACCCGGCCTCGTCCTGGTGACTGGTGAGCAGATGGGCGAGGACCTGGCGCAACGCGCGACGTCGTCGGAGGTCTACCCGTTCGCCGCCTTCACACCGGAACCACCTTCCATCGGATGCGATGGCGAACCCCGTTTCGTCCGCGACCTGCTCCGAACCCGCGAGCGCGAGCTCTGCAGCCAACGAGCGGCGCGCGAGGCGAACCCCGAACGAAAGAGAATCATTCTCCGCCGACGCATCTAGGATTTCCCGGGCCGCACCTCGGGCCGCGGCCGCGCCTTCGCCGGAGCTCTGTACGAGCCCAACAAGCGCTTCGTGCATCGCATGCACCTGAGCGCTGAGCGGGTCCTGATCGTCGCGCAGAAGCTCGCGGGCGCGACCGAGGTACGCCTCGGCGTCAACCCGATGGCCGGCTGCAGCGCAAGCGCAGGCGAGGCGCCCGACGGCGAGGGCGCCGTAGCGCTGGTTCCCGGACCGGTCCAGGAGCGCCCACGCGCGGCGGCCGTGATCCACCGCCGCGACGAAGTCCCGGCGAGTGTGAGCCAAGACTCCGAGATAGGAGTGACAGAGGCCCTCATCACGCGATTGCTCGAGCTTCGCGAACGCTGAGAGGGCCTCTTGGTAGTGGCGTCGAGCGTCTTGCTCGTCTTGCTCGTCTTGATCGTTGCGGCCGTCTTGATCGTTGCGGCCGTCGTGATGCGTGAAGGCGGTTCCCATCACCGCATAGGCTGCGAGGTAGGGCTCGCCGCTTTGCTCCGCGAGGCGGCGGGCGTCTTCGTAGTGCGCCTGAGCGGCCACCCGAGAGGAGGCCGTGGCATCGACGTTCGCCAGGTTGAGGAGCGCGCGGATATGCGCTGGCCGGTCGTCGCTCCGCTCGTAGATAGCCAGCGCTTCTCCGAGGTACGCCCGGGCGACGGAGAGCTCCCCGGTGCCCTGGAGCAGGTCGCCGAGGGCGACTAGGGCCCGCGCCGTCTCGCCGTCGTTCTCGGCGCCGCGGTGCAGCGCCGCCGCCTCTTCGAGGGTCCTCTGGGCGTCTCGGGTCGAACCGCGTTCGCTGAGGGCGTGGCCGAGGTCGGTCATCGCGGATGCGCGGAGCGAAGGGTCGCCTTCGTCGGTGACGAGCGCGCAAGCCTCGATCGCATCGCGAATCGCACCGTCCACGTCACCGCCCCGGCGACGGAAATTGGCCCGTGCCCGTAGGAGCGTAAATCGAAGGCCGGAGGAATCCGCGTCACCCGCAATGACTCGGGCCTCTGCGATGGTCGCGTCGAGGAGCTCGGCGACCCGCTGGCGGGGCCCACCAGAGGCGCTCGCCAGGGCGCCGAGAGCCCGCACCGCCGACGGGAAGAGCGCCGCCTCCCGGAGCCCCCGCTCGCCTACCGCGAGGAGGTTGTCCCGTTCGCGCCGAACCCACTCGGGGTCGGGAAGTGAAAGGGGGGCGAAGAACGAGGCGTGGCGGGACTCGGCGGCGCTTCGAATCGCCATTTCGGAGAGGCGCGCTTCGGCGTACGCGTGCATGTTCGCCGTGAGACGCAGGCGCTTGCCCCCGTGTCCGTCCGAACGGCTCCCGATGAGCGATTTGTCGAGCAGGTCCTGGAGCACGTCGATCACGGACGCGTCTTCGGCGATGAGCGTGAGGACCTGCTCTGCCGCCGCGGCCGTGAAGCCCCCGCGAAAGACCGAGCACTGGGCGAGGGCCGTCGCTTCGTCTTCGCTCAAGAGCTCCCACGACCAGGCGATGGCCGCCTGGAGGGTCGAGTGACGGGCGACCGTGCCCGCGGGAGCGCGGTTGAGAACTCGAAACCGGTCCACCAGGCGCTCCAAGAGCGCGGAGACACCGAGCAACGGAACGCGGGCCGCGGCCAACTCGATCGCCAAGGGCAAGCCATCGAGCTCCCGGACCACCTCGCCGATCAGCGCGAGCTCGGAGTCGTCCGGAGAGTAAGAGGGCTCGACGCGCCTCACCCGGGTCAGGAAGAGCTCTACCGCGGCGCCCCCGAGGGCGTGCTCTCCGTCGGACTGGGCAGGCAGGGCGAGGGGGCCCAAGGCGTACTGGTGCTCGGCGCTCGAGCCGAGGCGCTCCCGGGAGGTCACCAGGATGCGCAGCTCGGGGCAGCGCTCGAGCCACGCCTCCGTGAGCACGGCGACCGGAGCCGTCACCTGCTCCGTATTGTCGAGGGTGAGCAGGTGAGCGCCGAGGTCGGCCAGGCCTCGACAGA
Organism: Deltaproteobacteria bacterium; assembly: GCA_003647065.1. Lineage (GTDB taxonomy): Bacteria > Myxococcota_A > Polyangia > Polyangiales > B10-G4 > B10-G4. The sequence continues at coordinate 8,232 of QMMC01000020.1, read as the reverse complement.
GGGCCTCTTCTCTCTCGGCGTCATCCGGGCTGCGAGCCTCGAGGTCGACACCGAGGGTAGCCGCGAGGGCCGCCACGACCTCTTCCCGGCTCGTCGAGTCCGTGACGTCGCACCACGAGGCGCTCTCGGAGCCGTGCCGCTCCCGCTCGGCGGTGACGAGAGCCCTCGCGAGGCTCGTCTTGCCGACGCCCCCGAGGCCCGTCACGGTCACCAGCGACGCGCCGGCGACGGCATCCGCGAGGGCAGACAGATCATCGTCCCGGCCGATGAGCCCCTCACCGGCATGGACACCGCTCGTATCGTCATCCCCGCGCATCGTCGATGCGCGATATTCTCCCGCTTTTGCCCGAGAGACAACGGGCCCATCAGACGGGCCTCACTGGGCCCTACGATATGGGCCGAGTCGTGGCTGTTCGGCAGTCCGAGCCGACCCATAACGACCGGTCCGGGGGTGTTCGAGGTAGCGGGCACCGGGGTACCGCCCGTTTCGCAGATGCCCGTTTCGAGGGCGCGCCTCACCGTCGATCAGGGAAGAGATACCGAAGGCGATGCGCAGCACGCGAGCGCGGAGATCATCCACGAGGTCCACATCGACCGCGGACCGGCACTCGACGAGCAAAGTCGCGACCTCGCTGCACGCGCCGCAGGCCGCGTCCAGCAGGAGGGTCTTCTGGCGGTGCTGGGGCTCGCCATTTGCGAGGCCGAGGAAGGCGGCGATGCGACAGCCAACCTCGACGATGCGCCGAGCGATCGCCCGTTGGTCACCCGGAATCGCGTGGGCCAAAGCCTCCATCCGGGGGCCGAGGTCCAAACTGCGACGATGAAGGTCCGAGAGGGGGTGGTCCATGGCCACGGTGATGGCAGACCTTCGTCTCCGCTACGACGAAGGAACTCTCCGAAATTCCGGGGCCCTCTGGAGGGAGCTCTCGGAGCTTCTCGGAGCTTCTCTAAGGAGCCCTCGGGGGCATCGTCGCCAAGGAACCTCCCATGGAAGCACCCATGGAAAGTTCGAACCTCGCGGTGACCTCGGCGCTGGCCTCAGCCGCCATGTTGCTGGTGTTGATGGCCGGCTGCGCAAACGGCGGGCCGTGGACGCCGCCGGGCCAGCTGGCATCGCCGGGGTCTGCTCCGAGAGCCGACGGCGCCGGGGACGCCGGTGTGCCGACGACCGATGGGGCACCACGGGCTCCGTGGGACGCCTCGCGTGATTCGAGCCCAGCGGATGATTCGATGGCCGACGCCCCCCCGGCAATGGAGGATGGGGGACCTTCGGACACCGGCGTCGGGCGCTCACCCTCGAACGACTCGTGCGCCGCCGCGACCTCCCTCGTGGGCGCCCAGGGAAGCCGGGCCGATAGCATCGACGGGGCGCACCGCGACAGCGGAGGATGCGGCACCGGACCCGACGTGTTTTACGAGATCGACGTTCCTCACCGCGCCGTGCTCTACGTCGATACGTTCGGCACCGCATTCGAGACCCACATCGCTCTTCGGGAACCGGGGTGTTCGGGACTGCCCCTCGCATGCGCTGGCGCAGCCTGTGGGACCACCCAATCGCAGCTCGCGGCCCTGGTGGAGCCAGGGACCGTCATCATCGTGGTTCACGGCACTCCGGCGACGGGCGCGGAGCCCCTCCACCTTCGGTGGGAGCTCGCCCGCGCCGCCTCCGGATTGAATACCGAAGTCTTCGGCCCCGGGGTCCACAGCGGGGCCACGACCGGCACCAGCGCGATGTCGGCGACCTGTGGGGGCGGCGCCGCCGCACCCGAAGACGCCTTCTATTGGACCCAGTGTCCCGGCGAGGCGCGCTCCGTCGAAGCCTCGACCTGCAGCTATGCCACGACCTTCGATACGGTGGTGCATCTGGGTGGCTCGAGCGTCGACGTCTGCGCCGACGACGACGTCAGTTGCCTCGCTGGCCCCCTGCGGTCGACGGTCTCGACGACGACCGTCGGTCCCGGCGTCTTCATCATCGCGGTCGACGGCTTTCGCCCAGAAGACCAGGGCTCCTACGAGCTGAGCCTCAACTGGTGACGTCGTTCAAACGGGCCAGCATTTTCTTTGCGAGCAGGTAGGCGTCACCGGGCCATCGGCCCGAGAGCAGAGGGCCGTCTTCGACGACGAAGGCGGCCCGGTCGTCACCCCGGCTGCCGCGCGTGAAGAGGTGAATCGGGCCGCGCTCGAAGTGCCCGGTCTCGCCGAGAGAAGCCCGCACCTCCTCTTCGACGTAGGCGGGATAGGTCCGGTAGTAGCGGCCGAGCTTCCAGGCCGTCGAGAAGTACGCCACGCGCTCCATGTACTTGGGTAGGCATGTCGTGCGGCGCCCCGCGAGCAAGGAACGTCCATCCGGGCCCTGGGCCCGGGCGAGGACGAGGACGCCGTGGCAGATCGCGGCGACCGGCTTATCGCTCTCCCAGAAGCGCGCGACCGCGGCGTGCAATGACGCCCCCGCGAGGTACTGCGTCATGCCCGACGCATGGCCCCCGGTCAGCCAGAGCGCGTCGAAGGACGCGAGTTCACCCGCGCCGAGGTCGGCCCATTTCACGGGCGCCCGGTAAGCCGGGTCTTCGATCATCTCGCGGTAAAACGCGAGGGGCTCGGGCTCCGCCCCGAGCTGACCGAAGATCACCCCGTCGATGAGCCGCGGGTCCGCCGCGGCCGCGTCTCCATTCTCGGTGGCGAACACCACCTCGTGCCCCGCCTCAGTGAAGAGCTTCCAGGGAACGGCCGCCTCGGTGACGTCGAAGTCCCGGTCCGGGAGCGGCATGAGAATCTTCGCCATCGACGTCAGTTCCCGGGCCTCAACCAGCCCCTGCGGCACTCTCGTAACCGCGGGGCACGTAGGCGCAGGCCGGCTCTTCGGCCATCGCGCGGCCGTGCACGGCGTAGGCCCGGGCCCGGGAACCACCGCAGACGCGGCGGAACGAGCACGCGCCGCACTTGCCCTCGAGGGCTTCGGTGTCGCGGAGTTCCTTGAAGAAGGGGTGGTCGCGGTAGGTCGCGGTCAGGCCTTCCTCGCGCACGTTGCCGCAGTGCACCGGGAGAAAACCGCTCGGGTAAATGTCGCCGTTGCGGGCGACGAAGCAGATGCCCTGGCCGTCGTTGACGCTACGCGGAGCCCGCCCGATCTCGTCGGCGATGCCGACGATCTCTTTGCGCTCGACCTGACGCTCGAGCAGCACCCGGCGATAGTGAGGCGCCGCGGTGGTCTTGATGTCGAAGGGCGCGGTCTCGGCGATGGAGGCGAGGCGGTGCATGATCGCCTCGACGTCATTCGCGTCGAGGAGCTCCGAGTCCGCCGCCCGGCCCGTCGGCACGATGAAGAAGACACCCCAGAGCTCGATCTCGAGGGCGGCTATCTGCTCGGCGATGGTCTCGAGCTCATGCTGGTTGAAGGGCGTGACGCTGGTGTTGACCTGAGTCGTCAGGCCGAGGCGCTTGGCGTCTTTCAAGATCTCGAAGGTGCGCGTCCAGGACCCGGCGACACCGCGGAAGCCGTCGTGGCCCCCCGGGATCGCCGAGTCGAGACTGATGGCGAGGCGCGCGAGGCCCGCCTCCGCCAACTCTTCGAGGAGCGCCGGTGTCACCAGCGGCGTCGCGCTCGGAGTGAGGGCCATGTGCAGGCCGATCTCCTTGCCGTGGGCCACGAGCTCGACGAGGTCGGGACGCTTGGCGGGGTCGCCCCCGGTGAGCACGACGACGGGACACCCCATCGCTTTGGCCTCGTCGAGGAGCGCTTTGCCTTCGTCGGTAGTCAGCTCGTCGGGGTCACGGTCGACCTCGGCATTGGCGCGGCAATGTTTGCACTCGAGGTCACAGGCCCGCGTCGTCTCCCAAAAAAGGATGAACGGGGCGCGATCGAAAAATCCGGCGGCAGGACGCATGGGGCAAACATAGCGCCACAATTGCGCGCGGTAGTGAGTGTGGTCACGGAGCGCTAGATCGCAACCGCAGCAACGAAGATACCCATGCTGACCAGCAGCAAGGCAATCTCGATAATCCCGCGGATGCGCGGGGGGGTGCGGGTCGCGGTGAGCTGATGCCCCGCCGCCATCACGAACGCCAGGGTCACGATGCCAATCTTGATCTGCAGCCGCCCGTAGCTCCACGGGTAGCCAATCAAGTACACCTGCAAGATGCCGGTCGCGATGGAGACGCCCATCGCGCCCCATGAGAGCTGAGCAAAGCGCCGGGCCGCGATGCGGATGTGCTCACGGTCGGTGCCGGCCCGGAGCAGCGTCAGGACCAGGGCGGCGAGCACGATCTGGCCACCCGTCCAAATGGCGGCGGCCAAGAGGTGAATCACTCGAACGATCTCGACCCAGCCCATGGCGCGCCATGGTGTCAGCGATGCGTTCTAAAGCAAGGCGCGATCGACGATGGCGATGCCGCTGGGCTCGCGGGCGATGGCGCCGTCATTTTCGAGCTCGCGGAGGGCCCGACAGAAGCTCTCGTGACGGATCCCGAGGAGCTTCGCCATGTCCCGCTGCTGGAGGCCCGGGGGCAAACGGTCGCGGGTGCGCGGCGGCGATAACGTGTCGCACAGAGCGACGAGCAGCGACGCGACGCGCCTCCGAGTAGTGGACGCCCCGCGGGCTTGGGCGAGGCGCTCCACGCGGTCGAGAGCTGCGGCTTGCAAAGCGAGCAAGTCGCGCCCGACGGTCGTCGATTCGCCCAGGACGTCTTCGACGACCCGTGCGGGGCAGAGGCATACGATGAGGTCGGTTGCCGCGTAGTCGCAGGCGACGCTCTCCCCGGCGTGGCGCACGGGGTCTATTGGAAACATGCAGCCGGGACCCGCTGCGTCCACGGCGATGGCCGCCCCGGTCTCGTCGAGACGCTGGCGGATGAGGACCCCGCGGCGGACGAGACCGAAGGAGTGACGCTCGAGCCAGTTGCTCGGGACGAACGCCCGACCGGCCACTTGGGCCGTCTCGAAGGAGCACTCGTGTTTGGTCTTGCCGATGATTTCGCGCAAGACCCCGAGGCGGCCCCCGGGGCAGTCCGGGCACGCGGCCGAGTACGTCTCACTCTCGGCGAGAGGCAGGCAGTTCAGCATTCGATCACCTTTGATCACCTTAGCTCCCCTCTCGACATCATCCAATTGATCTCAGTCAACCGTAGCACATGCCCCCCGTGGTCGAGTTACTTAGGGAGAATTCGCACATGCGCACTGTCGTCAGTCTCACAATCGCCTCGTTTCTGGTGCTGAGCTTCGGCTGCGATGACTCCCTGCCCCCCGACGGCGGCTACTATACGGACAAGATCCAGCCGCTTTTCACAGGTGCAGGCTGTGCGGTTCAGACCGCCGGGTGCCACCTCGCCACCGACGGGGCCGCGGCAGGCAACCTGGACCTGACCAGCTACGACTCGCTGATGCGCCGGAGCGACATTCTCCCGGCCTACGGGCCCTATCCCGTCGGTCTGCTGCTCCTCAAGGCCAGCGACCCCCAGACCGTCTCCGTTCAGACCCTCGACCCCCCCGACCCGGCAAACCCGGGCCAGCTCTTCGTCAACATTGAGACCGACATCCGCCACAACGGCGGCCGCGGCATTCGCGAGGGCACGGTAGGGCACGGCCGGCTCCGGGAGTGGATCGACAGCGGCTTCCAGCGCAATGGGTTCGCCCCCGAAGGCGGTGAGGAGAACAGCGGCGACTGCGCCGCCGAGGTGGGCACTGATCCCCGCTTCGCCCCGGCTGTTCCCCCGGTCGACACCGCGAGCTACGAGCGCTTCGTGAACGAGGTGCAGCCCGAGCTGATAAACAGCTGCGCCGGGGGGGACTGCCACGGCGCATCCCTCGCCGACTTCCACCTCACCTGCGGCGATACGGACGAGCAGCTGCGGTGGAACTACCACATCTCGCTGCAGCACCTCGCGAACCCCGTCGACAACGCGGAGCTCTTGCGCAAGCCCCTCTCGAACAGCCGCGGGGGAAGCTTCCACGGCGGCGGCGATACCTATCCGTCGACCGACACCGATGGTTATCGCAAGATTCACGACTGGGCCGAAGACGTCGTCAACCGCGCCCCGGAGCTCCTCGGCGGCGGTGAGGAAGACCCCGGCTACCGGTTCTTCATCAACCGCGTGCAGCCGGTGCTCGTTCGCAAGGGCTGCATGGCCCTCAACTGCCACTCGCCGATCAGCATCAAGTTCCAGCTCCGCGGAGGCTCCCAGGGCGCGTTCTCGAGCTTCGCCCGGCACCGTAACTACGCGCTAACGCGCAAGCTCATCGCCCTCGAGTCGCCGGACCCGACCGACAGCCGACTGCTCGCGAAGAACCTCTTCCCACCCGAGATGGGCAGCACCGGCATCGCCCACCGCGGCGGCAGCCTCTTCGAAGACTTCAGCGGCGAAGGCGTCCTGAACCCCGCGACCCTCGATGATTGCGTGGGCATCGACGCCGACAACGGCGACCTCAACGAAATCCCGGCCTATTGCGTGGTCGTGAGGTGGCACCAGATCGAGCGTGAAGCCGCCATCGCCCGGGGCGACGTCTTCTCCGATGCGGAGCTGGTGCGTGCCCTGGTCTGGATCGCGCGTCCCCTCGGCGTCGGCGGCGTGATGGAGTTCGACACCTATCGGCCCGGCGCCGACCTGATGAGCGCCGACGTGACCGTGGGCGCCGACGGCGCGATGACCGTTGGAACGCCCGGGAGCCTCCTGGGCGGCTGCGGCCTCTCCCCGGCCACCGCCGACGTCAGGGGCCCGGCGCTCTCGTGGAACGCCGAGCGAATCGCCTTCGCCGCCCGGAGCTCGAGCACGGAACCCCTGCGCCTCTACTGGATGAACGTGGACGGCTCGGCCTGCGAGCCAGTCCCCGGCGTGGCCCCTGCGCTGGCCGAAGAAAACGGCATCCTCACCCACGACTTCGACCCCGCCTGGGCACCGGATGGGCGCCTCGTCTTCGCGTCGACCCGGGGCAACATCGACCGCGGGGCCTACGACTACCAAGGGCCGACGCGCACGCCGGCTGCCATGGCGCCCAACGCCAACCTCTATGTTCAGGACGCCGACGGCTCGATACGTCAGATGACCTTCCTCTTGAACCAGGAGGTGGCCCCGGCGTTCATGGGCGACGGCCGCATGATCTTCACCGCCGAAAAGCGCGAAGAAGGCTTCAACCAATACGCCCTGCGCCGCCAGATCCTCGACGGCGGGGACTTCCACCCGCTCTACGGCAACCGGCCGAGCCTCGGCTTCAGCTCGGCGACGGAGGTCGTGCATCTCTTGAACCTGAACTTCGCGTTCATCGCCTCCGAGGTCGGGCTCCCAGACGGCGCCGGCATGTTGGTCGTCGGCAACCGATCCATCGGACCGGACCACCAGGACCGCGGCCTCGACAACCCCGGCCACGTCCGCGGCATGACCATCCCCGCGCCGGGGGTCCTCGGGGGCCTCACAGGGGTCTATCGCTCTCCCGCCTCCCTTCCGACCGGGCGACTGCTCGCCTCGTGCGACCCCGACGTCAGCGCCATGGGTGACGGATACGACTGGGATCTCTGCGAGATCGACTATCGCACCGGCGCCACCCGGCGAATCGCCGGCGAGGCTGGCATTGCCGACGTGGAGGCCTTTGCGGTGTACGCCCGCTCCCCGCGGGGCGTGCTGGTATCGGACGGCAAGGGCGTCGACCGCCCCGACATCATCGCCGGCGAGCCCGACTCCGTCGTCTTGTTCAACGACTTTCCGATGATCGCCGCCCTCATGTTCGAAAACATCCGAACCCCTTCGGGGCGCCCCATCGACTATGCGATCGGCGGCTTCGACGTCCTCGAGGTCTTGCCGCCCCCGACCGGGGTGGTCAGCTTCGACGAGGTCTCGGCCAACGTGATCACCGACGAGTTCGGTCCGCTTTTCGTCGCCAACCGCAACCTCGGCAACGTACGCACCCACGAGGACGGCTCGGCCCATCTGCGCCTCCCCGGGGGTACGCCGGTCCGCTACCGACTCACCGATAGCTCCGGCCAGGCCCTGGTCTTCCCCGAGGGCTCGCCCTTCGCCGGCATGAAGGTCCAGCGCGAACAAGAGCAGTACTACCCCGGCGAGCGCATCAAGCGTTCGGTCCCGCGCCGCTTCTTCAACGCCATCTGCGGCGGCTGCCACGGCTCCATCAGCGGCCGCGAGCTCGACGTCGCCGTCAGCCTCGACATCGTCTCCGGCGCATCGGTCAATGCGGCCGTAGACACAGCCCCGACGGACCTCTTCCGGCCCCCCGCGGAACGCGGACCG
>QMMC01000019.1 GCA_003647065.1 Deltaproteobacteria bacterium | reverse complement strand
GGGTTCGGGCTTCGGAGCGGCCTTGGGCTCGGGCTTGGGCTCGGGCTCGGGCTTGGCCTCGACCTTGGGCTCGGCCTTGGGTGCGGGCTTGGCCTCGACCTTGGCCTCGACCTTGGGCTCGGGCTTGGGCTCGGGCTTCGGTTCGGCCTTGGGCTCGGGCTTGGGCTCGGGCTTCGGCTCGGCCTTGGGCTCGGCCTTGGGTGCGGGCTTGGCCTCGGCCTTGGCTTCGGGCTTGGGTGCGGGCTTGGGTTCGGGCTTCGGAGCGGCCTTCGCCTCGACCTTGGGTTCGGGCTTCGGAGCGGCCTTGGGCTCGGGCTTGGGCTCGGGCTCGGGCTTGGCCTCGACCTTGGGCTCGGCCTTGGGTGCGGGCTTGGCCTCGACCTTGGCTTCGACCTTGGGCTCGGGCTTGGGTGCGGGCTTGGCCTCGATCTTGGGTTCGGGCTTGGGCGCGGGCTTGGCTTCGGGCTTCGGCGTCGCCGCGGCCTTTGCCGCCGGAGCCGCCGCGGACTTCGCCTTCTCGGGCATCGGGCCCTTCTCGTCGACGTAGGCCTTGACCGCCTTCTTGCCGGCGGCGTCGATCTTTACGAACTTCACGCCGACGCCGATGGCCTCGTCTTCGGTCGCCTCTTCGCGAACCCAGACGACGCGGCCGACGGTGGCGATCGAGTCGCCCCCGACCATGACCTCGATGCGCAGGAGGGTGCCCGTCTTCATGGGCGGGTCGAGGGCGATGAAGATGCCGCCGATCGAGAGGTTTTCCGCGGGGTGTTCCACGAAATCGCCGAGGCTCGCGCTCTTCATACGCACGACCTCGGTCATCAGGGCTCGTGGGTCCCTACGCGCTTCACTCATCGTGCATTCCTCCGCGCCGGTCGTCGGGCGCCAGCGCCCGCTTGTTATCGCCAAACCCCTTGCCTGGCAAGGGCGGTTTGCCGATCACGGGGTTACGCCCAGGATCCCGACGATCGTGGGGATGCCTGAGCCCAGCGAATAGGCCCCGAGGGCGGTCACCACGCCCCTTCCCTGCGCCGCTGGATTCGTCCCCCCAGCTGTGAAAGTCTCGCGGCCTCCGGAGAAACGCCCATGCCCGAGCTCAACGTCATCGACCACCCCCTCGTCCAGCACAAGCTCACGCTCATGCGCAAGAAGGACACGAGTTCCAACGCGTTTCGGCGCCTTCTGCGCGAGATCAGCGTGCTGATGACCTACGAGGTCACCCGGGACATGCCGATCGCGATGCGCGAGATCGAGACGCCCATCTGCACCATGAAGGCGCCGGTCATCGATGGGAAGAAGCTCGTCTGCGTCTCCGTCCTGCGCGCCGGGGGCGGTATCCTCGAAGGTGTCCTCGAGGTTGTCCCTTCGGCTCGGGTCGGCCACATCGGCCTCTACCGCGACCCCAAGACCCTCCAGCCCGTCGAGTACTACTTCCGGATCCCCCCGGACATGCACGACCGCGACGTCATCGTCGTCGACCCGATGCTCGCCACCGGCAACTCCGCTGTCGCCGCCGTCGAACGCATCAAGAAGACCGGGCCCCGGACCGTGAAGTTCATGGCCCTCGTCGCCGCCCCGGAAGGCGTCGCTGAGTTCCACAAGCACCATCCCGACGTCGCCATCTGGACCGCCGCCCTCGATGAGAAGCTCAACGAGAAGGGCTATATCGTCCCGGGCCTCGGAGACGCCGGAGACCGAATCTTCGGGACCCAGGCGAAGTGAGCACCCTCCCGCACAAGCTCGGCTTCGAAGCCGGCGCGCGGGTGCTGCTCATCTCGACCCCGAAGGCGGTGCGAGACCTCCTCGCGGGGACTGCCCACGGCGCCAAGGTCTCGGTCCGGGGGCATGGGCCCTTCGACGTGGTCCTGGGCTTCGTCGCGCGCCAGCGAGAAGTGGAGCGCCTCTTCAAGCAGGCCCACGCCGTCCTCGCGCCTCTGGGAACCCTTTGGATTGCGTATCCCAAGAAGTCTTCCTCGGTGCGCACGGACCTCGACCGGGACCACGGTTGGGGCGCCCTCCAAGAGCGGGGCTGGGCCCCGGCGGCGGGGATTCGCATCGACGAGACCTGGCTCGCCCTGCGCTTTCGCCATGACCCGGCCCTCAAGGCCCTGCGTGTCGCCCGTCGCCTCCGGCGCGCGGAGGAGCAGCCGACCCTGAAGATCAAAAAGGGCGGCGAATCGAAGGCCACGGTAAAGCTCCGCCGTGACGAGATACACCGGCCGAAACCATCCAGGAAGGGCCGGCGAAACATGCCGACGGTGAGTCTGCGCGTGCCGACCGTCGCCGCCGCGAAGTCGGCTCCTTCGCCCGGCCGGTCGTCGAGTCGGGCCAGTCGGCAGACCAGCCCCGGGAAGCCCGCCGTGGTGCGCACGCCGACGGACCTCCGCGACGCCCTCGCGACCGCGCCCGAGGCGAAGAAGCGTTGGGGCAGGCTCGCCCCGGCTCGGAAGCGCGAGCTCCTCGCGTTCATCGACGAGGTCAAGACTGCTCCTGCCCGCGCCCGTCGCGTCGACAAGGTCGCCCGGGAACTGGCCGAGGCCTGAGGCCGTTCGCCGGCAATGCTGTCGCGCCGTCGAGACGCCGCAAACTCTTCTGGACCGGATCAGGGTGCCTGCTAGCTTCGGCGCCCAGTGACTCTCTCTTCTCTACCCCGCTCACAGCACGTCACCGCAGGCGACTGGATGACCATGTCCGTCGAGGAGTACATGCGTGCTGCCGAGCGGGCGCGCATCCTCGCCCGGGTCGTCGAGATGGACCCGACGGACATCCACTCCCGGGTCGCCCTCGGCAATCTCCGCCGCCAAGGCCTCGACGTGACCGACCCCGAATGGGTCCTGGGTTTCGACCCCGAGTCACTCGTCGATGCAGCGGGCCCTGGGCCGGAGGAGGTGTCGGCTCCAGCCGGCGGCGCCGCCGGCGACGAGTGGGTCGAATCGATGATGGAAGAGGCTTTGGGTTTCATCAGTGTCGGTCTGCATGAGCGCGCCATCCCGCTCCTCGAGGTCGTCCTGCGCATGCAGCCCGGCAACGACGTCGTGCGCTCCTGGCTCTTCGCCCTCAACGCCGACCGCGGCGTGACCCGGACCGACCCCAACGCGACTCTGCGCATCGAACTGCCGCGGTAGTGCGTGATCCGCGAGAACAGAAGCAGGGCGCGAGGGCGAGCAACTCGGCCAGGACTCAATCGCCGGACTCAATCGCTGAACGCAGTCGTCAGCTCCGTGATCACCGCGGCGTAGCCGCACATCGGCCGGGCCGGGTCCAGGTAGTCCAAGTGGTCGCATCGAGCACCGGTGCTGTCTCGGTCGATGTCAGGGCTCGTGATGGTCTCGATGCCCATTGCGGCGAGTTTGTCTTGGTAGATCTGCCGAGAGGTCGCGTCGTAGTGGCTGTCGTTGATCGAGAGTAGATGGAGCGCGCGCGCGGTTCGGGCAGGGCCGACCGCCGAGTAGGTGGGGGACATGGCGCGCTGGGCCGCCAGCCCGACGTTCGCGGTGTCGGCGCCGGGATCTACGCTGCTCGGGGGATCCCAATAGGACAACGCTTCGAGTCCGGCCGGTTCCAGCCAGGTCGCGATATCTTCCCGGGCAGGCTCTTGTAGATAGGAGTGCACGACGAACTGCTCCAGACAGCCGTCGGTGCAGGCCGCAGATACGCCGACAATTCCTTCGCATTCCGTGAGGGTCGGAATGGCATCGAACAAGCTTTGTCCGTCGGTGAAGATGAGTTGGACGATGACGTTGGTCGTCGCCGGGGTGAGCAGTGTCGCGATGTCTGCGCCGAACGGCGTCGACGGGTCGAAGTCGGCGGCGACGAGGGTTGGCATTTTTCGATGGGCCGCGATCCACCATGGCAGCCCGAAGCTCAGGCCGAGCCCCGTGCCCGCCACCGGATCCCTGTCCCATTTGCGACCCACATTCGAAATCTCGTTGGCAGACTCCGCAGCGGTAACGATGGTTCGTACCTCGAGGCCCTCTTGGTGAGGTGCGAGATCCGCATGCTCGCTGATGGCCCACGTCGTGGGCCACGTCCCCATCGATGTACCCAGCAAGGCGACCCGATTGGTTCCCTTCGCGTGGTAGTCGCGGGCCCAGCGGGCCGCCGAGAGCATTGCGCTCGCGTCCCAGATTTGGTTATCGCGAAAACGCAACTCGTCGAGTGCGGGCGCGTCGCGACCGATGTGGCGATAGAAAACAGCGACCGCGAGATACCCCGCGTCGGCGAGCGTGCGGGTACGGTTGGAGATGAACGTCGTGGCCGCCGGCCGGCAGTTCGTGAGGCCCGTGTTGTTTAGGCCATGCGCGTAGACCACGGTCGGGAATGGACCCGGGCCGTCAGGTGAGAGGACCTGGATCCACACGGTGTCCAGTTCGCCGTCCGGCCTGCGAACCGCGATTTGATGTGTGCCGTCTACCTCCGCGGCGAGCGTCGCGCCGATCCCCGGGTCGTAGTCCGCCGGGTCGAATCCCGCATCGGCTGTCGCATCCGGGCCCGTGCCGCCGTCCGGACCCTCGCCGCCGTCCAGTCCGGTGGCGCTGTCGACGATGATCATGGGGTCGGTGTTGCACCCCGCGAAGCAGGCGAATAGTAGCGGCACGACCCCGGCCATCAGCGCGCGAAATGCCATCCGAATCCCTATCATTGGGCATGCCTCGAAGCAATCCGGTGGTGGCGCGGGCAGTATCTGGACGAGCGATCAATTCCGGCGAGCCGTGACGGCGCCGCTCCGCCTTCTCGCCGACTAGCCGGCAATCCAGCTCCACGTCGCCTCCGGCGCCGCTACGCTTTTTTGCCAACTAACGAGCGTCGATCAACGCTAAGCGTTGTTTCGCTTCGCTGTCATCGGGGAACATCTCGAGCATCTTGTGCAGCACCTCCTTGGTGCGCCGGATGTCTCGTTGTTCGGCGCGCACGGTCGCGAGGGCCAGGTAGCAGCGATGCAGGATGACCGCGTCGTAGCAGGAGATGATGACCTTGTGCAGAGCGTCGGCTGCGCCCCGGAGGTCTTTGTTGGCGAGGCAGGCTTCGGCGAGCTCTTCGAGGGTGCCGAAGCGCTCCGAGTCGAGGGTGGTCGCCATGCGGAAGCTCTTCTGGGCAGCGGCGGCGTCGCCGAGGGAGAGCTTGATGCGCGCGAGCATCTCATGGTGGTCGGCGACCTGTGCCTTGGCTCCCCCGAGGGCGATGCGCTGGGTCAGGAGGGCGGCGAGGTCCTTCGCACGATCGTGAACCGGCAAGAGCCGCACCAGGCGCTCGAGCACATCACCGGCCTTCGGGTCGGCCTTCGCTGCCGAGAAGTACGCCTTGGCGCCGCGCTCGGGATCCCCTTCGCCTTCGTAGAGCGCGCCGGCAAGCATGGCCGCGCGCGCCTTCTGGGGGCCCGAGTGGGCGCGTCGACCGGCGTCTTCGTAGGCCTCGGCTGCGCCGACGGCATTTCCCGCGGCTTCTCGGAGGCGGCCCAGCATCTCTGCGCCCCCCGGATAGGTTGGGTCGATGGGCATCGAACGGGCCAGGCGGTTTTCGGCGGCGTTCGGAGAACGCGTTCGGGACGCGACCTCGGCGAGGCGCAGTTCGGCGGCCACGCGCTCCCGAGGGGCCTCGAGGAGGTCCGAGAGCTCGGCCCAGGCTTGCATCTGGAGGCGGTCATCGCCGGTCCGGAGCGCGATGCCGAGGACCTGCCGGGCGAGCCAAAGGTCGACCTCGCCGTAGTCGAAGATGTGGCGGAGGACCTTGTCGGCCCGGGCGTTCGAGTCGCCGCCGCCGTCTTCACCCCCGAGTTGCTCGAGGCGCGCGGCGAGGCGCGCGTGGGCGGCCGCGTCTGCCGAGGAGCCGATGCGGGCCCGTTCGGCGGCGATGGAGGCGAGCTTTTCGTCCCCGGACCCATCTCCGTTCTCGCCGCGGCACATTGCGAGGCGCTCGACGGCGCGGATGCTGGCGATGTGGGAGGGATACAAGGCGAGGATCTCTCGGTACGCCGCCGCCGCCCGCTTCGGGCTCTCGCCGACGTGCAGTTCGAAGTCCGCCAACCTCTCGAGGTAGAGAGCCCGCGACGCGTCGTCGGTTGCGCTCAGCACGGCGTCGCCGAGCGTCTCCCGAAGGCGCTCGAGGTCGCCCGCGGCGGCGAGGCTCCGGTGCAGGAGCCTCCCGGCGATGGTGTCGCCGCCGTAGTCGCCCCCCCGTCCCTCCAGCGCATCGAGCAAGTCCGTCGCGCGTTGATGGTCTCCGGCCTCGCCCCAGGCCTCGGCCGCGCGGATGTGCATCGCTCGGGCGATGGGCGCCGGGGCATCCGCGCCGGCGTTCTCGAAGAGCTCTGCTCGGTCCGCGGCGCTCAGCCCACCGAGGCGCAGGCGAACGTCGCCGAGGGCGATGTCCTCGGGGATCAAATCGCTCGCTCGACCGAGCAGTTCGGCGTCCGGGCTCTCGGCAGTGAACGCCGCCCGGATGAGTGACTCCGCGGCGCTCCGTGGGTCGGGGATCTCTTCGGCCCGGGCCAGGACCAGGGCCCTCAGCTTTTCGGGGTCGTTCGATTTGCGTGCCCGCGCCTCGTCGGTCCAGAGGGCCGGGGGATAGCCAGGGCTTTGGGCGAGGGCCGCGGCGACGTCGGCGTTGCCGTCACCCCCGGAGTCGGCCAGGAGCCGCGCGGCGAAGAGGTGGGCCGCGGCTCCGGCGTCCCCGCTCGCGATCTCGCCCTCCTCCCGCCACAACACCGCTGCCTTCTGGGGGGCGCGTTCTCGGAGAAGCGCCGCGAGGCGCCGGATGGCAATCCGCTCCTTCGGGTCGGCTTGGCGGACTTCTCGGAGTACGCGCGCCGAGCCACGGAGGTCCCCCCGGCTCTCGAGCAGGTCGGCGATGGCGAGCAGGCGGCTCGGTCGGTCGTCCTCGGGCAGGCTCTCCGCCTCGCGCCGGGCCGCGGCGTCGAGGGCCTCCCGATCTCCGGCCTCGGCGTTGGCGTCGGTGCTCACCAGCAATGCCGCCGCCGGCGCCTCATCGGCGGAGACGGCGTCCATGAGCAGGCGCAGCTCGTAGCTCGCGGACTTCGCGTCGAAGGCGACCCGGGCGCTGGCGGCCAGGGGGCCGAGGCCGCTGCCGCGCGCCACCCGGGCGAGCTCCCGGCGGTCTCCGGAGCGCCGGGCGATCTGCTCACCGACGACCCGGATGAGGTCGAGGGTCTGGTCGGCGTGGGCCGCGTCGCGGATCGCCCGGGCCGCGCCCTCGCCGTCGCCGTCTTCACTGCGTAGCTCGGCCACGCGGACCAGCCACAGGGCACGCCCGGTGCGCCGATTGGCCGAGGCGCAGGCCTCTACTGCCCGGGTGAGCGCGTCCCGGTCTCGGGCCGCCTCGGCGGCTATCGCGAGGGCTTCGACGGCCGGGCTCTCGGTCGCCTCGGCGAGCAAGGTGGTGGCCTGGGCCGGCTTGTTCCCCGCGACGTGCAGCATGCGCGCGGCGGCTCGTTGAAATGCTTCTCCGAGGTGGCGGTCGTTGACCATCTCGGCGGCGCGGCCCAGGGCCTCGGCGGCTTCGTCGAAGCCCCGCTGGGAGAACGCGGCCCGCGCGAGGCCGATGGTCGCGTCGAGGGCGTCGGGGTCTGAGCTGACGGCGCGCTTGAAGAGGAAGCGTGCCCGGGTCAGGTCTCCGGAGCGTTCGGTCTGGTGGGCGGCTTCGACCAGGAGGGCAGCCCCGGCCTTGCCGTCGTCCCAGTGTCGGGCGGCCCGTTCGAGGGTCGCCGCGGCGGTCTCCGGCTCGCTGCGCGGGGTCAAGAGTGCCGAGAGCAGGGTGAGGGCCGCCGACTTCGGCCTCTGGGTGAGCGCGTTCGCCGCGGCTTTCCGGGCCCGCGCAACGTCTCCGAGGCGGGTGAAGCACACCACCGCGAGCAGCGCGAGGACCAGGCCCCGTTGGTCGCTCTTCGTCGGCAGGGCGGCTTCTGCTTCGAGGAGTTCGGCGACCTCGGCCCACGCTCCCCGAGACAGCGCCGCGGCCCGGCCCCGGAGCACCTCGACCACATCGCCCTTCTTCACGTTTGGCTTCGTGCCTTCGGGCGAGTTTCGTCGGGCCGCCGGCGCTCGCGCCTCGGTGGTCTTGCCGGCAGCCTCGGCGAGCTCTTCGGCATACAGCCGCAGCCCGCCATCGTCGGTCGCTTCGCTGAGGGCGAGGACCACCGCGAGGCGTTCTTCGGCGTCGGGGATCACGATCAATGGCTGGTGCGACCCCGTGACCGGGGAGCCTTCCCGGGAGACCATCCGGTTCACTCGCGGCAGCAGGTCCTCGGCGTCCACGGCCCAGGCGACCTGGTCCGCGCGCACGCCGAAGAAGCCCGAAGATCGTTCGAGGCGCGCGGCGGCTTGATCGAGGGAGCTCGCGGCGCTCGCCGGGGCGACCGCGTCGAGGCCGAGTTCGGACCGGAGAGCCCGGTGTTCGGGCGAGAGCCAGAACGCAAAGAGTTCGAGGGCGTTCTCAGATGCGGCGACGGTCGCCGCGGTCGGGGGCGCCCCGAGGACCATGGCGAGGGAGGTCTCGAGGTCCGCGCAGATGGCCATGCCCCCACGCAAGCACGACGAGCGCATGGCGCGGCAGTGGTCGCGGACCGCGGCCTCGTCGGCGGTGAAGGACACACGCTCGAGGGACTTGCGGGCGCCCCGGCTCAAAGCCTTGCGCAGCGCGTTGGTTTGCTCCTGGTCGGCGCTTGCGCCGTCGACTCGATGCCCCCCAGCGCCGGCGACGGCCGCGACGAAGGCGACCCCGTCTTCGACGTTGCGGGAGACGAGCGGCAAGGCGCCTTGGTGATGCGCCATCGCCAGGGTGCCGACCCGGAACCTCGTCGTGGCTTCGAATGGTGTTTGCCCCGAGACGACGACCCAGGCGGCGGGCTCGAGGCGCGAGCCGACGAGGGCGGCGCCCCCGACGGGGGTCCCGCCGACGTACACCCGGTCCGCGTCGATTCCGAAAATCTCGCCGAGGGAGAGCACCTCGTCGCATTCGGGGGAGTCGGACTGACCCTTGGGGCTCTTGACCAACTCGCGGCGCCCCACGCCGAGTCCGTCGGTGTCGGCGCAGTCCACCGCGAGGGCGGCACCGGTCGCGATATCGACCAGTTCGGCGATCTCGTCATCGCCGCGCGAGGCCCCGAGGGCGGTCAGGGACTCGGCGCTGAGGTGGCCCCGGGGCGCGGCCGGAGAGCGGTCGTGCAGATCGCTCAAGGCCACAGCTTCCGCGTCCGATACGTCTTCCAGGATGGCGAGGGCGTCGAGGATCAGCCGTTCGTAGTCGTCGTCCTCAGCCCACTGGGCCGCAGCGCGCAGCTTGCGCAGGCCGTTCGGCGTCGTCCCCACGACGCGCATCTCTTCGCGGACCGCGGCGTCGAAGCTCACCGAAAGCCGACGTCGTCCGGCGCGGTCGAGGAGCTCCCCGAGGGCCGAGGCCGCGCTGAGGTCCGTCGGCACGGCGCCGAGGGCGCGGCGATAGGCGTCGCTGGCGGCGGCGTCGTCGTTGCGAATAGCCCGATGGATCGCCGCGACGCGCATCTCGTAGCGCGCCTGGGCCCCGCCGGTGGTGAGGGCCGCCGCCTTGGTGAGGGCCGCGACGGTCTCTTCATGCATCTGCGCGCGCTCGGCGAGCAACGCCATGAGGGAGAGGTGATCCTCGTCCGCAGCGCCCATGTTCTCGATGACCTCGAGCTCGTGGTAAGCGCCCTGGGGGTCGTCGAGGTCTCCTATGAGGATCTTCGCTGCTGCGAGGCGTGCGTCTTTGCGCTCGTCGGTCGGCAGGTCCACCGATGCGAGGGAGCGCAGGGCGTCGACGGCCTGCTCAGGCTGTCCCTCGCGCATCTGGGAAACCGCCATGAGGGCGAGGGCCGGCGCGTGATCGGGTGTGAGCACCAGGAGGTTCTTGAGCGCGGTGATCGTCTGCCCGGGTTGCTCGAGGGCGTGGGCGAACTCGGCCTCTTCGTAGAGCAGGGCGGTCAGCTCGTCGGGGTCGTCGACGACAGCGACCCGGGCGCGGACGAGCTCGAGGAGCCCTTGCCGGTCGTCCCGAGCCTGCAAAACGCGCCGGAGCGCTTCGAAGACGTCGCGCCGCTCGGGCAGGACCGCGAGGGCCGACTTCAACCGCGGTTCGGCTTCGGCGGGGCGCCCGAGCTGGGCCTCGAGCAGCAACCCCGCCTCGGCCCGCATCGAAGCGCTCAGCTCTTCGGGCGCCTTGTCCGCGAGGCGGTCCGAGGCTTCGACGAGCAGCTCGTAGGCTTGCTCTGCCCG
Source organism: Deltaproteobacteria bacterium (assembly GCA_003647065.1). GTDB lineage: Bacteria > Myxococcota_A > Polyangia > Polyangiales > B10-G4 > B10-G4. The sequence goes on along the minus strand of QMMC01000019.1, from coordinate 19,008 downwards.
GGCCGCGACGCGCAGCGCTTCCCACGCGGCCAGGTCCTCGGGGTTCGCCTGGGTCGCCCGGGTGAGCACGGCGAGGGCCTCCCCGAAGCGCCCCGCGAGGACGAGGGCTCGACCCATCGCCGCCTCCATCGCCGGCCGGGCCTCGGGGCTCGCATGACCCACCCGGGCCTCGAGGGCGTCGGCGGTCGATGTCGAACGCGTTGCGCCCTCGGCGGCGAGGGCGGTGAAAAGGCCCGTCGCGTCGAGGGCGTCGATCTCCTCGCGAAGCCGCTCGCGGCGCTCGTCGCTCTCTTCGGGGTCGGACCAGAGCGCGTAAAGCAGGAGCTCGGCCCCCACCGCCCCATCGTTGGTGGCGGCTCCGAGGCCCTCGAAGGCGAGGCTGCGCTCTTTGGCCTTCGCCGCGCTGACCCCCGTCAAGCGCAGCGCCGCCCAGCGGCCCCAGCGGTCCTCCCGGGCGACCGTGGTGACCCCCTTGACGAGGTCTTCGAGGACCTCCCCGGTACCTAGGCCGTCGAGGAGCATGCCGCCGAGGGTGCGCCGGAGCGCCGTCGCCGTCGGGCCGTGGGCCTCTTCGAGGAGGCGTTCGACGGCGCGGGTCCGGGACCCCGTATCGCCCCCGGTGACCAGTAGAGCCGCTGCTGCGGCTGCGCCGATCGTGTCGCGACCCAGGGCCGCGAGCAGTTCTTTCTTGCCGTCGTTGTTTTTCTCGCCGCGGAAAGCGCGCTCTTCGCCGAGCGTCAGGGTCGCGAAGGAGGCTCGTCCGACGGCGAGCTCACGCTCCGCCAGCGCTTCGAGGGCCTCCCGGGCGCGCTCGTCGTTCCGAGCATCGGCGGCGATGCGCCACATCGCCCACCGCGGCGCGACCGAGGTCGGGCTCTTCGCGGCGGCTCGCCGGCACGCGTCGAAGGCGAGGTCGACGTCGCCGGCTTCCCGGGCGGCGTAGGCGGCGCGAAGGAGCAGTGGCTCGGCGATGCGCGCGTCCTCGGCGCCGTCGCCGGCGTCGACCAAGAGGGCCGCGAGCTCCGCTTCGGAGCCCTCCGCTCGAAATACTTCTTCGAGCAACGTGCGCACGTATTCGTCGCCCGGGGCCCTCACCATGGCCTCCCTGAGCAGCTCCGCGGCCCCGGTGAAATCGCCGGCCCGACCGAGGGCTCGGCCGGCGGCGGCGCGGTGACCGAGGGCGAGGTCGACGCGCCCCGCGCTCTGGGCTTGGGCTTCGAGGGTGAGGTGGGCGCTGGCGGCGGCGTTCAGGTCCCGCGCCTCGAGGGCCGAGAGTCGCTGCACGTAACCCGCCCACGGGGGCCTCGCCTCGTCATCGGCCAGCGCCACGAGGGCCTCCGCCGCGGCCTTCCCGTCGCTGCCCTTGCCTTTGCCTCGCAGGCGGCGATACCTCTCGTAGAGCAGCGCGCCCCGCTCCTCCGTCGAGAGCTCGGGCGAATCGAGGAGCCCCTCGAGGGCGACCATCGCGAGGGCGTCGTCGCCGAGGTAGAGCGCCGCGCTGTGGCAGTCACGCAGCACGCCGGTCAGCGTCGAATCGGCGTTCGCGGCGGCGAGGTAGAGCTTGCCTGCGTGGACTTGGTCTCCCTGCTCGTAGGCTGCGATTCGCGCGGCCCGCCACAGGAGCCGCTGGCGGTCCGGGGCACTCGGCGCTTTGGCGGAGTTCGTGAGCCAGGTGATGCGCTCGGCGGGGCTCGCGCTCACGTAGAGTTCTTCTTCGAGCAGGGCGCTGGCGATCGCCGATCCGGGGTCCGCCGCGACCGCAGCTTCGAGGGCATCTCGCCGGCTTCGTTGGTTTCCCTTCCGCGCGGCGAGGTCGGCCATGCGCAGGTGGACCGCCGCCGCCGTCGGGCCGCCACCGGCCTCGGTGAGCAAGTGCGCTTCGCGCTGGGCGTTACCGAAGTCGTCGAGGCGCTCGTAGAGCGCGAGGCGCTCATAGCGGAGCAGGAGGTCGTCGGGGGAAAGCTGGATCGCCCGGCCAATGGCAGAGAGCGCACCCTTGGCGTCGTCCTCCGAGAGCAGCAGCGCCGCGACTTCCCGGAGGAGGGCGCTCGCGACGCCCTTGGCCTCGCGTTCGTCGGCGAAGGGCGGGAGCGCCCCGGCGGAGAGCCCCTGGCCCACCGCCTCGCCCTTGGCGCGGCGCTCGGCGATGGTCGCCAGGCGCTCCATCACTTCGATGCGGTCGTGGACCAGGCCATGATTGCGACTCAGGCGCTCGAGTTCCCCGAGGATTCGGGCCTGCTGCTTGGAGCCGCCGGAAGCGCCGCGGAGCATCTCGAGGGCACCGTTCAGGTCGCCTGCCTCTTCCCGGTCGAGGGCGCCTTCGAGGAGCAGGACGCGCTTGGTGACCGGGTCGTGTTCATGCTCGGCGCGCGCGGCCACCACCTTTGCCGCGCCGGCGGTGTCGCCGTTCGCCCGGAGCGTGCGCTCGAGCATCAGCGACGCCGTGAGATTGCCCGGCTCCCGTTCGAGGATGCGGTCGTAGAGAGCGCGGGCCTGCTTGCCCCGGCCGAGCCTGTCTTCGAGGAGCGCGGCCTGGGCGAGCATCGCAGAGACTTCTTCGGCCGGGTTGCCGGCGACCTTCGCTTCGACCGCGAGCAGGTCTCCGACGAGCTTCACCTCGCCGCGTTCTTCGTAGAGGCGGATGAGGGCGAAGAGGGGGAGGCGAAAGCTGGTGCTCGACTTCCGCGCCGCGTCGTAGTCGCGGATCGCCCCCTCGACGTCGCCGCTCACCTCGAGGGCGTGAGCCAACTCGTAATGCAGCACGGCCTTCGCCGCGCGATCGCGAACGGCGGAGAGCTCCGCGCGCAGCCCAGCCACGCGCGCCTCTCCGTCCTCCAAACTGGTCCCTTCCGCGTCGTCCACGCGGCCCCAGTCTACACGATGAGCCGCCCGTTAGATCCGTGGTCCGGCGTGGCGGATCTCTTCGCTCGCGACGTCGTCGTACTTCTTGAAGTTCTCGGCGAAGAGGCGGGCCAACTTATGGGCTGTATCGTCGTATTTGGCCTTGTCGGACCAGGTGTTCTTCGGGGTCAGGACCTCTGTGGGGACGCCCTCGCAGCTCGTCGGCACGTGCACGCCGAAGATCGGGTCCCGAACGGTCTCGACGTTCGCCAGGGTCCCGTCGTGGATTGCATCGACGATGGCCCGGGTGTGCTTGAGGCTCATGCGCTTGCCCGTGCCGAAGGACCCGCCGGTCCACCCCGTGTTGACCAGCCAGACGTTGGCGTCGTGCTTCTTGATACGCTCGGCGAGGAGCTCTGCGTACTTCGTCGGATGCCAGACCAGGAAGGGCCCGCCGAAGCAGGGCGAGAAGTCCGGGATGGGGTCGGTGACGCCCATCTCGGTCCCCGCGACCTTCGCCGTGTAGCCGCTGATGAAGTGGTACATGGCCTGCTCGGCCGTGAGCTTCGAGACTGGGGGCAGCACGCCGAAGGCGTCGCAGGTCAGGAAGATCACGTTCTTCGGGTGACTGCTGATGCAGGGGATCTTCGCGTTTTCGATGTACTCGATCGGGTAAGAACCCCGGGTGTTCTTGGTGATCGACGTGTTGGTGTAGTCGACCAGGTGGCTGTGGGGCTCGTAGACGACGTTTTCGAGGACCGAGCCGAAGCGGATCGCGTTCCAGATGTCCGGCTCCTGCTCCTTCGAGAGGTCGATCATCTTGGCGTAGCAGCCGCCCTCGATGTTGAAGACACCGTCGTCGGTCCAGCAGTGCTCGTCATCACCGACCAATTCGCGCTTCGGATCCGCCGAGAGGGTCGTCTTGCCGGTGCCCGAGAGGCCGAAGAGGATCGAGGCTTCTCCGTTTTTGCCCTCCGTAGCCGAGCAGTGCATCGAGAGGATGCCCTTCTTCGGCATGAGGTAATTCATGATCGTGAAGACGCCCTTCTTCATCTCACCGGCGTACTCGGTGCCCAGAATGACGAACTCTTTCTTGGCGAAGTTCAGGGCCACGCTGGTCTTCGAGGTCATGCTCGTGGTGTGACGGTTCGCCGGGAACCGCCCCGCGTTGAAGACGACGTAATCCGGCTCGCCGAAGTCTTCGAGCTGCTCCGGGGTCGGCCGGATCAACATGTTGTGCATGAAGAGGGCGTGGTAGGCGCGAGCGCAGATGATCCGCACCTTGATCTGCTGCTTCGGGTCCCAGCCCGCGAAGCCGTCGACGCAGTAGAGGAACTCGCGCGTATTGAGGTAGTCGAGGGCGCGCTCTTTGTTGATCTCGAAGACCCGCTCCTCGAGCTTGATGTTTACCGAGCCCCACCAGATGTCGTCGCGGGTCGAGTCTTCGTCGACGATGCGCTTGTCCGTCGGGCTGCGACCGGTCTTCTCACCGGACAACGCCACGAGGGCGCCGGTGGACGCGATCGCCGTGCCCTTCTCGTTCTGTAGGCCCGCTTCGTAGAGAGCGGCCGGAGAGGCGTTACGGATGATCGTCTTTACTTCGATGCCGTGCTGTTCGAGCGAGAAAACGTCTGCCATGGCTCCCTCCGGGGTTCGTGGGGACAGGCATTAGGCCGCCAATTCGCGCTCTTTATCAAGCGGCTCCGTGTCAGAGCGCACGGACCACGAGCTCGTAGGGGCCGCTTTCGCCGGGGCTATAGGTACTCGCCATGATCTCGTAGGTACCGGGGCTTGGTACGGTGAAGTCGAAGCCGGCGTCGAGGCCGTCGGCGTCGTCGTTTTCGTGCATCGATCCGTCCGGAAACCGAACGTAGAGGTAGGTGTCGAGGCCGTTGCCGACGACCTCGATGTGCACGTTCTGACCGGCCCTCCATACGAACTGATAGCGGTCGACGTACTTGCCATCCTCGGTGCGGTCGTCGCCGGGGCCGAGCAGGCCGGGGATGCGTTGGTTCACGCTGCTGAGGTCGACATCCACGAGCTCTCCCCCGAGGACCTCGACCGCCGCCTGGGCCACGACCGCTCCGGCGATGCGCGCCTCCATCTGCCGCGGCCCGACCGGGAGTTCGAGGATGCGTCCCATCGTCAGCGGGCCCCGGCTGGCGCCGTCGACGAAGATCTCCCCGCTCACCACGTTCGACTGGATTCGCACCTGGCCCGTGCTGTCCGAGAAGGCCCCGGTGGCGAAGAGCACGCCGAGGGTCAGGGCCCCGAGGCCGAGGATGGCGAGGAGCCCCCCCCCGCCGAGGAGGATCCACTTGAGGCCGCCTCCGCCATGGGTCGGTTCTTTCGAAGATGCGGACGCCGCAAAGGAGGGGGGGGTCGCCCCGGTTGGGCCTGCGGGGACGGGCGATGGGGCAGTTGCGGCGGGGGTCATCGGCCCGGTCGTATTGCTGAACTCTCGGGTCCGTGGGGGCGCGGCCCGTGGGGCGATGCCGGCCCCGGTTCCCGTTTGGGCCCGGGCCCGCCGAAGCTCCGCCCGGAGCGCCCCGGCGTCGGCAGGCCGGTCTTCGGGCTTCTTGGATAGGCAGCGGTCGACGAGGGCGACCAACGCCGGGGGCGCTGTGGGCGCCAGGCCCTGGAGGGGGCGATGGGAGCTGGTGATCACGTGGACCACGACCACCGTCGGTGACGGGCCGTCGAAGGGCACCTCCCCCGCGAGCGCTTCGTAGAGCATCACCCCGACCGCCCAGACGTCGGAAGCGGCGTTCACGTCCCGGGCGTTGGTGGCTTGCTCTGGACTCATGTAGCGGGGTGTCCCCATCGCCGTGCCGGCCTGGGTGACGTTGCGCCCTTCGTCGTCAGCGTCGCCGTCGGTGACGATGCCGAAGTCGACCAGCTTGACCCCCACGGAGCCGTCCCGCTTCGTCGTGAGGAAGACATTTTCGGGCTTCAGGTCGCGGTGGACGATCCCCTTGGCGTGGGCCGCGGCGAGGGAGTCGAGGAGCTGGTCGAAGATGTCGTAGAGCTGATCGAGGCGCGGCGAGCCCCGCTCGAGGGCGGACCTCAGGGTTTCCCCCTCGAGAAGCTCCATGGCGATGAAGATCGAGCCGTCCTGGGTGTCGAAGCCCGCGTCATAGACGTCGCAGATCCCCGGGTGGCCGATCTGCGCCGGAGCGCTGACCTCCCGTAAAAAGCGCTGCCGGCTCGCGTCGTCCCGGGCGACGTGGGGATGAAGGACCTTCAGCGCGACGGTTTTCTGGCTGAGGTTGTGTTTCGCTTCGTAGACGGTACCCATACCTCCGGCGGCAATTTCGCGGAGGATTTGGTACCGGCCGCCGATGAGTCGCGAGCTGTCCTTCATCCTAATAGGTGTCCGCGACAAGATTGGCGCCGCCGAGCCTCCTTGTAAACGCTGGCCGTGGCCTCCATCTTCCGGCCTCGTGGTGAATCGCTTCGTCATCGCCTTTTTCGGCCTCTCGTTCGGGCTCTTCCTCACGGTTCTCTCCGGGGGCTGCGGCGCGCCTCCAGGCCGTGCTGCCGATCCACGCCCTTCGCTGCCCTCCTATGACAAGGTGGGGGTGGTCGACGTTGGGCGTGTCATGCGTGAGACAAGTAAAGGCCAGCAGATCGTCGCCCTCCTCGCCGACGCCGAGCGGCAGATTCAGAACCGCCTCGCCGATCTCCGGGCCGAGCTCGAGACCATCGCCGACGACGTCGAGACAGTCCAAGCTGCGGTCCCCCGAGACGAAGCCCGTCTCAGCGCCCTCGCGATGGAATACCGCGCCACCACCGAGGAAGCCCAGGGCATCCGGGATCTCGGGGACCAGCAGCTGGCGGAGTACCGGATGGAGCTGACCCTGCCACTCCTCCAAGAGGTGGAGGAGGTCTGTGAGCAGCTCGGCCGGGACGAGGAATACGGCTTGATCGTGGACCGCACGGCCTTGGCCTTTGCCGACGAGGCCGTGGATCTCACGGACCGGGTCATATCCGAAGTCGGCGGGGGGTCGGCGAGCGGTGCGCTCATCCGGGAAGCTCTCCGCGGCGGGGCGCCATCGGCGCCGTCGGATGCACTCCAGGTCCCGTCCACGTCCCCGTCCCATTCACCTAACCTCAATCTCCTCGAGCTCGACCCCCCCGCCCCCTGAGCGCCCGCCCCGGCGCCGACGGATGCCTCCCCCAGGCCCGCCAAAGCCCCCACCACCGGCGGCCGCTAGCGGCGCGGGAGGTGCGAGAGCACCATCAAGTCGTGCCGCGCGAGCTCCGCCGTGACCTCGTCGGCCAGGTTCTTGGACCCGCCTTCGAGGCCGGTGACCAGGAGCTCCCAGGCCGGCAGGGTGCCCCCCGGTTCGGCCGCGAGGGCCTCTGTGATTCGAGGCATGCGCTCGAGGACCGCGAGGAAGGGGTTGAGCGCGAGGGGCAGCACCACGCTGCTCGCCTCGTCGACAATTGTATCAAATACGACTCTTTCGAGATGGCGCTTCTGATCGGCATCTTCCTCGTTGGCGAGGGCGCGGACGGCACGACGAATCCGGGTCACCGCGGCGCCCCTGGCTCCCCGTCCGGCTCCTCCGGTCTCCTGAACCAGTCTCTCGATGGCGCCCCGCATGAGCATGCGGCGAACCAGCAAGAGGTCCCGGGCGATCAGCCGTAGGTGCTTCCGGGTGGCCTCGAGGGAGAGCAGGGTGGGCAGCAGTTCCGGACCGCCCACGCGTCGGTAGTCGCGAACCCGATGGCCGCTGCCCTGCCGGACCTCGAGGAGGCGTCCAGCCCGAAGCCTTCCGAGGGCCGACCGAATTGTCACCCGGTTGACCCCTAGACGGGCCGCCAGCTCCCGCTCCGGGAGGAGCTTCTCCCCCGGGGCCAGCTCCCCCTCGAGGATCGCTTCGCTCAACGTTCGGGCGCACGCATCGACGGCGCTCTCTCTGCGTGGAATAGGCTGAATTAGCATTGGTCCGATGGTCCGACCAATTGAATTGGATGTCAACACAGGGTTCTCAGCCCTATCCGGCTCCACCCCACGCGCGACTCCGTGTGTATCGGTTGTGATATTTCGCGACGGCCGTCGTTTTGCGCGGAACACTGGGCCCCTTCATGTTGTCAGTACCGCCGTGCGTTTATCCGGTACCGCGCTCTCTGCCGTGCTCGCGCTTCTCTCCATATCGCTGGGGGGGTGTGCAGCGACCGATCGGCGGACCACGATGTCCCACGCCGGACCCCTCAGTCCGCGGGCTGCCCGGGGCCCGGTGGCCCAGGCCTCGGCGAGCACCCCGCCACGCCTCGACGTCTTCTGCGAAGCGAGCGACGACTGTCCGGCGAGCATCGGCATGGTTGTCTTCCCTGGAGGCGACGAACCGGAGCGCTGCACGGGTACCCTCGTTGGTCCAAGTTTGATACTAACCGCGGGCCACTGCGCCACCGGGGCCGAGGGCAGGGTGGGCCCCCTCGAACCCGAGGCCTCGGGTTGGATAGCCTTCCCCGAGAGCGGCCCCTACGCCGCCAGTTGGCATCGCCTCGTCGAGGTCGTCGCCATCCAGGATGGCAAAGGTGAAGTGCTGGCGATGGACTACGCGCTGCTGAGGCTCCAGCGGGAGGTGGTTCGCCCGGTGGTCCCGACAAGCGCCGAGGTCCCGGCCCCAGGCAGCATCATACGTATCGCTCTTGTTACGCCCCATCCGGTCTACTCCACCCAGCACGCGCTGCGCACTCGTCTCTGCCGGGTCGCGACGAGCGCTGCCGCGGAGCAGGCCCTCGGGGACGCGGCCCGTCGGGTCGGCTGGCTTAGTGATTGCCCCATCGAGCCCGGCAACAGCGGCGCTCCGGTCTTCGACGCTGCCGGGCGGGTCCGGGCCCTCGTCCACGGGGGCAGTCACCCCTTCTTCGGCATCGGCGTGACCTCCGCGCTCCCTGCGCTCCCGGACGCCCTTTAGGTGGCCTCGCCCAAGAGGAGACGAAAGAACCAGGAGAGCTTTTTGGGGGCTGGGCCGTACTAGAGCTGTCGATGGAGAGGCAGCGGGAGGACGTCGAGGGAGAGCGGCGGCGCCGGTGGGGTGCGTCCATGGCCCTCTTCGTCTCGTCCGCCGTTCACGCCGTGCTTTTCCTCGTCTTGGTCCTGCCTCCCCCTGAGAGGGGGCCGGACCTGAGCTCGGCGACGGCGTCGGTCTTCATCGATGTCGCCGTCCCCGGCATCGGTCCGCCCGGCGCCCCGCGAGGCGATGCCCCGAACATGGAGCCCATCGACGACCTCGCCGAGAGGCTGGACGCGCCTGCCGTTCCGCCTCCACGGGCACCCCGAGCTTCCGTCGCCCCGGCCCCCGGCCCCGCTCCCTCCATCGAATCCTCGCCCCTTCGGGCCCCCTCGGCTGGCGCGCCGACCGAGATCCCGGAGGTCCCGGAGGCCCCGAGCGCTGCGGGAAATGCCGAGGGAGATGCGTTCATCGATGCCCTGATCGCCCGCTCGAGGGGCGGCGGCACGGGCGCTCGCGGAAACGGGGGCGGGGGCTGCCCGGACCCCATCGACGGCACGTGGTACGCGACGAAGTACCGTGAGTCCGAAGGTCGATGGGTATCGTTTATGCTCCATGTCGAGCGCGTCGCTGACGGCGAGGCGCTGACGGGTCACGTCGTCCAGCACAGCTGGACCGGCGGACCCGGCGACAGGTCACCTCCGCGGTGCACGCCGGGCATGACCGAGTACCGGGTGCGCATGGGCGGGCAGGGGGTTCTGCGCGGCGACCAAGTGCGCTTCGACGCCCTAGGGCCCGCGTCCCGGACGGTGCTCTGCATGGGTGATGACCTAGGCTACAACCTGGACCATTTTGCTGGGACCGTCCGAGGCAACCGCATGCTCGCCGTGAACAACGACGGCGGCCGCGACGTCGACCAGGCCTACACGTTTCGGCGCACGAGCTGCGATTGAGGCACTGTTCTGACGGCACTCCCAGCGCCGCTACGGTCGGCCTGTCGGCTCTGCACGCCTCCGGCGCGCTGCCGCCTCGGGCCGCCTACGCGGCGCCTTCTTGTTGGGGGTCAGTTCGCGAACGACCAGCCGCTCAGCACTTCATTGCAGGCCGCCGACGCCGATTCGTCACGTTCGTCATGGTTGCAGGTGACGATCCAATCCTCCGCGTGAGCCGCAAAGACCGTTCCGAGGCGCTTGCGGGTCTCTTCGCCCTCGAGGCGCAGGACCCACTGGCAGGTGGCCCCCCACGGGAGCTCGACCATGCCACTCTGCTCGACCCTCGCTTCGTGTTGGCGGGCGACGAGCTCGGCGAGTTGGCCGCAAAGCCCTTCGTCCACGGCGTCGGATGACACGTCCGCCGCCGTAGGTGAGACCACGATGCTGCTCGCCGATGCGCCGGCCACGTCCGAGGCCTGGGCCATCAGGATCACTCCGCCGGGGGTCAGAACTTCGTCCCGCATCATGTCTGCGATAGCGCCGGTGATGACGAGGCGATAGCCCGAAGGGACGGGGATGGAGAAGTTCCGGCCGGTGGCGCGGGTCGTCGACAATCCTGGCGCTTCGGCTCCAGCTGTGCCCTCGCTGTCGTTCGCGCTTTCCGCTTCCGTATCACCGGGATCCGCGGCGGAATCGACCGCCGCCGAGCCACCGCCGCACGCCGCCGAGAGGATGAGCAAAGCCAGGATCCACTTCATGGGCCCGAGGGTAGCAGCGCGCGCTGGGCTCTGACTGCCTCGAAGGACTCGTTCGACCAAACTCCGATTGACAGCCGGAGTTACCTCAGCCACCGTACGCAGCCTTGGCCGACTCACCTAAGTTTCCCGAGTCCCTGCCTGTGCTCGGAGCCCTCGAAGAGGCGGTCTTGGACCACCTCTGGCGGGTCGGCGAGGCGGATGTGCAGGAGACCCACCGGGCCGTCGGGGCCGCGCGCAAGATCAGCGTCAATACCGTGGGTTCGGCTCTCGAGCGGCTCTACAAGAAGGAGCTGGTCGGCCGGAAGAAGGTCTCTCACGCGTATCGCTACCACCCGACGATGGCCGAGGCGGAGCTGCGTGCGGCTCGGGTCCTCGCGGCCGTGGGCGGGATCCGCGGCCTCTCGCGGGAAGGCATCCTTGCCGCGTTCGTCGATCTGGTTGGCGAATCCGACGACCACGCCCTCGACAACCTCGAGATGTTGATCGCCGAGCGCCGGGCCCAGGGCGGGAAGAGCAAGGCGTGAGCTGGGGATTCGCTCTGCTCTTCGTCGCCGCCTGTGCCTTCGTCGCGTTCGCGGCGAGCGCGCTTTCGGGGGCCATGATCATCCCGGTCGAGCGAGCGCTCGGACGCGTGCGCGCCCACGGTCGCGCGCGCATCTGGTTGCTCTTCTCGTTCTTGCCGCTCTTCGCGAGCGTGCTCGTCGTCGTCGGCGCCTTTGGGCCGTGGATGGGGCTCACGCCGGACCACTGCGCGACTCACTTCGAAGAGCACGTACATCTGTGTTTTGGCCACCAGGCGCGGTCAGCGTCGCTCTTCCTGATCCTCCCAGCGTCGGCCCTGGCTACGCGCATCGCCCAGCGGTTCCTGCGCGCCGCCGAACGTGTGCTTCGGGCACGTCGCGTCAGGGGTGAGCTCTTGGCGGTGCAGACGGCGACGGTAGGTGACGTCCATGTGCTTCCCCTCGGCGAGGCCAACGCCTTCGTCCTGGGCTACTGGTCTCCGACCCTCTTCGTCTCGCGTGCCCTCCTCGAGCGGCCGGCTTCGGAGGTCGAGGCGGTTCTGGCCCACGAACGAGCCCACGCGGACCGCCGTGATCCGCTCCGGCGCCTCGTCGCATTCCTCGCCCTCGCCTTTCATCTGCCGGGAATCGCCGACGCCCTCGAGCGCCGAATCGGGGTTGCCCAGGAGATGGCCGCCGACGCCCACGCAGCCGGTCAGATTGGCGATCCCGTCCGCGTCGCCGAGGCCCTCCTGACGGTGGCGCGTGGACAAACGGCCCACCGTGGTCATGGCGCCATCCCGGAGCGCATCATCGAGCTGCTCAACGAGACGCCGCAATATGGAGGGCCGCCACTCCGGGCCCTCTTCGCGGGGGTCGCGTTTGCCTTCATGACCGTCGCCCTCGGCGCCGGCGCTGTCCACCACATGCTCGAGTCCGCCCTCAGCTTTCTCGGAGCGTGAAGCCGTGCCGCAGATGATCTTCTCTGGAACAGGTGTCGGTATGGCGTTGGTTGGCGGTCGGGGACGTGCCATCGCGATCCTGCTCTTGGCCCTCTCCCCATTTTCGACGGCCCAGGCCCAGACCTGGACCGAGGCTGACGTGCTCGCGATGGTTCTCGAGGGCGCTCCCGATGTGCGCGTCGCCGAAGGGCGCATCGCCCAGGCCGAGGCCCTCGCAGACGCGGTGGGCCTCTACCCCGACCCGATGCTTCGCTGGGACCGCGAGGCGGTGGCCACGGGCGTGGGGTCGAGCCAGGACGTCGTGGCTCTGACCGTGCCCGTCGATCTGTCGGGCCGGAGGAGCGCCCAGCACGCCCTCGCCGACGCGCGCATAGCTCAGCGTGAGGCAGAGGCGATCGACGCGCGCAGCCGAATCGCCGCCGCGGCGCTGACCGCCTTCTATGAAGGTATCGCCTCGGACGAGCGGGTCGAGGTCGCCCTCCGAGCGGTCGCGGCCCTCGACGAGGCCGTACGTGTGATCACCGCCAGGGAAGCCCAGGGGACGGCTGCGGGCATGGATCAGATGCGCGTAACCCTCGAGGTGGAGCTCGCCCGGAGCGTGCTCGCGACGAGCGAAATCTCTGCGAAGCTCGCCCGCGCTCGTCTGCTCGTACTGCTCGGAAGGCCCGTCGACGACGAACCGACCCTCGATGGGACCCTCGCGGTCTCCGTTCTTCCGGAGTTGGCGGCGGTCCTCGACGAAGCCGAGGAGCAACCGACCCTCGCGACGCGGCGCCGGGCGCGCGAGCTTGCGTCCGATGCGACCTCGTCCGCGGCGAGCGCCTGGATCCCGCCGCTCTTGCTCACCGGGGGCGTGAACCTCGATCGGGAGACCAATACCGAGGTTGGCTACGTCGCCGGCGTGTCGTTCCTCTTGCCGTTCTTCAGTCAGGGCCGAGCCGTTTCGGCGGCGGCGCGCGGGCAGAGCGCGGTGGCAGAAGCCGAACTCGACGCTCGCACCCGGCGGGCCCGGGCCGCCGTCGTGGCAGCGCACATCAGGCTCGTCGGCCTCTACGCGGAGGCAAACCGCTTCGACGCGGAAACCCGAGGTTCCCTCGAAGGGCTGCTGCTCGCGGCCAACAGCGGCTATCGCGAAGGTCGCCGCACTTTGGTGGAGCTGCTCGACGCGCGCCGCGCCGCCATCTCCGTCGCCCTCCGGCGCGTGAACCTACGCCTCGAAGCGCGGCGGGCGGAGATCGCCCTGAGAAACGCGACTGGAGCATTGCGATGAGCGGATCTTCGAGGTGGTTTCTGGTGCTCTTCCTCGCGGCCTGGGCGCCGGTCGGCTGCGGCGACGATCATGGGCACGACGATCACGGGCACGACGACCATGGTCATGACGACCATGGCCACGACGAGCACGGTCACGACGACGACGGTCACGATGACGACGGCGACGACGACCATGGCCACGGCGACCACGGCCACGGCGAGGGAGTGTCGATCACTCGCTTCACCGACGCTGTCGAGCTCTTCGCCGAGCACCCCGCCGCTGTGGTGGGCGAGGAGGTCACGCTCCTCGTACATCTCACCATCCTCGACGGCTTCAGCGGCCCGACCGAAGGCTCCGTCACCCTGACCCTCGACGGCCCGGCGACCCTCGAGACGACGGTCCCCGAGCCGGCCCGCCCTGGGATCTTCCCCGTGACCTTCCGTCCGGAGACCCCCGGGACCTACCGGGGTAGCCTGGCGGTGCGCCTCGGACCCGAGGGGGAGACCGTCGAAGATGTCGTCGAAGGCTTCGAGATCGAGGTCTTCGAGAGTGACGCGGCGGCGGAGGCCGCGAGCGGCGAAGAGAGTGAGGGCGGGGCCTCGATCGCCTTCTTGAAGGAGCAACAGTGGCAGGTGCCCTTCGCGACGACCTTCGCTGAGGAGCGGGCGCTGGTGCCGACGGTCGAGGTCTCCGGCGAGGTGACCACCCCTCCGGGCGGATCTGCCGAGCTCGGCGCGCCCATCCCCGGCCGCGTCGTGGCCCCGGCGTCGGGGTTGCCGCGGCCCGGTGACGAGGTCGTCGTGGGCCAGGTCCTCGCGACCCTCGCGCCGGCACCGTCGTCTCCCGAGGAAGGCGCGCGGGCCAGCCTGGTCGTGGCCGAAGCCGAGGCCCGGGCGGCAACCGCTCGGTCCACCGTCGAGCGCGCTGAGCGTCTCGTCGCGGACCGGGCCATCCCCGAGCGCGAGCTGGAGATCGCCCGGCGAGAGGCCGAGGTCGCCGGCGAGGCGGTGGCGGCGGCGCGGCGGGCCCAGCGTCTCTTCACCAGCGCGAGCACCGGCCGGGGGCCGGGTACCTTCCGGCTCACCGCGCCCATCGCGGGTATCTTGACCGACGTGCACGCGAGCCCCGGCCACTCTGTGTCGGCCGGTGACGTGCTCTTCCAGATCGTCGACCCCTCGGAGCTATGGATTCGGGCCCGGGTTCCCGAGCACGACGTGCCGCGGGTCCGGGCGGACGACGACGCCAGCTACCGCATCCTCGGCCTGGACGAGTGGCTACCGATCCAGATCCGCGGCGAGTCCCCGGCGGCATCGGTCGTCACCGTCGGTCGAACCGTGGCCCGCACCTCGCGGACCGTCGACATCATCTATGCGTTGCACTCACCGGACCCGCGTCTCCGGGTCGGCGCCACCGTCCGCGTCGCGGTCCCGGCCGGCGAAAGTGCTCTGGCGGTCACCGTGCCGCGGAGCGCCTTGGTCCAAGACGAAGGGCGCGACATCGTCTACATCCAGACCAGCGGGGAGGCCTTCGAGGAGCGACTGGTCCGCGTGGGCAGCCGTGCCGGCGCCTGGGTGGCGCTCTCGAGCGGGGTCGTAGCCGGTGACCGGGTCGTGACCCGCGGCGCGAATCTCATCCGCCTCGCCGCCCGAGCCTCCTCCGAGCCGGGCCACGGACACGTGCACTGATGATCAACGCGCTGCTCCGGCTCTCTCTCCAGAACCGCTGGCTGGTCCTCGCTGCGGCGGGGGCCCTCGTCGTCTTCGGCTCCTACCGCGCCGCCAACGCCAAGGTCGACGTCTTCCCCGATCTCACCGCTCCTCGCGTGACCATCGTGACCGAGGCCACGGGCATGGCCGCCGAAGAGGTCGAGACCCTCGTCACCTTCCCCCTCGAGACCGCGGTCAACGGCACCGCCGGCCTCCGCCGGGTGCGTTCGGCATCGGCGCCGGGGATCTCCCTCGTCTGGGCGGAGTTCGATTGGGACACGAGCGACTCCGTCGCTCGTCAGCGCATCACCGAGCGCCTCCAGACCCTCGGCGATGCACTCCCTCCGGAGGTCGAGGCGCCGACCCTGGCGCCTCCGTCGTCGGTCATGGGCGAGGTTCTCTTCCTCGCGGTCACCTCCGATCACCTCTCCGAGATGGAACTCCGCCGCCTGGTGGACGTGGACCTCCGGCGCCGGCTCCTCGCGGTCCGCGGCGTCTCCCAGGTGATCGCCCAGGGCGGCGAGGTGCGCCAATATCAGGTGCTCCTCGACCCCCAGCGCATGGAAGCGTACGGATTCACGATCGAGGACGTGGTCCACGCCCTCGAGGGGGGAAGCCAGAACGCTCCCGGAGGTTGGGTCGTCGCCCAGGAGCAAGAGTCGGTCGTCCGAGTCCTCGGCCGGTCCCACGGCACGGACGACCTGGGCGGCCTGGTCGTCGCGACCCGCGACTCCGTGCCGATCCGGCTTGCCCAAATCGCAGAGGTCCGCGTCGGCGCGGCACCGCGCCGGGGAACCGGGAGCTACAACGGGGAGCCGGCGATCGTATTGCGCGTCGCCAAGCAGCCCGGGGCCGACACCCTCGCCGTCACCGCCGAAGTAGACCGCGCCCTCGACGAGCTCGAGCCGAGCCTCGCCGCCCGCGGTGTCGTCGTGCATCGCGATACGTTCCGCCAGGCGAACTTCATCGAACGGGCGGTCAACAACCTCGTCGAGGTGTTGCGAGACGGCGCGATCCTCGTGATCGTCTTGCTCTTCCTCTTCCTTTGGAGCTGGCGGCCGACGATCATCAGCGGCGTCGCCATCCCGCTCTCGCTCCTGGCGGCGGTCCTCGTCCTCGAGGCCCTCGGCCTGACCCTCGACACGATGACCCTCGGCGGCCTCGCCATCGCCGTGGGCGAGTTGGTGGACGACGCCATCGTAGACGTCGAAAACGTCTCGCGCCGGCTCCGCGAGCGAGAAGAGATGCCCGAATCCGCACGCCCCACGGTGGTAGCGACGGTGCTCGCCGCTTCCACCGAGGTCCGCTCTTCGATCGTCAGCGCGACGGCTATCCTCGGTCTCGTATTCTTGCCCCTGCTCTTCCTGACGGGGCTCGAGGGCCGGCTCCTCCGGCCCCTCGGCATCGCCTTCCTGGTGGCCATCGGGGCGTCGCTCCTGGTCGCCGTGACCGTCACCCCGGTGCTCTGTTCGTACATGCTGCCGAAGAGTGTGGCCAAGGGTGAGCCGCCGGTGATTCGTTGGCTCGTCAGGGGCTACCGGCCTGTGCTTCGGGTGCTCTTGGCGCGCCCCTGGTCGGCGGTGAGCCTGGCTCTCTTCGTCGCCTTCGCCGGGGCCGCTGGCCTCATGGGCTTCGGCCGCTCTTTTCTTCCATCGTTCAACGAGGGCAGCCTGACCATCGGGTGCAGCACGCTCCCGGGGACCTCCCTGTCACAAAGCGACGAGCTTGGCGCGATGGCCGAGCGGGCATTGCTCAGAGACCCGGCGGTCGTGTCCACGGCTCGGCGAACCGGGCGGGCCGAGCGGGACGAACACGTCATGGGCGTCGAGTCGACCGAGATCGAGGTGAGCCTCCGGGAGGACGGGCGCAGCCGAGAGGAGCGCTTTGCCGACATTCGAGCCCTGCTGAGCGCGGTCCCGGGCTTGTCCTTCGAGATAGGTCAGCCGATTTCACACCGGATCGACCACATGATCTCCGGGCAGCGCTCGGCCCTGGCGATCAAAGTCGTCGGCGACCACCTCCCCGAGCTTCGGCGGTACGCCCGGGAGGTGAACGACGTGATCGCGAGTACCCCGGGCCTCGTGGACCTTCGAGTCGAACAGTCCGTCGATGTGCCTCAACTCGTCGTCCGGATCGATCCCGACGCGGCAGCGAGCTATGGCCTGAGCGCCGGCCACGCTGCCGAGGACGTGAGCACCGCGCTCTGGGGGACGGTGCCGATGCGCGTCTACGAGGACAGCACGACGACCGACGTGGTCGTCCGCTTCCCCGACGACGTGCGGGAAGACCTCGAAACCGTACGCTCGATGCGCGTACCGACGCCCTCAGGCGCCCTGGTGCCGGTCCGCGCCTTCGCCTCCGTCCAGCGCGACGCCGGGCCGAACTTCATCATGCGTGAGGATGTCCGGCGCCGCATCATGGTGAGCGCCAACGTCGCCGGCGCCGACCTGCGCAGCGTATACGAGGAGGTGCGGCGTCGCGTTACGGAGCAGGTCGACCTCCCGGACACTGTCCACGTGACCTATTCGGGGCAGTTCGAGAGCGAGGAGTCGGCGACGATGCGCCTGCTGCTGCTCGGGCTCTTCGCGATCCTCGGTATCGCCCTCGTCGTCGGGGCGACCATCGGTGGGGTTCGCCGGACGCTCATCGTCTTGATCAACCTCCCGCTCTCCCTCGCGGGCGGGGTGATCGGCGTATACGTCGCGGGGGGGGTCCTCTCGGTCGCGACGACCATCGGCTTCATCACGCTCTTTGGCATCGCCACGCGCAACGGCATCCTCCTCGCCACCCGCGCCGGCGACCTCGAAGTCAGCGGAGTGCCTCGCGCCGAGGCCGTCGAGCAGAGCGCGACCGAGCGCCTCGCGCCGATCTTGATGACCGCCGTGACCGCCGCCCTCGGGCTCTTGCCGCTCTCCCTCGCCCTCGGCGAGCCCGGCAGCGAAATCCAGGCGCCGATGGCCCTGGTCATCCTCTTCGGCCTGATCACCAGCACGGCGCTCAACATGCTGGTCGTGCCGCCGCTCCTCGCTCGCTGGGGCGGTTCGACCCGGGGCCGGACGACCATGGCGCCGCCTGCGATGGAGTGAGCCCCTCGCCTCCGCGACTTCGGATCACGCACTAGGCGCCCGGGAGAAAGACCCAGCCGATCGTCACGTCGGTCCCCACGATCGGGCCCTCGCGGGTGTTTTCGAAGAGGACCTCGACGGCTTCGGCGCCGGCGACGGGCCAGACGCAGCCGACCGAAAGATCGGTGGGGGCCTTGGTGGAGCGACTGCGCGTGCAAAGGCTTCCGCCTACGCGGAGCGTGACCTCTGCCCAGCCCATGGTCCCGGAGAAGCTCTGCCAGCCATAGGCCACGAGGACCCCGGGACCCGGGAGGTCGAGGGTGGTGCTGGGGTCGGTCGAGGTCCCGAAGGGCCCCACCAAATCCCGTGGGATGAGCACGTAATCGAGCGCCGTCGACCCGACGTCCGTGCGGTTCGTCGTCGCGCGTGTGCGAAGGGTGTGGGGGCCGGTCGTGAGGGGGGTAACGCAGAAGAAGCTCGCCCCCGTGACATCAACGTTGGTGGTGTCCGGTGCGTGGTGGGTTGCACGGCCGCACGGGCTCCCATCGACTTCGAGGGTGAGGCTGAGCTCGCCGCCGGTCATCGACGAGGGCGCCACGGCCCAGCCGTTGACGATGGCGATGACTTCTTCGGTCGGTGCGACAGCGACGATGGCCTCCGTCGCGTCGCCGGTGATGCTCTCAGACGTGACCTGTGAAGCGTCGAGGGCAGCCCATGCCCACCGCTCGGAGACGAATCGGTACCCGTTTGCGTCGTGCAGGTGGCTGAGGGCGAAGGGGTCCCCGCCGACGGCGCCGACGGCGGTGCTGGCCGCGTGTAGCGACTCTCCATCACTGCCATCGCGGGAGGTGAACGACGCGCCGTGGCGCAGGCCGTCGACCAGGAGCTGGGACGAGACCCAGCCATCGCCGCCGCCTACCTGGGCGAACGTTGCCGTGCCACTGGCGAGGAGGACCGCGTCGGTCGTGGGATCGACAGCCTGCGGGGACGCCACCGGCGTGCCCATGGCGACGACCAGCGGGGCGG
>QMMC01000018.1 GCA_003647065.1 Deltaproteobacteria bacterium | reverse complement strand
CATCTTCTCCCAGAAGACGAGCTCCTCGGGGACCTCGTGGTCGTAGGGGGCGAAGTCGCGGTCACCGAGCTCTCTCGCGCTGTTGTCGGGGCGCTCCGGATAGAGGCTGAGGGGCGTAACCCAGGTCTCGTCCTGGACCTGGCGTGCGGCCGGCAGATCGCGCTCGCCGTCGACGGCGATGCGGCCGACGATCGTGAAGAGGCGCGTCGGGCTGTGGATCACCGTGAGCTCCGCGGGCGCTTCGCCGTCCCAGCCGGGTCCGACGATGAGGTACTTGCCGGCCTGTCCACCCGTGCCGCGGGTGCCGAGGTAGGCGAAGTTGTTGGTCCAGGCGTCGACGAACTGGAACACGACGTAGCGGTCGCCGGTGGCGGGGACGTTGAGGACGAGGGGCTCCTCGCCGACGTCGGCCTGCAGGTTGTGATAGATCGTGTCGTTGTTGACGGACACGAACTCGTCCGCGTCGGTGGCGAGCTCTCTCGCCGACCCGAACGTGTTGAGGGGGCCCCGGAAGGAGACGATGCGCTCACCCGCAGCCTTGAGCATCTCCTGGATCTGATAGACGTGGGGGTAGCCGTAGGTCCAGGCCTCGGTCGCGAGGGCGGTGAGCTCTTCGGGGCTCAGGTCGCCGCGCGTCGCCTCGCCACCTTCGGTACTTCCCGCAGAGGCGGTGTCGTTGGGCGTGCCCCCACCACCGCAGGCGGCGGCGGTGAGGAGGACCAGGAGGGCGCTTAGGGTCGTCTTGATCATGAGATGCTCCGGTTTTCGCGGCGAACTTAGCAGTCCGCCGCGACACCGCGAGTGCGGCGCGGGGGATCCTCCGGGGGAAATTTGGGGGGGGGGGAGACGCGGTGCGAGCGGAGTGTCCCAGCGGCAGCGTCTCTGTCTTCAAGCAGAGGCGCCTCTCCGTTCTCGACACCAGACTCGAGAAAAACATCGGCATTTGCCCCGTAGTAGGCTCTCCCAGGCAGGCGAACGTTCCCGAGGCAGGAGCGTTGTGGGGAGAACGGAGGAGCGATAGCCTTCCGCCGTGGCTTCGAAGACTCGATCACCTTTCCCGATCGTACGGACGAAGCTTCATCGGCCCCCTCTGCCACGGGGCCTCGTCCCGCGCGCCCGGTTGACGGCACTCATGGATGGGGCCCTCTACGTGCCCTTGACGATGGTGGCGGCGCCCGCGGGCTACGGAAAGAGCACCCTCGTCAGCCAGTGGGTCGAGGAGTCACGGGTCCCGAGCGCCTGGCTCTCCCTCGACGAGGGCGATAGCGACCTCTCGGTCTTCGCCCACTACCTGACCGGCGCCCTCGAGACTATCCTTCCGGAGGCCGCCGTCGACCTCTGGGCCGCGTTCGGCGGCTCCAGCGACCTGACCGCGGCGATGCTGGGCAGCGCCCTTCTGAACAGCCTCGCAGAGTTGACGTCGCCCGTGGTGATCGTCCTCGACGACTATCACCGCATCGCGAAGTCGTCGGCCCTCCACGAGCTCCTGCGGATCTTCGTCCAGCATCCCCCGGCGAAGGTTCACCTCGTCCTCATCAGCCGGATGCTCCCTTCCCTGCCCCTCGCTGACCTCCGGGGGAGACACAAGGTCACCGAGGTGCGCGAACGAGATCTGCGCTTCAACGCGGAGGAGACCGACGCGTTTTTCCTCTCGAATACCTCGATTGCGCTCGGCGCCGACGAGCTCGCGGACGTGCAGGAGCAACTCGAAGGCTGGGCCGTCGGGATGCGCCTCGTGGCGCTCTCGCTGCGAGGTGCAAATGAGCCGGTACGCTTCCTGCGGGACATCGAGGGCCGTGACGGCGCGTGTCGCGAATATCTCGTCGACCAGGTCTTCTCTGCCCTTGCCTCCGACGTCCGCGAGCGACTCATTCGGTGTTCCGTCGTCGACCGCTTCTGCGAGGATCTCCTCGAGACCGTTTGCGATGACGGCCGCACCCAGAGCCCCCCGGAAGCGTGCCGGGGAGAGCTCTTTGCGATGGTCTCGTCGATGGAAGTCTTCGCCATCCCCCTCGACGCCCAGGGGAGGTGGTTTCGCCAGCATCACTTCTTCCGAAACTACCTCTCGGGGGAGCTCGAGAAACAGGCGACGGCAGCAGAGATCGCCGCGATGCACTCGCGCGCGAGCCTCTGGTTCGAGGCCGAGGAGTTCACACAGGACGCCATCTCCCACGCCCTCTCGGCGGAGGATCCGGAAGCGGCTGGAGACATCTTGATCCGGGCGCGGCACGCCGCGCTGAACCGGGACCAGGTGAAGACCGTCGAGCGGTGGCTCGAAGCGCTACCTCCGTCACTCATCGCCAATCGCCATGACCTGCTCATCGCGCGGGCCTACGCCTTGGCAGATCGCGACGACTTTGCGGCGCTCGGTCCAGTCCTGCACCGCGTCGATGAACTCCTCGATGGACGCGAGCCCATGAGGCCGGTTGCGGGAGAGTTAGAACTCTATCGCGCTTACGTTCTGCTCATCCGCGATGGAGACGCGGGCGCGTCTTTGGATCGCGTGGACTGGGCCCTCGAGGGCATTCCGGCGGCGCACGAGGCCATCCGCTCCGAGGCCCACCACGTCCGCAGCCTCGCGCTACAGATGCTCGGCCGGGGGGCCGAGGCGGTCACGGACCTCGCGCGCGTCGGTGCAGCGGTGCTCGAGCCGAGCGCGCTCGTACGGACTCGCCTCCTCGGGATTCAGGCTGTCGTTCACCTCCTGTCGGGAGAGCTATCTGCGGCCCACCGCGCTGCGCGTCAGATGATCGACAGCCCGGGGGTCCCCCCCTACACGGCGAACTGGGCCCGCCATCTGAAGGGACTGGCGACTCTCGCGCGCGGTGACCTCGATAAGGCCCTCGACAATTTCGAGGCAGCCGTCGAGCAGAGCGACGCGCTTCACACGCGGGCCGCGATCGATGCTCACGCGGGTCTCGCGCTGACCCAAGACCTCTTGACCCGACACGACGCCGCCCGGGACACAGTCGAACGCCTCATCGCCTACGCCCACCGGACGGGCCGGAGGGAGAGCATCATCATCGCCGAATCGGCGCTTGCCCGGCACCAGCTGATGGTCGGCGACACGGCCGCCGCCTTCGCCTGGGCCCGCGCCCTCGACACCGGAGCGGCGGGTCCAGTTTCCGCGTTCTGGCTGGAGACACCACGGCTTACCGCGCTTCGAGCCCTCATCCGGGAGGGTTCGCCGGCGAGTGTCGGGAGGGCCCTGAGTGAACTCGATGTCGTCCGAGCCGAGCTCGAAACGCTTCACAACGGACTCCAGCTCGCCGAGGTGATGGCGCTCCAAGTTTCGGGCCTCTACGCGCTGGGACAAGCGGATTCGGCGGCGGCGGTGCTCCGCTCCCTGGTCACTTTCGCCGGGCCCCGGGGCCACGTGCGGCCCTTCCTCGAGGCAGATTCGGGCGTCCGCGCGGCACTCCGTTCGGTTGCACTCCCCAGCGGCGTTGAAGCGGATCGCGAGCGGCTGCTGCTTGCGATCGACGGTCGCCCGGAGCCGTCGTCGGTCTACCCACCGGCGGAGACGAACCCCGACGAGTTGACCAACCGTGAACTCGATGTCCTAGAGCTCGCGGCGAAGCGGCTGCAGAACAAAGAGATCGCTGGGCGCCTATTCATCTCGCACCAGACAGTCAAATCACATCTCAAGAGCATCTTCCGGAAGCTCAACGTCCAGAATCGCCGCCAGGCGGCGAAGCGCGGCGCCCAGCTCGGGCTGATCGCGAATTGACGGGTGGCTACTCCGCCGGGGCAGGCGCGGCGGCTTCGGCAGGTACGGTGGCCTCGACCGGGGCTTCGGCCTCGGCTTCCGTCTCTCCATCCGAGAGCACGAAGGTCATGTTGACCATGAAGAACCCAACTTGGAATCTGCGCCGGAGGTCGTATTCGCCGAAGCCCTTGGCGGTGACCTGAGCCCAGTCGGCGACCCAGACGCCGACGCTCCCGCCGAAGAGGCTCTTTCGGTCGTAGATGCTCCCGTCGCCGACGAGGTCCGCGCCGGTCGAGTCCGACACGCGAAAGTTGTGGCCGCCGAAGAGCCCGAGCTCGAGCCACGGTGTCACGTATTGGCTCAGGCCATACTCGATGCTGAGACGATTCCCGGGGCGCTCGTCGGCGTCGAAGACCCTGCTGTTGGTCTCGAAGGTCAGCGCGACCATCAGCGCCGTGGCCTTGTCGAGGAGGTAGCCATAGGCGGAGGCCTGAAACTGATGGGTCCAGTAGCCGAGACCGATGTTGTCGTCCGCTCCGGTGGCGTAGCGGCCTGTCGGTGCCCAGAGCATGTAGGAGGCGCCTACGTCGAGGTGTTCAGAGACGAAGCCGATCTGAGCGGGCATCACGCCGATGTCACCGATACCGGCTGTCGACCCTCCCTGGCGCGCCGTCTCCCCGTCACTTTCGAGGACGATGCTGAAGGAGCCCCCGACGAAGGAGGGGACTACGGCGCCGGAGTAACGGAGCGGACCCCAGAGGTCGAAGGACCACGCGAGGACCGGCGCGGTCCCGAGAGACTGCATCGAGATGTCGATGGTCACGGGCGGGTCTCCCGCGGGCACTTCGTGAACGGGGTTTCCGTTCTTGTCGTAGAGGGTCCCGCTGAAGGCCGAGAAGTTGTACCAGAGCAGGTACACGCCGGGGTCCGGCGGCGCCATGTCGCGAATGTTCGAGGTGCCGGGGTAGTAGTGGCCCGTCTGAAACGGCGTGACCTGCTGTGCGGCCACGGCCGCGGGCACCACAAGGAGCCCGAGGCCGGCGAGGAGCCCGAAGACTTGGAGCGTCACCGAGCGCCGGTGGTTCGTCTGCCTGCCCATCTCTGTATCCGCTTTCTTCCTGTCCGAGGCACCTGTGCCGCCGGGCCGGGGAGAGGTCACGTCGTTTCCTCGCGGCCTTCGGGGAACCCCGGGGCTACCGCGGTAGAGCATGATCTCCCGCACGCTGGCAGGGTACAGTTCTCTGGCGCAACGGCCTCCCCCACCGCGGGGTAGAAACAGGGGGCTGCCCAGGCATCCGTCGGCGTGGAGGGAAGCGACGCCGGGGCCGCCGGATCCCCCATTTCTACCCCGCAGTGGGGCATTCGCGACGGATACGGTGGGTGCAAAACCCTGAGATGCTGCTTCGAAGCGCCGCTCTCTTCAGCCTCCTCGTCGTCGGCTCCGCTGCGACGGCGGCCGCCCAAGCCCCCGAGCCGCCCGAGCCGCCCGAGTTCCCGCCGGAGGAGGCCCCGGCGCCGCCGCCCGAAGAGGCCCCGCCGCCGTCCGAGCAGACCTCGCTCCCGCCCGAGGAGGCCCCGCCAGCCGAGGAGGCCCCGCCAGTCGAGGCCGCCCCGCCGGCCGAGGAGACCTCGCTCCCGCCCGAGGAGGCCCCGCCGCCCGAGGCTGCCGAGGAGGCGCCCACGCCGGGAGCGGACGAGGAGACCGACGGGGGCTTCGAGTGGCCCACACGCATTGGTCCCCTTCAGTTCGATATTGGTATCGGTCGTGTGCGCTTCGGCTTCGCGACGCAGCTGCGCCTCGCCCTCGAGACCGACGACATCGGCGGCGGCATACGGGTGGACTCGGTCGCGGCCTCGATCCGCCGCCTCCGCACGACTCTCAGTGGCCGCATCCTCGACGACCGGCTCACATTCTCATTTCAGCTGAACTCCGTGCCCGGAGCCTTCGAGCTCATCGACATGTGGGTCGACATGGAGGTGCACCATCTCTTCCGGGTCCGCCTCGGGCAGATGAAGATCCCGTTTACGCGCTATCGCCAGCAGTCCTTCACCCGACTCCTCCTAGTGGATTGGTCAGATTCGACCTTCTATTTTGGGGCGGAGCGGCAGCTCGGGCTCATCCTCCACGACGGCCCCAGCGCGCCGCGCTTCAGCTATTCGGTGGGCGTCTTCACCGGACAAAACCGGCGGGCGGCCCACTCCCGCGGCCTCGCCGTCCTCTACGGGGAGCGCATCGTCAGCTCCTCGGGGGCGAGCAACGGCACCGGCACCGTCGATGAATTTCATCCGGAGGTGGTCGGGCACGTCGGTCACGGCTCGGCGGATTTCGACACCAACCAGATGTCGAACCCCAACGGCACGAGATTTCAGTATCTCGTGACCCTGAGCGGCGCCCTCGACTTCAACCCCACCGTGGCGGACGACTACTTCGGGCGAGTCGCGCCCGAGCTGTGGCTGAAGTTGGACCACCTCTCGTTCATCGCGGTGGGCTACCTCGGCCTCATACGAACGGCGGTCGGTGACCAGGTCGCGATGGGCACCACTGGCTTCAACTTCGAGTTAAGCTATCGCCCGATGAAGCTCTTCGAGATTGCGGCCCGCTACGCGCGGACCCACATCACCGAGAACCTCTCCACCGACGCTCGCGGGCGGGCCGACGACATCATTGCTGGCGCGAGCAGCCCCGAGGAGGGGGCGGCGCTGGTCGAAAAGTACGCCGACGTCGGCGCGCTCTGGGCCGACAACGAGCTCACCCTAGGCTTCAGCTTCTTTCTAATCGGAAACAGCCTCGAGTGGCAGACCGACGCGACCTGGAAGCGCCACGAACGCCGCGACGGAGATCGCGATGACTTCCGCGCCCGGACGCAGCTCCAGCTCGCCTTCTGACCATGCCGGACAACCCGACGAACGACCAGCGGCTTCCTGGACGCGCCCTCCCCCCGGGGACCGGGGTTGTCGTCGCGCTGATGTTTGCGGTGGCCTCGACGAGCTCCGCCGCCGCCCAAGGCGAGGACGGCGACCGGATCACTTCGAGCGATTACACCATCGACCTCTACAAAGGAACGGTCCACGGTAGCGCTCGGATGGTGGGGCTCGGGGGTGCCTTCGTTGCCATCGGCGAGGGTGTCGACGGCAACCTCGTCAACGCCGCGACTGCGGCGCTGCGGCCCGGCTATTCCGTCGACCACTTCGACTACTGGCTGGGCTTCGCCTTGACCTCCCCCTTCTCCGTCGGCGATGCATTCAACACCGGCGGATTCGCGAGCGAGGGGGGGTTCGACCAGAGCGGATTCCACTACCTAGCGCCCTCGGTCAACCTCCAGTGGGGCCCCTTCGGCGTCGGCCTCACCTTCGAGCTGACCGAGGCGAGCATGAACTCATCGGGCCGAGCCGCTTCGGGGATCGACGACAGCAACCTGCGGGTGCAGATGATGACGGCGCGCCTCCAGACCGCCTATCAACTCATCGATGACCAGTTCATGGTGGGAGTCGGCGCCATTTTCGTGGTTCAGCGGATCCTCGGAGGCCAGGGCCTCCTCGAGCAGCAAGAACTCTTCGTAACCGACGGCTTCAGCTTCGAAGTAGGAGCTATCTACCGCCCGAACGAGGAGCACTATCGCCTTGGGGCCTCCTTCGAGGGTCAGGTCGACACGAGCCGCAATGGTGACGACGTCATCGCGGAGGGCTTCTACCTTCCGCGCGGCATCTACAAGCCATGGGAACTCCGTTTCGGAGGCGCCTATCAGTTCGGAGTTGCTCTCAACCGGGTCTGGCGAGACGTCGATGCCGTAGTGCACGACGAGGTCGGTGACCTCTGGGATTCGATGAGCGACGATGCTCGCGCCCTCTACACCCGAGAGACGTGGCGGCGACTGCGCCGCGAGTACCGGGCTCAGCCCCGGCACTACCTGCTCACGACCGTCGCCCTCCACCTCATCGGCCAGGCGGACGCCGGGGTCAGCGTGGAGAGCTTCTTGGTGCAGCGCGTTCAAAGGTCCGGTGGGGACGTCTCGTTCTCCGTGCGCTGGGGCCTCGAGACCGACCTCATCCCAAACTGGGTCGCCATCCGCTACGGAAACTACATCGAGCCCAGCCGGGTCGCCCAGACCAACCCGCGTTTCCACTACACCTTCGGGGTCGACGTGAAGCTCGGCTGGTGGGACGTGTTCGGGATCTGGTCGGAGGACTATCTCTGGCGTCTCGGCCTCTCCGCGGATATTGCGCGGAGCTACGCGGTGTGGTCTTTGGGCATCGGCGGCTGGTATTGAACAGAAACGCGCAGGGGTTGGAGAGCGCTGTCGCGTCTATCGGTCTTCGCTGACTTTGCCGATCCGGCGTCTCGACACCGGGCGTCACCGGACCACGACATGACTTGACGTCGCTCGGGTCGGAGAGCTTTCCTTGCCCGCTCGAGAGTCCACAAAACTCGTCGAGACTGGGCAGGAATGGGGGCAATCGATGAGCACAAACACCGACCGCGAACCACTGCGAACCGCCGTCGTCTACGACTTCGATGGAACCCTCGCGCCCGGAAACATCCAGGAGCACAGCCTCTTGCCGGACTACCTCGGCGTTGCGAAGGATGCCTTCTGGGAGGAGGTGTACTCCCGGCGCCGCGCCGGCGACGCAGATCAAATCCTCGTCTACATGCACCTGCTCCTCGAGCACGCCAAGGCTCGGAACCTCCCGATCACCGCCGAGGTGCTGCGACAGCACGCGAAGAACGTGCCTTTCTTCGAGGGCGTGAAGAGTTGGTTCGAACGCATCGACCATCACGCCGAGGCACGGGGCCTCGCTCTCGAGCACTACGTCATCTCATCGGGCAACGAGGAGATGATTCGCGGGACGTCCATCGCTGCTGCCTTTCGGCACATCTTCGGATGCCGTTACGAGTACGACAGTGAGGGGCACGCGGTCTGGCCGGCGGTGGCGATCAACTACACGACTAAGACGCAGTTTCTCTTTCGCATCAACAAGGGTGTCCTCAACAACTGGGATGACGACGCGGTGAACCGCTGGCAGCCCATGAACGAGCGGTCGATACCGTTTGCGCGAATGGTCTTCCTCGGCGACGGGGACACGGACATCCCCGCCATGAAGATGGTGCGCCATCAGGGCGGGCACTCCGTCGCGGTCTTCGATCCTGCGAAGTGGTCGAAGGAGGAAATGCAGCGCAAGGTCTACAACCTGATCGCAGAGGACCGCGCGGGATTCGTCGTACCGGCGGACTACACCACCGGGAGCCAGCTCGACATCACGGTGAAGGGCATCCTCGGTCGCATCGCTCGCGATGAGGCCGGTTACCGGGGCGGCGCCTAGGGCGTCACCGCCCTACGCAACATGCCCCGTGACGAAGCACAGGCGCCTCGCCGATGCACCGCTCGTGACCTGATATGATGGGTCGTGGCCATCGAGACGGACGACCTGTCGACCTGCCGCCACGGCATGACCTATGACGCGAGCCAACACGATGGCTGCGTCGTTTGCCGTCGTGAAGCGGGTGGGCCGAGCGTCGCTCCGGTCCAGAGCGTGCCCGAAGCAGGCACTTCAGGGGCCACCCGGATCATCTTCGGCGCGATGGCGGCCCTGGTCGTCGTGGTGGCCTTCGGCCTGGTTCTTCCGAAACTCTTCCCGGGCGGACCCCCGGACATAGACGCGGACGCGGACGCGACCGAAGGCGCGCCGCGACGTGGCCTTGCCGTCGACGAAGCGACGCCGGCGGCGCGTCCCGCCGAGGTCGATCCGTCTTCTCCGTTGTTCCGCCGAGGAGACCCCCGGCGCGAAGAGAGTCGAGGGGGCGGGATCGACCTCGCGGCGGCGCGGCGCGATGAGGCCGCCCAGCGAGCCGAGTCCCAGGAACGGGCGGCGGCCGACCAGCGCGCCGAGGCCGACCAACGCGCCGAGGCTGCGGAGGAGGCGGCGGCCGGCCAACGCGAGGAGGCCGAGCGCCGGAACGCCGGCCTGGTTCGGGCCCGGGGCCGCGTGCGAATCACGGTCTACACGACGAGCTGGTGCCCCCACTGCGTGCGCGCGAAGGCCTACATGGAGCAGCAGGGCATCCGCTACACCGACCGAGACGTCGAGGCCTCGGACGCCAACGGCGCGGCCCGAGCGCGCCTGGGGTCTGGCTCCGGGGTGCCGGCCTTCGACGTCGAAGGAGAGGTCCTCGTGGGCTTCAGCCCGGGCGCCCTCGAGGCGGCGATCACCCGAGCCGCAGCGCGGCATCTCTAGAGCGACGACCGGTTTGGATGTGCGATGAAATCGTGTCGAGAGTGGTCTGCTGGGCGGCTCGCGGGGTCGACGACAGGGCACATCCCCTTTCGAGAGACCGGGGGACGGACAGGGGGCCGCTATCGGCGCGAGATCGCGCGGTATTCAAACCGATCGTCGCTCTAGGGCCTAGGCGACGATGACGTTCACGTCGTAGGCTGCGATCGACTTGTCGCGGGTCACGATGGTCATGCGCTCCACGATCGCCTGGGCCACGAGCATTCGGTCAAAGGGGTCTCGGTGGATCGAGGGCAGATCCGCGATTGCGTGAGCGTGATCCACGGTCACTGGCAGCTCTGGGAAGCGTTGACTGTCCAGAACCTCGCCAAAGTCGTCCGGCAGGTCGAGCTTCCCGATGCCTTGCTTGATGCGAATTTCCCACACCACGACCGCGCTCAGAAAAACCGTGTTCTCTGGGTCGGCGATCATGGCGCGGGCGGATGCAGAGAGCGTCGGGTCATCACTCAACCACCAGAGCGCTGCGTGGGTATCGAGGAGGAGGTTCACGTCTCGCTGATTCCGAAGGCGGCCTCGAGGTCGGCGGGGAGTTCGTCGAAATCCTCTGCAATGACGATCTTGCCCCGGAGCGCCCCCGGCTGACGTGGACCTGTCGGCCGCTCGAACTTGATCAGCCGCGCTACGGGCTTGCCCGCCTTGCCGATGATGATCTCCTCACCGTCGAGGACTCGCTCGATGAGCGCCGACAGTTGAGCCTTGGCTTCTGAAATATTCGTAATTGGCATTGCCTTAGCCTAGTCTGACCAGACCAGACCAGGTCGTCAAGGGGGGAAGAGTGACGCTCGATCCGCGTGACCAGGGCGCCGCCCCTACATCAAGACGCCCTTCACGGGCTCGAGGGGTTCGGGCAGGTCGTCCTCGCCGAGGTGCTGCCGGAGATCGATCTCGATGGTCCGGCAGAGAGCGCTCATCGGCGTGTCGTTGGGCTCGTTCTCGAAGGGGTTCTTGAGGTCGCGGCCGAGCTGTTCGATGACGACGAAGACCAAGGCGGTGAGTATGACGACCACGACTTCGAGCATGTCGTAGATGAGGCTCTTTTCTTCGAGGACCGTCAGCAGCAGGATGGGCGCGAGGAACCAGACCAGGACCCGCGTGAAGTAGGTCACGGAGTCCGGGAAGATCGTGTGTTTGATCCTCTCGCAGCCGCCCTGGACGTCGGTGAGCTCCGTCAGGAGACCGTTGAGCTCGCGCCAGGCGATTCGCTCCGAGACGGCGGCGCCGAGGCTGTCTTTGATGACCTCGGACTGGCGCAGCAGCAAGAATGCCGGCACGTTCTTCGCCGCTCGGTAGCGAGGCAGGTCCGCTTCGGGGAGCATCGCCTCCCACTCGGTGTAGTGCTTCTTCGCGTCGGCGTACGCGGCGGCTTCCCGGAGGCGAATGCGCAGGGCGTTGATGTACGCGATGTGTCGGTAGACCAGCTCCCGCGACAGGGATTCCCCCTCGACGCCCTCGGGCCAGTGAAGCGTCAGCACACTCCGCGTGAAGGAGCGGGAGAGGTTGACCATCTTTCCCCACAGTTGCCGGGCTTCCCACCATCGGCCGTAGGCTTCGCCCACACGAAAGGCGAGGAAGATGGTGAGCGCGGTGATCAGTACGCTGCTGATGCTGATCGGCAGCGGAGTGCGCTCCCAGTCCGCCCAGGCGGTGTAGTAGAGGGCCTCGAAGACGATCGCGAGGAGGACCAACATTCCGATGGCGACCCGTGAGCGCTTCGCGAGCGTCAGCATGTTGGTGCCGCGATTGACGATCATCTGCGCGGCAGCTTAGCGCGTCTGAGTGACGAGAAGGTAGAGCGGTTCGGGAGGCGGTCTACGGTCTGTTTGCGGGTCCGTTCAGGCCTCGAGGACGCTGGCCCGGATCGCCTGCCACTGGTCGAGAGCGGCCTGAGATGCCCCGGGGTCGCCGCCATCCTGCGCCAGGGACGCGATATCGACCAAGAGCGGGTGGAGCCCGAGGTCTTCGGGGCCGAAGGCCGCGGACAAGATGCTCACGGCCAGCTCGAGGGCGGAGATGGCGTCGGTGGGCTCGCTCATGCGCGCGCAGGTCATCGCCAAAAGATGCAGGCGTTCGACGAGGATGTCCGGCGCTTCGCCTTCGATGTCGAGGGTGACCGCCCGTTCGAGGGCTGCGCGGGCGAGGTCTGGGCGATTGTCTTCGAGGCGTAGATGCCCGATGTGGCTCAGGGTGATCCCGAGGGCGGCGTCACCCGCACTTCCCATGGCTTCGGCCTTGGTGACCGCCTCGTCGAGGCCGGCGAAGCAAGCCTCGGTGTCGCTGTCCTCGAGGCGCGCGAGGGCACAGCTCATGGCTTCTTCCCAAGCCGACGTGAGCTCCTCGTCTGCCGAGAACTCCGCTGACGGCACGGTCTCTCGCGGGGCGACGGTGAACACTGCGAGGGGTCCAACGTCGGGGATCGAGCCGAGGTGCACGCGTAAGGCGTCATCTGTCTCAGCTGACCCCAAGACGGACGAAGCCTCAGCGACGAAGGCCGAAGGCAACGCGGGGAACTCGTCGAGCTCGAGGGAGTCGAGGAGGTGGGCCGTCAGCCCGAGTCGCGTCTTCTCGTCCAAGGTGCAGCTCGTCGACCAGCTTCCGTCGCGCCTCACGCGCAAACGTCCGCCGTCCCAGAGCTCGGCCCGGACGACTTCGGTTTCGATCTCGCCATCGAAGGCGGCCCGCAGCGGGGCCATGTAGTCCGTGTCAGTCATCGCGGCCCGGAGCATCGCTCATCTCGCCGACTCTACGCGAATCGAGTCGAAGTCCACGACCGCATTGAGCGCCCGCTCGTGTCGGATCACTGGGACTTCGAAGCGCGGATCCACCCACCGTGCGCCGCCGAAGCGCATTCCGAGGCCGTCGTAGAAGCGCCGAGCCCGGTGGTTTCCTTCGAGGACGGCGACTTCGGCCCAGACGCAGCCGCGGCGTTCGAGCTTTCCGAGGGCGAAGCCCATGAGCGCTGTGCCGACGCCGCGGCCCACCATCGACGGGTGCACGTAGAGGTAGGTGATCTCCCCCGCGTAGCCGTCCCAGGCGCGGTTGTCGCGGGCGGGGCCCGCGGCGCAGAAGGCGATGACGGCGTCTTCGGTGACGGCGACCCAGAGCTCTTCGCCCGGAGGCGGGACCGTGAGGCGCCGCCGCCACGATCGGGTCAGGTCCGAGACCGTCAGGGAGCGCAGGTAATCCCTGGACAGCAGCTCCCAATAGGCGTGCTGCCAGCTCGCCACGTGGACCCGCGCAATGGCACGAGCGTCGTCCTTACGGGCACGACGAATGCGGGTCTTCACTCACTAATCTTAGCGCGCAGCGGAGCGACGGCCAGCCGATCGCCGAAGGGCCGGGCTTCGCCCCCTTCTAATAGAGGACGTTTCCCGCGCGGGGCTCTTTGTCCGGGAGGTCGGTTTCGCCGAGCATTTCGCGCAGGTCGATCTCGATGGTGCGGCAGAGCGCGTTCATCGGCACGTCGTTCATGCTGCGCTCGAAGGGGTCTTCGCTGCTATCTCCGATGCCCTCCATCGTCATGAAGACCCAGGTGATGAGGGCCGACGAGACGAACATCGGGATGAGCGGGCTCAATGTCTCGAAGGTGGTCGTCGCAGACTCGATGTTTGCTCCGAAGACGTCGAGGAGGCCGAGGGGGACGAGGAAGACGAAGACCCTGACGAAGAGCCGGCTGAACTCGGCGTACTGGCGCGGGAACGGTGTGTTCTTGATGCGCTCGCACTTGCCCTGGAGGGCGTAGAACTCTTCGACGAGGTGCATCAGCTCGAGCTGCCGGAACATGTCGAGGCGTCCGGCGAGCTCGAGCCGCGCCAGATGGTCGCCCTGGCGCGCGAGGATGTGCGTCGCCGGGTTCTTTCGCGCCGAGACTTCGGAAAACTCGTCTTTCGACAGGAACGGGGAGATCTCTTTGTCCCAGTCGTTGCGCATGTGGTCGGCGTGATCTTCGAGACGCCGCTTGGTCACCGCGTGGGGGTTGTCCATGAACCGCGAGGTCTTGCGAAGCTGGACTCGGAGCGCGTTGATGTAGGCGAGGTGGCGGTAGACCAGAACGCGGCGCGTCTCCTTCACTCGCTCGTCGTCTTCGCCTGGGTCGGTGTAGCTCATCACCGCCGTGCCCCAGGTCCGGCTCGAGTTGACGATGCCGCCCCATATCTTGCGGCCCTCCCAGAACCGGTCGTAGGCCGCGTTGTTCTTGAAGCCGATGTAGAAGGCTACGGCGGTGCCGATGGTCGCGATGGGCAGGAATGGGACGCGCACGAAGGAGAGTCCCGCGTAGGCGTAGAGGGCAAAGACGGCGGCAGCCCAGGTCCCCCCGACGATGGCGGTGGGTAGGCCCCAGCGGAGGACGCTGGCGATTGGAAAGCGGCGGGTGACGATCATCGGTCGGAGGCTCTCATGGGGTCAGGCGTAGAAGCGGTCGATGGCGTCCTTGTACTTCACGTTCACTTCGCCACGCCCCGTTCTTCTTTGCCCTCCGCCGGTTCGCGTGGCCACGATCGGGCCCTGGGCGGCGCCCGTCATGTTCCCAGACCCCACCGGGGTAACGCGAATCGCGCAGTACGCGAGCTGCACAGGTCACACGAAGGGCCCACATTCATAGGGCGTTCATCCGTGGATCCACTGCGAATCGACTGGTACCCGCCTTGCAAGCACGAAGCGTATGGCCCACGCGCTGCTCACGCTCACGCTCACGCTCACGCTCACGCTCACGCTCTCGGCGTGCGCGTCACCCGTGGATTCGGACGACACCGGCCCTGCCGGCCCCATCGGCAAAGCCGATGGAACGAACCTGCCCCTCGCCCATTCCGCCATCGACAGCGAAGGGATGTTCGATGCGCTGGCCTTCGGAAGCGGCGGCGGCATTCTCCTGGGCACGTCGATCAAATTTCTCATCGACAACCGCGACCCTTCGGCGCCGGTCGTGCACTTCATGAACGCGAACTACGCGGGCACCGATGTCCCCGCGGACGCCTCGAAGTACCACTTCTACTTCGCCCAGGCTGTGCTCTCGAGTTTCAGTGAGACGGTCACCTCGTTCAACAACACGACCTACTACGGCCAAGACAAGCGCTTCGTAGCGGGCACCATCCAGCGCTACCGCTTCGACGCCGCGGCAGACCCGCTCTACGCGATCCAGCTCTACCCTCAGGATGACGCGGCGGAGCAGACGCTCCTCGACCTCTCCCTCTCCGTGCGCGAGGTCTTCTCCATCCCCGGCTCGCGGTTGGCCTTTGTCGCCACCGGGCCCCAGCAGACGACCGCGACCGTCGCCGAAGATCTCTTCGCTGCTGACATCGAGAGCCTGACCATCGACCAGATCCTCGGCTCGCTGACGTACATCCCCATGCAAGTCGGAGAGGCCTGGGGCTACCTGCGCATGTACCCGGAAGACATGAACGAGCTGTCGGCTCAGGACATCCCGGTCTTCGACATCCTGCCCCTCGACCTCACGGTCGTTGCCGGCACCATGACCGTCGCCATCCAAGATGCGAGCTCCCACATCAACCTCAAGTCCAAAGAGCGCGGGACGCCAAACATGGTCCTCCGGAACGCTGGCCCCGACCACGAACGACTGCGCGACTTCATCGACGAGCCAGTGCACATCGTGGTGCGCGCCGACGGATGGGACATCTTCGCCTCGACGCCGGACGAGGTCGCCGAAAACACCCAGGGCCGGGGCGGGCCCTGGACCGAACTTGGGGTCCGCGACGACGTTTCGCCGAGCAGCTTTGACGACCTGTGCCCCTCGGACCCCGCCGCGTGCCTCGAACTCAGCGGCGCTTACGGCGGCAAAGCGAGCCATCTCGGATTCATGGCTCAGCCGGAGGTCCTCGGACGGCAGGGTGACTGGGGAAGCCTGAGCGCCCGCTACGGCTACGACCTCTCCCCTCCCGGCGTGGCGGTGCCGGCCCACCTCTATCAAGCCTTCGTCGCCCACAACCCGACCCTCGCGGCCGAGATCGACACCTTGGTGGAGCTCGAGAAAGAGGGCAACCTGACGACCCGCGAACGGGTCGAGCGCGTCGCGCGAGTCCAGGAGATGTTCTACCAGGGCGAGTTTCCTCCCGGGTTGCTTCCGTCGGTGCACGAGGCCATCGCCTCGGCGCTTCCCTTCGCCGAGTCACTCAAGATCCGCTCGAGCGCCAACGCCGAGGACGTTCCCGGTTTCAGCGGGGCGGGGCTCTATGAGAGCTACCGCGGGGACCTCGACGAAGAGGACTCCCCGACCGGGGGCTGCTGGATCGAGCTCGATGGCGACGGACGCCCTCGGATTCAGCCGCGCAGCCTGGGCTGCGCCATCCGCGGCGTCTACGCCAGCCTCTGGAACAAGAGAGCTATCGAGGAGCGGTCATTCGTTCGCATCGATCACGCCACGGCGGCGATGGGCCTGGCCATCGTCGAGCGTTACAGCCGGCGAGGTGAGATCGCGGCCAACTCGGTGGTCATCACCCGAGTCCTAAATACGAGTGGGGTCTACGGCTACACCTTCTCCACCCAGCTCGACAACAACGTCGTCACCAACCCGGGGGCGGGCACGGCCTCCGAGGCGATCGTCGCCGCGTTCCTCGGGCCCATATCGGATTCGACCTTCATCGTCACGCGCTATGCGCGACCCGACCCAGGCGCCGGTCCCCTGACAACCACCATCATGAGCAACCCGCAGATGGTGCAGATGCTCGAGATCACGACGACCGTCGAGCTCGCCTATTGTCGGTTCCGGGCGGACTACTATGCCGGCCCTTGCTCGCGCGTCACGACGGATCCGGACCGCCCTCGCGCCCTCGATATGGAGCTGAAGCTCTACGAGAACGGCGAGTTCCTCATCAAGCAGGTCCGGGAGTTCGGCGGGCACTGAACCGGTGCTTGGCCGCACCGCGGAGAGTGCGGCGCTGTCGATGCGCGCAGGGACTCGGGTCCCGGTGCACGAACGATGGCGACTGCCCTCGAGCGCCCCCCGCGGGAGAGTGAGCGAAGGACGCGGCCTATCGGCAAGCGGCGAGTGACGAGCATCTTTCGGGGGCTTCGTCCAGGGTCAGGCGTAAAACCCGTCGATGGTGCCCTTGTACTTCTCGCTCACCTCGTTGCGCCGGACTTTCATGGTCGGGGTCAGCTCGCCGCCATCGACGGTGAAGGGCTGGGGTAACACCTCGAACTTCTTGACCGTCTGGTAGCGGGCGAGGTGTTCGTTGCAGTCCGCGGCGATGCGGGCTTCGAGCCAATCGCGCAATGGAGCGGATGTTGCGGCCTCTTGGGTCGACGCGACGTCGATGCCAGATTCGCGACTCAACTCCGGGAGCGCCTCCGGGTCGAGGACCAGGAGCGCGCACAGATAGGGCTGACGGTCGCCGACCACCACCGCCTGGCCGACCCCGGGAATGCCCTGGAGCAGGCCTTCGATCTCCGCGGGCGCGACGTTCTTCCCGCCGGCGGTGATGATGATGTCCTTCTTGCGCCCGGTGATGGTCAGGAAGCCGTCGACGTCGAGGGCGCCGAGGTCGCCGGTGTGCATCCACTCCCCGGAGTAGAGCTCTTTGGTCTCGGCCTCGAGGTTGTTGTAACCGCTGATCATGCAGGGGCCCTTGAGCATGATCTCCCCGTCGCCGGCGATCTTGATCTCGACGCCCGGGAGGGCCCGGCCGATGGTGCCGAAGCGCGGCTGGTTCGGGGGCTGGGCCGTGGCGAAGGCTGTCGTCTCGGTCATGCCGTAGCCCTCGTGGAGGGGGATGCCGAGGGATGCAAAGAAGTCGAGGGTCGATGGCGAGATGGGGGCAGCTCCCGTGATCGCGAACTTGAGCTCGTCCATGCCGAGGGCGGCCCGGACCTTCGACAGCACGAGGGCATTCGCCAACCGTCGGCGCGTTCCGGGGGAGCTGTCGCCGGTAGACATGCTCCTGCGAAAACCTCGGAGTTCGGTCGCCATGGCCCACTCGAGGAGCTTGGCCTTCGGCCCCGTGGCGTCGCTGAACTTGCCTCGGAGGGCGGCCTCGAACTTCTCCCACACGCGAGGCACGCCCAGGAAGAACGACGGGCGCACGTCGACGAGGAAGTCCTTGATCGTCGACAGGTCTCGGCAGAAGTACGCGGTGCCGCCGAGGCGCGTGCCGGTGAAGTTGAGCAATCCCTGTTCGGCGGCGTGGCACAGCGGCAGGTAGCTGATCGCGCGCAGCCCCTCTTCGCTTGCGAGCTGGGGATAGGCAGCGAGGGTCGCGGACCCCGTCGCGTCGATGTTGGCGTGGGTATACATCGCGCCCTTGGGCTTGCCCGTCGTGCCCGAGGTGTAGATGAGCATCGCCACGTCTTCGTCGCGAATGGACGTGAGGCGCGCGTCGAGGGCCTTGTCATCACTACGCCTCCCGAGGTCGCGGACCTCGTCGAGGCACATGACGCGGTCGTCGTCGACATCGACCCTATCCATGGTGATGAACTTCTCGACGTCGATCAGCCCTTCGGCTTGGGCCGCGCGGTACTTGGCGAGCTGCTCCGGCCCGTCGCAGATGGCGACCTTCGCCCGGCAATCATCGACGATGTAGGCGGTTTGTTCCTTCGTATTGGTCGTGTAGATCGGGCCGAGGAGGCCCCCCGCAGCGAAGCTCGCCATTTGGCACTTCACCCAGTCGGGGCGGTTTGCGCCGACGATCGCCACGCCGTCTCCCGGCGTGATGCCGAGGGCCATCAGGCCCTTGGCGATGGTGCGGTATTCCTTTTGGTAGCCGGCCCAGGTGGTCGTGTGCCAGCCCCCACCCTCTCCGCGCTCCCGAAGCGCCGGCTGCGACGGCCTTCTCGCGGCGAAGTGATCGATGTGCCCGAGCAGCGTCTTGGCTTGGCTGGTATGCATGGTGTCCCCCCGGGGCACCGCTTGGGTGCCGAACCGTAGGGGGGGGAATTGCACAAGGCGCCGTACCGAGCAACAGGTGGCCCCCGAGTGGTGCCCGTCGCCCTTTCGCCTTCTTGCCGGCTCTAGTCCAAGTCGAGGCCGGTGGCGGCGGCCCCGGCGAGGATGAGCTCCGCGCCGCTGACGACTTGCTGCACCACCTCGGACTGATTGAAGAGCCCCCCGGACCAACCGACGAGGCCGGCGAACCAAATCTGCCGGACCAGGAAGGTCACCTGACGTTCGCCGTCCGTGAAGCTCTCGGTCAAGACCAACTCCGGGCTTTCACCGCGGAGCGCCGCAACGACGATCCGGTTCATCTCGCCCTCGTGTTCGAGGAGCTGGGCGAAGATCTCCGGGTGGTCCGCGGTGATGGTCGCGATGATGACTCGGGCGTAGGACGGGCGCTTGCACATGGCCCGGGTGAGCCGGGCGAAGAGGTCTTCGAGGCGCTCGATGCGTGTCTCTCCCTCGGCCGGACGGCGCTCGAACTGCTTGCGCAGAGCCCGGGTCTGGAGGTCGACGGCGGCGCCGATGATCTCTTCTTTGCTGCTGAAGACCTTGTAGAGGGTGCCGAGGGCGACCCCCGCTTCGTCGGCGACCTCGCGGAGACCAATAGCCTCGAAGCTGCGTCCCCGAGCGAGCTTGATCGCTACGTCGACGATCTTGCTGCGCCGCTCCTCGGCCTTTCGGGTCGGGCCCTTGTAGCGCAGGACGGCGTCGCCCGACCGGTCCTCGGTCGGGGAACTCTGCCGCCGTCCTTTCGCGCTCTGATTCATATGTTCGAGCTGATGGCCGCGCGCACGGTCTGCTTGATGGAGCCCATGGTCTCGAGGACCGCGGAGGGTTCGTAGCCGCAGTGGGCCATGCAGTTGCTGCACCGGGGGTCGCGGCCGCGGCCGTACTTCTCCCAGTCGGTGGTCTCGGTGAGTTCCCGGTAGGTCTCCACGTAACCGTCGGACATCAGGTAGCAGGGCTTCTGCCAGCCGAAGATGGAGTAGCTGGGGATTGCCCAGGGCGTGCAGTCGAGGTCGGTCTTTCCTTCGAGGAAGTCGAGGAAGACCGGGCTCTGGTTGAGGCGCCAGCCCTTGCGCTTGCCGTCGGCGAAGGCCTCGCGGAAGAGTTCCCGGGTCTCGGGGACCGATAGGAAGTCCGCCTCGCCGGGGGCCTTCTCGTAGGCGAAGCCCGGGGAGAGCATCATACCGTCGACCTCGAGGTCGTCGTTGAGGAAATCCAAGACCGCGCGGATGCTCTTCGGCGTATCGCTCTTGAAGAAGGTCGAGTTGGTCGTGACCCGGAACCCGCGGCGCTTGGCCTCGCGGAGGGCGGCGACGGCCTTGTCGAAGGTGCCCTCACGGCAGACCGTCGCGTCGTGGCTCTCGCGGAGGCCGTCGATGTGGATGGTCCAGGCGAAGCGCGGGTGCGGCTCGAAGAGGTGCATCTTCTTCTCGAGCAGGAGCGCGTTGGTGCAGAGGAAGACGATGATGCCGCGGTCCAAGAGCTCCCGAACCATGACGTCCATCTCGGGATGGATGAGGGGTTCTCCGCCGGCGATGGAGACCATCGGCGCGCCGCACTCGTCCATGGCGTCGAGGACCTGCTGCACGCTGAGCTGCTTCTTGAGCACCTCCTTCGGGTGCTGAATCTTGCCGCAGCCGTTGCAGGCGAGGTTGCATGCGAAGAGCGGCTCGATCTCGACGAGGAGGGGGAACTTCTTGTCCCTCTGAAGCTTCTTCTTCATCAGGTACTTGCCGAGAATGAGCTGCTGCTGAACCGGGATTCCCACGTTTCTTCTCCTAAAGGACTCAGTTGACCCAATGGTCGAGGGCCGCGCCGATGCGGCTGAGAACGCGGAGCGCACGGGCTCCGCCTACTGCGGTGTGAAGCGGGGAGGACAGCTCCCGCGAAGGTGTATCGACGACCACCCGGATGACGGCGAAGCGTCGCCCGGCGGCGAGCTCTGCGAGGTAGGCCGACTCCATGTCGACGGCTCGTGCTCCCTCGGCGAAGAGGGCGGCGCGCTCCTCGCCCGTGACGATGTGGTCCGTCGAGACCAGGGCGCCGCGGACCACCTTTAGGCCCGCGGCCTCACACAAGGCGGTGACCTCGTCGGCGTCGCAGACCACCACGCCATCCGGCCCGCGAACCTCGTCGGCGATGAAGACGTCTCCGGGGCGAAGGGCGGGGTCGAGGGCGCCGCAGAAGCCCACCACGGCGATGGCGCCTGACCCCGAGCCGGCGAGTTTCCGGACGGCCCGCCGCGACTTGTCGGGACCCATGCCCGTGCGCACCACGCGGTAGCCCGCTCGTCGCCCGATGGCGATGGCTTCGACCGCGAGGGGCGCGAGGACGAGGGGTTTGTGACTCATGGCGTGCACGGCGTGGTTCTACGTGCGCAGCTGAACCAGGGCCGGGTCGGCCTTGGACCCGCGCTTGGGCGCGTCTTGGATGATGCCGATGGACCGGGCCCAGCGGCCGAGGGCCATGGTCGGGAAGACCTGCCGGTAGAGGTGGTAGTTGATGTAGAAATCGCCGGGGAAGCCGGTCCCGGTGAACTCGTCCTCGTCCCAGGAGCCGTCGGTGTTCTGGGTCGAGATGAGGAAGTCGATGCCCCGGCGAAGGTTCTCCGAGTCGTCGCCGACTGCGAGCAGACCGAGGAGCGCCCAGGCCGTCTGGGATGGGGTGCTGGTGCCGCGGCCGGCCCAGCTGCGGTCGTCGTAGGAGCGAATGTCCTCGCCCCAGCCGCCGTCGGCGTTTTGCTTGTCGTGCAACCAACGGACGGCGCGGCGAATCGCCGGCTCGGTCGGCTCGAGGTCGGTCTCGGCGAGGGCCATGAGCACGCCGCCGGTGCCGTAGACGTAGTTGACGCCCCAGCGGCCGAACCACGAGCCGTCGTCTTCCTGGTTGTCGAGCAACCAGCGCACGCCGGCCTTCGTCGCCGGGTGGGCCACCAGGCCTTCGCGGCAGAGCAGCTCGACGGCGTGGGCGGTCACGTCGGCGGTGGGCTCGTCGATGACCTCGCCGAAGTCGCAGAAGGGAATGTCGCGGCAGAGAGCCTGCGTATTGTCCGCGTCGAAGGCGCCCCAGCCGCCGCCCTTGCTCTGCATGCCGATGGTCCAGCGCACGCCCCGGGCGATGGCCGACTCGACGCGCTTGGGGTCGGGGTGCACCGCGCGGCGAAGCGCGATGATCACCTCGGTGGTGTCGTCGACGTCGGGGTAGTTCACGTTGGCGAACTCGAAGGCCCAGCCCCCGGGCTCGAGGTTCGGGCGGCGGATGGTCCAATCGCCGGGCTGGCGGACCTCTTCGCCGAGGAGCCAGTCGGCGCCCCGGAGCATGGCCTCGTCGTTGCCCGGCACGCCGGCGTCGGCGAGGGCTTGGACCGCGTAGGCCGTATCCCATACCGGCGACTGGCAGGCTTCGAGGCGCCGCGCGCCGTTTTCACGGATGGTGAAGCGGTCGAGGCCTTCGAGGCCGACCTTGATGATCGGGTGGTCGAGGGGATAGCCGCGCAGGGTCAGGGCCATCATCGAGTAGACCCACGGCGGCTGGATGCCGCCCCAGGACCCATCGGCTTCCTGACGCTGGACGATCCAGCGTTCGCCTTCGCGGAGGCCGCGCTCTCGGAGCGCAGCGATCGGCTTCTTGGCGTAGACACTGAGGGCCCGGTCGAGGCCTTCGAACATGCGTCCCTTGAGCGATGCCGAGGGCTTGCGCGTAGGCCGCGGCTTCGGGTCGATCTCGTCGATCGCGATGCCCAGGGAGCGCACCGGGCGATAGGTCATGACGATGGTCAGGGCGACCACGGTCTGCCGCGCCCAGCAGGCGAAGTCGTAGACGTTGAGGGGCATCCACGAGGGCATCAACATCAGCTCGGGGGGCATCTCCGGCAGCTCGTCCCAGGGCCAGAGGCCGAAGAGGGCGAGCCAGATGCGGGTGAAGACGCGAGTCTCGGCGAGGCCGCCACGCGCAACGATCCACGCTGAGGCCCGCGCCATGTGCGGCGCCTCGGGGTCGTCCCCGGCGAGCTTGAGGGCCACGTAGGCCTCGACGGTGGTCGACAGATCTGCCGGACCGCCCCGGGCGTTGGCCCAGGTGCCGTCGTCTCGCTGCTGGGAGCGAATCCAGTTCGCCGCGAGCTGAGTCTCTTCGTCGGTGCGGATGCCGAGGAACTGCCGGAGGAAGAGATCCTCCGCGTCCATGGTGACGTTGGTCTCGAGTTCGCCCTTCCAGAAGCCCGCTTCGTCCTGGGCTTCGCGCAGCCAGCCGGTGGCGCGGTCGATGGCGACGGCGCCGGTCTCGCGGCGGGTGGTCTCGGCAGTGATGTTCGTGTTTGCGTCGGTCACGCCGGGCGTGCTGCCGAGGCGGTCGAAGAGGGCGCGGAGCGCGTCGTCGCTTTTCGCTCCGGCGATGGCGTCCTTGGTGATGGAGCCGACGAGCTTCCGGGTGATCTTCGGGGTCAGCCCCCGTCGCAGCGCATCGCCGCCGTTTTGAACCTCATCGAGGGTCGCGAGGGCGAGGGAGAGGGGCACGGCGCAGAAGAGACGAACCGCCTCGCCTTCGGCACCGGGCCAGGCGAGGGTGTAGGCCTGGGCCGAGGTGAGGTGGGCCTCGGCGACGTCGCAGATCTCCATCACGAGGGCGAGGCCCGCCGGGCGGACATCCTCTGCGGTCAGCCGGGAGAGGTCGACCCCGAGGGCGGCCGCGCGGTCCGTCGGCAAAAAGCAGATCCCTCGGTCGGCGTCTTCGGCCACGTCTTTGACGATGTTGACCAGCTGGAGACCGAGGCCGAAGGAGACGGCGTTGTCGTGGACGATGCGGCGCTCTGCCTCGCCGAGGGATGGGACCTCGAGGAGGAAGAGGTCGGTGAGCAGCTCGCCGACGGTGCCGGCGACGAAGTAGCAGTAGCGCTCGAGGTCTTCGATGTCGTCGATCGAGAAGGTGCCGCGGGCGTCGGCTCGCTCCGTGTACTCGCGCATGCCCCGGGACATCTCGAGGACGTGGGGGCGGATGGCTTCGCGCTGGGCCCGGGGGAGGGCGCGGAAGGCGCGGAAGACCGCCCCGGCGCCCGTCATGAGGGTCTCTTCGGCGGCGTTGGCGCCGAGGCCGACGTCGGCGGACCGCTCCTCGAGGGCCCCATAATCCCCGTCTTGCCCGTTTTGGGCGCCCATCGCCGCATCGAAGAGGTCGAAGAGCCTTTCACGGGCACTCTGATCGAGGTCTGCTTCGTCTTCGATGCAGTCCACGATGCGGCAGAGCAGGTAGCCGAGACCGATCGGGTCGCGCAGCCGCGGCGGGAGCATCGAGATGGAGAGAGCGAAGGTGCGCGATACCCGCGGGAGCATGTCGGCGATGAAGCGCTCGTCGGGTCCGTCGAGTTCGCTGTCGAGTTCGCCGTCGAGTTTGCCCTCGAGTTTGCCGGCGGCCGGGGCCCTGCCGATGGGCTGACCGAGGGTGCTCACGACGCTCTCCTCAGATTGACGATCAGCGGCTTGATGGGCTCGAGGAAGACGTCGCTGAGGTCGCCGATGAGATCGATGAGGGCGGGGTGCTGGGTGAGCAACTCTCCCGCGAGGGAC
This sequence comes from Deltaproteobacteria bacterium, assembly GCA_003647065.1. GTDB lineage: Bacteria > Myxococcota_A > Polyangia > Polyangiales > B10-G4 > B10-G4. The sequence goes on along the minus strand of QMMC01000018.1, from coordinate 5,680 downwards.
CGGAGGCGGCGGCTCTCGATCTCGTCGAGAGCGCGGCGTACGGCGCCGGTTGACTCGAAGATGGCGATCGCGCGTTCGATGTCAGCGTCGCTGGTCTCGGCCCGGGGTGCGTCGAGGATGGTCAAGAGCGTCGCGCGGTCGTCGGCGGAAGCGTTCAGGAGGGCGTGCACCGCGAGCATGCTGCGCTTGCCTTCGGCGATATCCGAGCCGCGGCGCTCACGGCCCTTGTCTCCGTAGATGTCGAGGAGGTCGTCCTGGATTTGGAAGAGCACGCCGAGGTGGCGGGCGGCCTCGCTGAGCTCTTCGACGAGGGCCGGCGCGGCGCCGGCGGCCTCGGCCGCTCCTGCGATGGGCAGGCCAAAGAGGCCGGACGTTTTGCCTTCGACCATCTCGAAGTAGTCGGCCTCGGACGGCGTGCCCTTTTCGAGCAGCATGATCTCGCGCTCCTGGCCGTCGATGACGCGGAGGGTCTCCCGGGCGAGGCGCGCCCCGAGGCGCTCCCGCCGCATGGTGGGGAGGTCCATGCGCTGGACGAGGAGCATCGCGAGGTGGAACATCGCGTCGCCGAGGTCGATGGCTCGGGCTTCGCCGTAGGCCGCCCAGACGGTGGCCTTGCCCCGGCGGGTCTCGTCGCCGTCTTGCACGTCGTCGTGGACCAGGGTGGCGTTGTGGAGCATCTCGCAGGCCGCGCCGAAGGTCTCGAAGCGCGCCGGGTCTTGGTCCAGCGCTTCGGCGACCCAGAGCGGCAAGAGCGCGCGCAACCGCTTGCCCCCAGTGCTGAGGTGGTACTCGAGGAGCGGAAGGATCGGCGAGGCCTCGGGCAGCTCTTCGGCGGCGACGGCCGTGAGCATCGCCTCGACGTTCGGGAGGTGAGCCTTGGACAAGGCGTCGAGGGACCGCGGCGACGGGGCCGTGTTGAGGGCCTTGGGGGGCGTGGACTTACGGGCGTGCAGGCGCATGTGGCCCGACTGGATGCCCTCGCCGGCGAGGGCTTTCAGGGCGGCGAGGTTTTGCGCCAGGCCGACGGCGGCGGCGACGCTCGCGAGCTCCCGGGCCCGGGTGATGTTGGCGATGCGCCGGGCGACGGCGACGGTGGGGTGGGCCGCGGCGACGCCGCCGACGGTCCCGACGGCCATGGGCAGCTCGAGCACGGCGACGAGGTGGTCGCCGTCGACGCGGAAGCGCGACATCGACGTGTAGCGGCCGCTCCGCGCCGTGAAGGCGTGGGCACCGGCCTCGACGGCCCGGGTGTCTTGGCCGAAGGCCATGAGCACGGCGTCGACGCCGTTCATGATGCCCTTGTTGTGCGTCGCCGCCCGGTAAGGGTCGCGCTCGGCGAAGACCGAGGCCTCGACGATGCGCTCGGCGAGGAGCATCGCCTTTTCAGGGTCGTCCGGGCAGAACGAAAGCACGGGCATGCGCCCCGTGGCGCGCACGGTCCGCTGGTCCGAGAGGTTCGACAGGATGCGCAGGTTGACCCGGCCGCCACCGAGCTCAGCGATGCGCGGGGCGATGCGCTCGCACATCGAGTTGATGGCGTTGGCGCCCATGGCGTCTTGCACGTCGACCAGGACCTCGACTATCCACATGTCGCCGAGGGGGTCGTCGTGATCTATCGCCGGCAGGTGCCGGACCGAGAGGCTCCGGGCTCCGCCGCCGGCGGCGACGAGGTTCGAGTGGGCCCCGTTGGCCTTGGCGAGGAGCTCCGCTTCGTTGTCGGCGACGGCCCGGTGCAGGCGCTCACCGTCGGCGACCTCGAGGAGCTGGATCTGGCCGAGCATCAGCGCGGGGGAGACCACCGTCTGGATGCCCTCGCCTCCGCGCAAAAGCTTCGCAGCGTGGCTCGCCGCGGCGACGACGGAGGGCTCCTCGGTGGCCATCGGCACGAGCCGATTCTGACCATCGACGCGCAGGTTGGCGCAGATCCCGAGGGGCAGGCCGAAGACGCCCACGGCGTTCTCCACCATGAGGTTCGCCTGGGAAGCATCGAGGCCTCCGTCGTGGTCGAGGGCGGCGAGCTCGTCGCTCCCGACACCGGTGATCTCGCCGATCCGGGTAACCCGATCTTTGAGCTCGAGGCGATAGAATCCTGGCAGCGCACTCTCGTACACGAAGCGTCCCTTCCTGGGCCCTAAAAAAGGCCCGAATCGAAAGCGCGCGGAACCTAGCGCCAGGTTGAACCCCTGTAAAATACAAAGTGAACAACGTTCCATTTAGAACCGTGTTCATTAATTCAGGGGTCGCGTGAGGGGTAGCCAAGTACGGATAGGAGAAATACCCGTAGATGTGCGTCAAGGTATTTCATGAAACGGCTTGATTCATGGCTGCCAAGGTTTAGCCTAGGTGCATGGGCAAGCTCACCAAGTTCAGTTCCCAAATTGAGGCGGAGGTTCTCGACGAGCTGCGCGCCTACTCGAAGGCGGAAGGGCGAACACTGAGCAGCGTGCTCACCGAGGCCGCCGAACTCTTCCTCGGCCGCGCCCGGGTCCGGCCCGCGTTTCACGACGCGGCCCTCGAAGTGATGAACGAGAACGACGAGCTCCTGCGCCGCCTCGCCAAGTAGGGCTGACCAAGTCGGCCGAGGCCCACATGAAAACGACCTTCTACCCCACGCTAGAAGAAGCGCTTCATCTCCACCGCATGCTCATCGAACGCTACGGTGGACTGCCTGGGGTGCGCGACCTCGGCCTGATCGAGAGCGCCCTCTACCGCCCGCGCTCCGGCTACTACGAGACCCTGAGCGCCCAGGCCGCGGCCCTCCTGCAGAGCCTTGCAATGAATCACGGCTTCGTCGACGGGAACAAGCGTGTCGCGATGGCGCTGACGATGATCTTCCTGCGCATCAATGGACAGCGTCTCGTCGTTGGCGCCGACGACGCCGAGGAGTTCCTGATCGAGCGTGTGATTGTAGGTAAGGCGCCGATCGAGGAAATTGCGTCATGGCTGCATGAACGACTATCGCCGATGCGTTGAGACTGGGCGCCGCGTCCGGTCGACGCGATTCGGCGTCATCAGTTCCCCGCCTGTTCTTCGAGCTAGCGAACGCTCGCGGCGTACGGGCGGACCCGCCGGGCCCGGGCCAGGTGCGCCGTCAGCCCCGGCTCGTCCCTCCGGGAGAGGGCGTCTTCGGCGAGGTAGAGGTTTGCCCGAAAGCTGTAGGGGTCGAGTTCGTAGGCGCTTTGCGCGTCGGCGAGGGCGCTCGCTCCTCGGGAGCCGTCGAGCTCGGCGAGGGTGATGAGGAGCCGGGCCCAGCACCGCCTCGAGGTCGCGTGGCGGGGAAAGCGCTCTTCTATTTGCTCGAACGACGCGACCCACTCGGCGCGGTGGGCGGGCCAGCCTTCGAAGGGCTCGGCTTCGAGGGCGTCACAGGCGGTTCGGGCTTGGCTCTCGGCTTCGAGGAAGCGGTCGAGGTAGGCGAAGCCATCGGCGCTGTGGAGCCAGCGGCCTTGGTCCGAGGGGCGGGCCTCGACGAAGCGTCGGCGCATCGCCTCGGGGTCTCCGCTGTTCACGAAGTCGGCGACGGGCCACATGTCGCGGTTCACGTACGGGATGTCTCCGTAGAGCTCCGGCAGGTCTCTTGGGCCGGCCCGGAAGCCCGCGAGGAAACACGCCGGGGTGTCGCACCCCAGGGGGGCGAGGTCCGCCTTGGCGTACCGCTCGAAGCGACGTGCGACCTCCGCCGCGTCTACCGTCGCCTCGTCCCGGAAACCCAGAAGGAAGACCTCGTGGCCAGGGTTGCCGGTCGGCATCCAGGCGAGGGTCTCGGGGAAGACCTCGGCGAAGGTGCGCAAGATGGTCCGGCTCGTATCGCCGGCGACTTCCAGTGGCAGCCACAGCGCCATGATGCCTCCCGGGGCCAGGTGCTCCCGGCCGGCGACGAAGTGCTCCTGGGTATAGAGCCGAAAGCTCGCCTCGGATTCCAGGATCATCGAGTCGCTCATGATCACGTCGAAGCGGTCGTCGGTCATCTGGAGAAAGTGGCGGCCGTCCATCGGGTGCACCTGCACGTTGGAGCGCTCCGAGACCCGGCCGTTGATGCGCCCGAAGTATCGGTCGGCGATGCCGGTCATTTCGGGGTCTATTTCGACGAGATCGATTCGGTCTGGCTCGTGGAGCGAGATGACGCGCGCGATCTCGCCGACGCCGTAGCCGATCTCGAGCACCCGCTTCGGGTTCGGGTGAACGAGCATCGGGAGGTGGCCCTGGAGGCGCTGGGTCTGGCGCCGGATGGCCACCGTGGCCCCGGAGATGAAGGGGCCGCCGTAGAGGATGCGCTCGCCGTCGGTGCGCTCGAAGACGCTGAGCATCTGGAGCTCACTGTCCACGAGCGCGATGAGCTCGCCGCGGTCCGGGGGGATGATGCTCTGGACGAGGCGCCGATCCCACGGCCCGCCCTCGAGGAATACGCCGAGCAGAAAGGCGAAGGCGATGGCGGCGGCGAGGGTGACGCGCCGGCGCGGACGTCGCACGAAGGGCAGGAGGCTGAGGGCCGAGGCGACGTTGAAGGCGACCAGGACGTAGAGCGCGGTCTGGGTGCCGAGGATGGGGATGAAGACGAAGCCGGTGATGAGGGAGCCGCATATCGCCCCGAGCACGTTGACGGCGTAGACCGTGCCGACGCTCTGCCCCAGCTTGCCGAGGCCCGAGCCGATGAAGAGGCGGCTCGCCAGGGGGAAGGTCGCCCCGTAGAGGAACGTCACCCCGAAGAGCAAGGCGAGGGCCCAGGCGATGCCGGGGGCCCGGGAGAGCAAGACCTCCTGGCCCAGGGCGAAGAGCGGCAGCGAGAGCGCCGTCGCGACGGCGAGGGCGACCTCGATGGTGACGAGCGCGGTGCCGGCCCGACGGTCGCTGACCCGAGCGACCCACGCGCTGCCGAGGCTGAGGCCGATGAGGTAGACGGCGAGGATGACGCCGAAGCCGCCGAGGGTCCCGCGGAGCAAGAGGCCCGAGAGCCGGAACCACACCACCTCGAAGCCGAGGGCCGAGAAGCCGCTCACGGCGATGGCGAAGAGCACGGCCCGGCCGTGCTCGGGGGAGCGATCGAACTCGAAGCGCGGTGCGGCGGGCTCCGGCGCGGCGGGTTCAGGCGCGGCTGCATCGTCTGGCGCTGCGACGTCTGCGTGGCCAGCTCGTTTGGGAAGGGCCCGGCCGATGCGCAGCGCCATGATGCCCACCGCGACACTGAGGCCGATGGCGACCGCATACGCGCCGAGGTAGCCGAAGTACGACACGAGCAGGATGCAGCCCATGGCGCCGAAGGCCGCGCCGAGGGAGTTGGCCGCGTAGAGGCTGGAGAGGACCGGCCGGAGAGACTCTTCGGTCGTCGTCAGCTGCCGGATGAGCGGAGGCAGCATGCCGCCGAGGAAGGCGGCGGGGACCGATACGAAAACGAAAGCCACGCCGAAGAGCAGCCACTGGTAGACCCCGTAGGGCACCACGCCATAGAGCGCCTCGCCGAAGGCACTGGTCGCGATGAAGAGCACAAAGGCCAAGGCGGCGGCGGCGCCGGCGGCGAGCTCGAGGAGACCGTAGAGACGAACCGCGGCGGGGGTGCGGTCGGCGATGCGGCCAAAGATGTAGCTGCCCGCGGCCATGCCCAGCATGAACGCCGAGACCACCGCGCTCATGGACTGCGTCGTTCCCCCGAGGATCGACGTGAAGATGCGAATCCACAGGACCT
>QMMC01000017.1 GCA_003647065.1 Deltaproteobacteria bacterium | reverse complement strand
TGGGATAGCGCCGGGCAGATGGAGTGGCGGGCGACCTTCGAGGACTACGAAGTGGTGGCCGACCCGGAGAGCGATGAAGGCATGGGGGTCGCCCTGCCGATGAAGGTCCGCTTCGTGCACCCCGCCCAGGACGCCGACACCACGGTGCGCTTCGAGTCGATCGACGTGAACATCGACGTGCCGCCGAACGCCTTCCGCCAATCGCCCCGGCCGGGCATTCCTCCGGAAGAGGTGAGTTGCCAATGACCGCACCGCTTCTCGAGGTCACGGACCTGGTCACGGCCTTTCACACCGACGAGGGCACGGTGCGGGCGGTCGATGGCGTTTCCTTCGACGTGGCCGAGGGCGGCACCCTCGGCATCGTCGGTGAGTCGGGGTGCGGCAAGAGCGTCACCTCGCTTTCCATCATGCAGCTCCTGCCCTCGCCGCCGGGGCTGGTCGAAGGGGGGACCATCCGCTTCGAAGGCAAGAACCTCCTCGAACTCTCCGAGAAGGAGATGCAGCGCCTCCGAGGCAATCGCATCTCGATGATCTTCCAGGAGCCGATGACCTCCCTGAACCCGGTCTATACCGCGGGGCAGCAGATCATGGAGGCCATCCGCATGCACCGGAAGGTCTCGCGGAAGGACGCGCGCAAGCAGGCCATCGAGATGCTCACCCTCGTCGGCATTCCGGCCCCGGAACAACGCGTCGACGAGTATCCGCATCAGCTCTCCGGCGGCATGCGCCAGCGCGTCATGATCGCGATGGCCCTTGCCTGTGAGCCCAAGTTGCTCATCGCCGACGAGCCCACGACGGCCCTCGACGTCACGATTCAGGCTCAGATCCTCGACCTCCTCAATCGGCTGAAGACCGAGCGAACGATGAGCATCATCCTCATCACCCACGACCTCGGCGTGGTCGCGGAGTTCGTCGACGAGGTGGTGGTCATGTACGCCGGCAAGGTCGTCGAGCGTGCCGAGACCAAGGCGCTCTTCGCCGACCCACGGCACCCTTACACCCGGGGTCTCCTGCGCAGTGTGCCGAGCTACGGCGACGACGGCGACGAGCCCGGCAAAGTCAGCAAGAGGCGCTTGCCGACGATCCGCGGCGTGGTCCCCGACCTCCGGGAGCTCCCGACGGGGTGCCGCTTTCAAGACCGCTGCGACGACATCATCGACCGCTGTCGCACCGAAGAGCCGCGCCTCGAGGTATCCGGAGGCCGCTCCGTCGCCTGCTGGGCCTCTACCTCCGAGGCCAGCGTATGACCGAGCCGATTCTTCGCACCGAGAACCTGCGCAAGCACTTCTCGGTCAAAAAAGGGCTCCTGGGCAACAAGGGAGGTGCGGTCAAAGCTGTCGACGGCGTGAGCCTCGACGTCATGCCCGGGGAGACCCTGGGCCTCGTCGGCGAGTCGGGGTGCGGCAAGTCGACCTTTGGCCGCGTCGTGCTGCGCCTCCTCGATCCCACCGATGGGAAGATTGCCTTCGAGGGGAAGGACATCACCACGTCGTCCCAGCGCTCCCTCCGGCCCCTCCGGCGCCGCATGCAGATCATCTTCCAGGACCCCTACAGCTCGCTGAACCCGCGCATGACGGTGAAGGCGACGGTCGGCGAAGCGATGCGCATCCACGGGCTGTCGTCCGGGGGCTCCGAAGAAGAGCAGAAGATAGCGGAGCTGCTCACCCGGGTGGGGCTGCGCCCGGAGCAGATGTCGCGCTACCCCCACGAGTTCTCCGGTGGCCAGCGCCAGCGCATCGGCATCGCCCGGGCCCTCGCCGTCGAGCCGAAGTTCATCGTCGCCGACGAACCGATCAGCGCCCTCGATGTCTCGGTCCAAGCGCAGATCGTCAACCTGATGTCCGACCTCCAAGAGGAGCTGGGCCTAGCCTATCTCTTCATCGCCCACGACCTCGCCATCGTCGAGTACCTCAGCCACCGCGTGGCGGTGATGTACCTCGGCCGGGTGGTCGAGCTCGCGACCGCCGAGGCCCTCTACCGGGACCCCCAGCACCCCTACACCCGGGCCTTGCTCTCGGCGGTCCCGGTCCCCGACCCCACGGCCAAGTCCGACCGCGTCATCCTCGAAGGGGACGTGCCGAGCCCCCTCGCGCCCCCGGCCGGCTGTCACTTCCATCCCCGCTGTCCCATCGCCGAAAAGGGCCTCTGCGACGGCGACGCGCCCGTGCTCCGGGAGGTCGCACCGGGGCATTTCGCGAGCTGCCACAAGGTGGACTGAGGGATCTCGCGGAAGGCGGGAGACCGGGCGACGAACTCAATCTCACGCCGTTCGGAATTCGCTGACCCCGCAGCCGACTACCCACCGGGAGCCCCGAAGGCGACGCCCGTTGGGCTTGGCGTACGCGTTGGGGGTGGAGGAAATCATCATGAATCGAATCATCGGCAGCATGCTGTGGATCACCGCTGCGTTTTCAATGGCATCTGGCTGCCAGGCTACCGGGGTTGGCGACCCGTGCGTTCCCGGCGCCATCCCGGAGGACGGCTACGTTGGCACCGAGGCGTACCTCGAGGTGAGCTCGGTCGAATGCGAGACCCGGGTGTGCATGGTCTATCAACTCGACGGCATTCCCTTCGGCGAAGCCGGCTGCGAGACGGTGAGCGATGTCGCGGCGAACCCGGCCTGCGCGAGCGCCGAGGAGACCGAGGCGCGTGCCTATTGCACCTGCCGCTGTGACGCACCGCCGGAGTCGACCGGGGACCTCTGCGACTGCCCCGCCGGCGATGGGCCCGACGACCCCAACGGGTTCAGCTGCGTCGAAGTCATCAACGCCCCCGGCGCCGGTCCGGGTCTTCGCGGCTCGTACTGCGTCCGGAACAGCAACGGCTAGCGCGAGCTTGCGCTCCTCCGTTCAGGGATTGCGCCAGCTGCGTCTCAGCAGGACGAAGGCGAGGGGGGATGCGCCGGTGCTCCGGGAGGTCGCTCCGGGTCACTTCGTGAGCTGTCACGAGGTGGATTGAGGCACCGCTTCTGGGACTACGGCGCGGAGGCCGCGCGTCTGGATCGCTTCGAGGACTCGAGGCAGCGTGTCCACAATCACCGAGCGCCCTTCGGAGTCGCGCTTGCTTTCGTGCATCAGGAGGATCGCTCCTCGCCGAAGGCCGCCTTCGAGGCGAGCCACGATGGCGTCTCGGTCCGTCGAAACGCCATCGCGGCCGCGTACGGTCCAGCCGACCAGAGGGACCCCCATCTGTTTCAAGATGGGGTGCAGGAAACAATTTCTCATGCCGGCCGGTGTGCGAAGGAAGGCGGGCTCCTTCCCCGTCGCCGAAACGATGGCTCGGTGCCCGCCCTCGATCTCTTCGCGCAGGCGCCGCGGGCCGAAACGCCAGAACGCCGACAGGGCGTGGTTCGATGTGTGGTTTTCGACGCGGTGTCCGGCTCGGACGATCGCCTGGGCGAGCTCTGGCCAACGCCGGACCTTTTCGCCGATCAGGAAGAACGTCGCGCGGGCGTCGTATTGCGCCAGCAGCTCCAGAACCGCCGGCGTGTCTTCCGGGTCGGGGCCGTCGTCGATGGTCAGCCAGACCTCATCGTCTTTCGTCGCGAACTCCCGGACCACAGGCCCCCACCACGAAGAGCCCGGGACGAGGGTGGCGAAGAGCGCCAGCATGTGGGCGACGAACACGGCCCCGAGCCCCCACCAGAAGTGCCCTTCCATGGCCAGGGGGATGAGGGCGACCGGCGCGACCACATTGAGGGCGATGAGAAAGTGCCGCATCACGATTCTGGGGCCTCGGCCCAATCAGCCGGATTTGCAGTGAGGCCGAGGTCCACGGGGAACGATCACATTTCCGGGTGCACGGCGCCACATCTCGCCCCGACCGGCCCCGTCAGGCGTCCCCGATACCAGTCCGGGCCCTCGCTGTTCGTGCAGCGTTCGGAACAGCCCCTTCGACGGCTGAGAGTTGCGTCAAGGGCTCTGCCAGCCCGGCCTCAGCAGAAGGTAGGCGAGGGGGATGAGTTCCCGCGCATCTTCGAGCCCGTCCATCCGCGACGCTACCTGCGCGCGCAGTCGACTCATGCTCCTGTCGTCGAGGGGGCCCCGGACGTCGAGGAGGTCGAGCTCCAACGAGGTCTCGACGACGAGGGTCGCTTCGACGGGGTCACCCGGCAAGTCCTCGCAACGGTCGCGGAGGAAGGCCCGGGCGGAGTCGTCGAGGACCGAGGCCCTGCCGCGGAGCGCCCGGAGAGCGAGGGGCGGTGTCTTCGCCAAGTCGGACCGCGATAGCGAACGGTCGACGAGGGGCGCCCAGGACAGCTCGCGGAAGTGAGCCAAGGGACGGGGAGCTGCACCGACGTCGCTCCATCGAAACCCGTCGGGCACGGCCCTCGGGCCCCACACCCGATCCGCCTCGGCTCCCAAGACCGCGCCGGGGTCGAGATCGGCAGGGTTCGCTTTGGATCGATCCTCGAGGTGTCGCAGGGCGGTGCGCCACGCCGCTTCGAGGAAAGGACCGCCGTCCCACGCGGGCCCCCACCCTTCGCTCAGCGAACGGAGGCCTTCGATGTCCGAGACCGAGAGCGCTTCGATGCGCCCTTCCACGACGCTCGGAGCGACCGCGTCCCCCTCGCCGCCCTCTTCGAGGACCGCCGCGCGAAGGGCGCCTACGGTGCGCTCGCGGGCACTCGTTTCCCCCGCCGCCGTCGCGAGCAGCTCGAAGTAGGCATCCTTGCGAGACGCCATCTCTTGGCGAAATCGAGAGTGGTCCACGACTAATCGTAGTCGATCGTAGCCTCGACCCAAGTCTTGCCGCGAGTCACGCCGTGATCCCACCCCGTGACCCGGCCGCCCAGGTCGTCCGATGTGGCCTCGAGGGTCCGCCCCAGGACGGTCTCCGATGGGGGCATCCCCTCGCCGAGCTGTCGAATGGTCGGCTGGCTCTCCATGATGTTCGTCATGCGGACCGCCCGAGGACGGTCGTGGCCGGCCTCGCGGAAGGCGTCCGCGAGCATGGGGCCCGCGCTGCCCCGGGGCTGGTCTCCCCGGAAGATGTCGCTCACCTCGACGCGGCCCCGGTTGGGCTCGAACATGGCGAACGCATGGGGGTCGTCCCCCCAGGTGGCGCGGTACCCGCCGAAGCCCGTGTCCTGAACGGTGGGCTGCAGGGTGGGACGCACCGCGGCCTGGGTATCGGGGGTCGGGCTGGGGGCCGCTTCGGCGCTGGGCCGGTCGATGGTGTCGGCGCGGTCCGTCTCGAGGCGGTAGTAGGGGTTGATGCGGCCTTCGAGTTCGAGGCGGCGCTGGGCGGCGATACCGGTCTGGATGACGCCGGCGGCTTCCGGGGGCAGGTTCCCGCGGGCCACGTCGTCCATCAGAATGCCTTCGATCCTGTCGAAGGACATCGGCTCTGGCCGATAGGCCCGGGGCTGACGCATGGCGTTGACGTTGTCCGCGACCGCTTCGACGAGGGCGTCGTTGGGGCGGCCGTTGCGCCCGACGGTGAACTCGTTGCCGTGGTGGGCCGACATGCGGTGCAGCTCGATGGCGTAGGGGTCCGGAGGCCCGGCGCGTCCAAGGCCCGCGGCGACGTGGGGGTTGAGCTTGCCCACGTCCACCGTGGTCCCCGCGGCGCGGGCCTCCGCCGGGAGCGCGCGGATCCACGCCGGCACGGGGACGTCGTTCCCGTCGCGGTCGCGGATGGGGTTCGCATCCCACTCGTCGATCTGATTCTGGAGCCTTCGCGCCGAAGTGTGCTCGCCCAGGTCGTGCACACCGCGGAGCGCTCCCGCGCCCGGGTCCGTTTCCGGGAGCGCCCGCGGGTTGCGCCCCCCCATCGCCACCTTGAGGGTCCCCACGTCGTTGATGTGCTCGTAGGTTTCGTCCAGAAACACCCGCACGTCCTCGGGGCGCGCGTCGGGACCGGCCTCGCCCCGGCGGACGGCGTCCACGGTGGCGTCCATGCGAGCCTGAAGCCATGCCGGGGGCGGCGGATGGATGCTGCGGTATTCCGGCCCATCGGCGGGCCGCGCGCCGTCGTCGTCTCCTGAGTCCCGTGAGTTCGCGGAGTCATCTGAGTTCTGGGAGTTCTTCGAATCGCGGTCGCCGGACCGCCGGACCACACCCGCCGCTGCGGCGGTGACACTGCCGCCCTTCATGGCGGCCTGGGTGACCGCGATGCCTACCTTCGCGCCCCCGTATGCAGGAGCGGCTGCCTGGACGACGCAGCTCGTGGCGTGCCGGATGCTGCCTGTGCAGTGCTCGATGGCCGCATGGACCGGAGCCATCGGGTCCTCGGCAAAGCGCTCGACGGCCTTGGCCGCGCCGGACGCCATGTCCTTGGTGTCCTCCCAGCGGTCCTCGCCGTGAATGACCCACGCCGTGAAGGTGCCGGCCATGTCCCCGACCGCACCGACCGTGTCGAGGAGATCGGCGCCAACGTCGTAGAGGCCCGCCTGGATTTGGTCGAAGGTGTCGTCGGGCTGCGCATCCGCGCGGTCCCGCAGCATCTTGGCGGATCTCGCGATGTTTTCTCGGGCTGTACCCCCGACGCTGGTCAGGACGGACCCGACCGTCGTCTCATCCCCCGGCGACGCGTCCGAGTTTCGCAGCGGCTCGTTGGACGGGCCAGAGGATGCGGCTGCGCTGACGAGGTCGTCGCCGACCTCATTGCGCATGGCCTCACGGGTCGAACCGGGAGCCCCCTCCGCGTTCGCGCCGAGGGCGCCGTCCGCGTTGGTGGCGAGAGCGCTGTCTCCTGCGGCGCCGACACCGGTGGCCCCACCGGCGCCGACATCGCCCGAGGCGCCGCTACCGAGGGCCCCGGTGGCCCCACCGGCGCCGACATCGCCCGAGGCGCCGCTACCGAGGGCCCCGGTGGCCGAGGACGCCGAGGACGCCGAGGATGCTGAGGACGCCGAGGACGCCGAGGACGCAGAAGCCGCGGAGAGGCCCAACCCCGCGATTGCACTGGAGCTTCCGGCACCCAGTGCGCTCTGCGAGGTACCCGGATCGAGCCCATCGATTCTGGCCCACTGCAGATCGGTGGCCGCTTCACCGGATCCGGAGAGGGTCCCGATGCTGTCGGCCGCCCCAGTGATCTTCTCGCTGATGGTCGTGCCGAGGCTGTCCCAGCTCGCGGAGCCGACGATCGCCACGAGGCAGAGCACGAGCAGGTACTCGACGCTGGTCAGACCCCGGGAGTCACGGGTGAGGCGATGGAGGGACACTAAACCTGACCAGTGCCAAAATCAGGCCAGGCCCCGTCCCTCCAAGAAGTGGGACCTAAGTGCCCGGGAATCGCCCATGCGCGGCCGATAGAGCAGAGCATGTGCTGCGCGGCGCGCCGCGGGTTCCGTGGAATTGTTGTAAGAATCCGCCTAGAGCACATCTCAATAACGCCTGGATCGCCTTTCGGGCGGGGTCGCTGCGTCACGCCCGACCCGAACCCCGGTTCGCCCTCCCGAGGCTCGGGCCGGTGACGCGACGGGACGGGTTGCGCCCCATCTCGGGTCCCTGTACACCCGTCCCGTTATGGAGGACCTTCGAGAGGGCGAGCGGGTACGTCTGGTCGAGAGGTTTGGGCGCCAATTTCCGGCCGGAACTACCCTCTTTCGCGAGGGAGAGGCCGCGGACAGCTGCTACATCCTCCAGGAAGGTCGAATTCGCCTGGTGAAGCGGATCCGGTCTTCGGACCGGAGCCTGACGGTCCTGCGGCCGGGGGACCTCCTCGGCGAGGATGCGCTCCTCAGCCGCGCCGACCGCGCTGCAAGCGCCGTGGCCCTGACCGATGTCACCGTCCTCGCCCTGGATCAGAAGACCTTTGGCCGACTTCTTTCAGGAAATCCCGATGTTGCGTCCCGGATGGTGCGCCAGCTCGTGCGGCGCCTTCGGGACGCCGAGGAGCAGCTCGAAAACACGATGCTGCGAGATCACCCGTCGAGGGTGGTCAATACCCTCATCCGCCTGGCCTCTACGACCGAGGCTGGGCCCGAGGGCCATGCGTTGAGCGTATCGCCCCTCGACCTCTCGGCCCGGGCGAGCCTCGACGTGGACGCCGTGAAGCGGGCGGTGCAGCAGCTCCGGGACGGAGGATATGTCCGGATCGTGGACGAGAAGATCGTCGTCCCCGATCTGCCCGCCTTGCGACAGCTCTACCAATTGCTGGGAATGAAGGAAGAGGTTCGGGGTGATTGAGCCGGGTGTCGGTAATCCGACAGTCACGTCATCGGGGTCTATCCATTCGTCGGGATTCGGGTTGACCCACCCCTGCCAACCCGTTAGATCGGGGCGCTCCCCTCGGGCACTGAATCACCCGACGAGGACTTCCTTACTTGTGCTCCTCCTTTCCCTCCTCTCCCTCATCGCCGCGTGCGGTGCGGGCCAAAGCACGGAAGACATGGATCGCTCGATGGCAGAGTTCAGGCTTGCGGCGTCGCTGCATCAGGAGGGGAACGTCCCCGCCGCGATGGAGCGTCTGAATGCCGCGATCCAGCTCGACCCCGAGAACGGTGAGGCCCACATTCTGCTCGGCTACATCTATCTCCAGCGCGGCGCCGCCACCGAGGCGGAGACCCAGCTGCGGAAGGGCGTCGACATCCTGGCGGGCCAGGAGGCCGAGGGCGGCACTCTCCCCGAGGCCCGCAACATGCTCGGCCTCGCCCTCCTCGACCAGGACCGCTACGACGAAGCCGTTGAGGTCTTCGAAGCGGCGGCCCGGGACATGCTGAACCGCCAGCCGTGGAACGCCTGGGGCAACGTCGGGCGCGCCTACTACGAGAAGGGCGCCTACGACGAGTCAGTCACCGCCCTCCGCCAGGCGGTCGAGATTCAGCCCCAGTTCTGCGTGGGCCACTACCTCCTCGGGCAGACCTACTTCGCCCAAGAGAAGTTTACCGACGCCGATCTCTCCCTGACCAGCGCCCTCGAGGCCAACCCCATCTGTGAGTCCTACCAGGGGGCCTACCGGCTCCGCGGTGAAACCCGCGCCCGCCTCGGCAACCGAGACGACGCGATCACCGACCTCGAACGCTGTGTCGAGCTCGGCGACGACAACCCCGACGGCGCCGCCTGCCGTCGTTTGTTGGATGGCATCTGAATCATGCAGTCGATCGGAATGCATCTGAAGCACGAGCGCGAGCTACGGCAGATCTCCATCGAGGAGCTCTCCCAGACGACCCGCATCCCCCTCAAGATGCTTCGACACCTCGAGGCGGACCGCTTCGACGAGCTCCCCGGCGACGTCTTCGTTCGGGGCTTCATGAAGAGCTACGCTCGGGTCATCGGCCTGAACCCCGAAGAGGTCATCGAGCGTTTCGACGCGGCGGTGGCCCCGAGCGCCGATCTGGCACCCGCCCCGATCGCCGCCATCACCCCGCCGGAGCGGGGACGACGCTTCGGGATCGCCATCGCCCTAGTCATTCTGCTCATCCTCTTCACCCTGGCACTTTCGGTCGTTCTTCGGCCGCGCCACCGTGACACCCCGATCGAGCTATCCTACCGCTCGTGTCCGGTGAATTCTCCGATGCCCTCGTTCTCCGCGCCGTCGACTATCGCGACGCCGACCGCATCGTTACGCTCCTAACCGAGAGCCACGGCAAGGTCGCCGTCCTCGCTCGCAGCGCCCGCCGCAGCAAGAAGCGTTTTGGCGGATCCCTCGAGCCCTACGCGCTGATCGAAGCCGAAGTGCGCTTGGGCCGGGGCGAAGTTGGTAGCATCGCGAAGGCGCGCGTGAAGCGGAGTTTTCCGGCCATCCTCAGCGACCTCACCCGCATGTCCGTTGCGGCGGTGGCCCTCGAGCTCGTTCGCGAGGCTCTCCCGGAACGGCAGCCGGAGCCCGAGGTCTTCGCCCTCTCGATGGAGTTCCTCGCTCACCTCGCCGAGATGACCGGGCCCCCGGGGGCCCAAGAGCAGCTCCTCCTCGCCTTCGAGGTGCGTTGCCTCGGGCTTCTGGGTTTTGCCCCGAACCTCGACACCTGCGCTCGCTGTGGGCGCCGGGCCGAGGATGGGCAGGCAGCCCTCTTCGACCCGGCCGCGGGCTCCGTGATCTGCCGCAGCTGCGGCGGTGGGCCCATCAAGCTCTCGGGAGAGACTCGCCGGGCCATGGCGAGGGCAATCTCTCCCGAGTGGTCCGTGGCGGGGCTTCAGCCCCTCGCCGACGCCAACCGGGGACAGCTCCGCCGGGCCATTTCAGGTCTGGTCGAGGACACCCTCGGTAGGCCCCTCCGGGCCTCGGGTTCCCTCGCTCAAATCCTCGAAATCACGGGTTGATCCGGTTGACCCTGCGCGGCGAGTTTGGAGTACCATCCGAGAGTCGTGGACTCTGTTGACCTGCTTCGGGTCCTCGTGGTCGAGGATTCCAGTGCCATGCGCGCCTTCGTGCGCGCGACCCTCGAAGAAGAGGGAACCGCCGAGGTCGATGAGGCCGAGAGCGGCTTCGTCGCCTTGCGCATTCTTCCCCGCAAGCACTTCGACCTGGTAGTCGTCGACATCAACATGCCCGACATCAACGGTCTCGAGTTGGTCTCGTTCATGCGCAAGTCCGATCAACATCGCGATACGCCG
Source organism: Deltaproteobacteria bacterium (assembly GCA_003647065.1). Lineage (GTDB taxonomy): Bacteria > Myxococcota_A > Polyangia > Polyangiales > B10-G4 > B10-G4. The sequence goes on along the minus strand of QMMC01000017.1, from coordinate 20,130 downwards.
GTCGTCATCATCAGCACCGAGGCGAGCGCCAAGGACCGAGAGCGCGGGCTTTCCCTCGGCGCCAACGCCTACCTCAAGAAGCCTTTCACGCCGGCCCAGCTCCGCGAGGTCGTCGCGACCCTTCGAAAGACGACCGGGGCCCGTTGAGCACCGACGACCAGGACGACGACCTCGACGTACGCGACGAGTTTCTCGCTGAGTCGCAAGAGATCGTCGAGGCCCTCTCCCGCGACCTGCTGGTCCTCGACCAGATGCAGAAGGAGGGCACTCCGGACCCGGACCTCATCAATGAGATTTTCCGTGGCGTGCACACCCTCAAGGGCATCGCCGGCATGTTCGGCTACCACCAGGTGGGCGCGGTTGCCCACGCCCTCGAAGATCTGCTCGACGACCTGCGCCTCGGCCGAGTCACCCTCACCCAAGAGGTCCTCGATGTGCTCTTCGAGGGCGTCGAAAACTTCCAGCGACTGCTGGGCGATCAGGCGGGGGTCGACCTCTCGCAGTACGCCCAGTCCATCGAACGCGTGAGTTCGCCGAAGGAGGCCCCGGCGACGGGCCTCGAAAGCTACGACCTCGACCCCGGGGTCCTCGCGGTACGCACCGAATACGAAGAGCACCGCCTTCGGACCAACGTCGAACAAGGCAATCCGCTTTATCGGCTCAAGGTACGCTTCAGCCTCGCCTCGATCGACACCGCCCTCGAAGAGCTCAAGACCCGCGCAAAGCCGGTCGCGGAGATCATCACCTATCTGCCGTCGATGGGCGAGATCGACCGGGACTCGATCGACCTGGACGTTCTCTTGGCGAGCCGGGCGCCCGAAGACGAGCTTCGGGAGTTGCTGGTCCATGACGACTCCGAGCTCATGGCGGTGCCCCGGAAGGGCGCCGAGGCCACCTCCGTCGCGTCGCCGGCGCCGGTCGTGCCCCCGCCGCCCCCCGAGAGCCATGGCCCGTCGGTCCCGGTCCCCGCCGCCGTGGCGCACTCGATCCCGCCTGCCGTCTTGGACAGCAAGCACGACGATGCGTCCCATGGGGCGGCCTCTCACGATGAAGCCGTAGATCTGCTCTCGTTGCGCTCCGTGGCGAACACCGTCCGGGTCGACATCCGGAAGCTCGACCATCTGATGAACGTCGTCGGCGAGTTGGCCATCGTGCGCACCGCCATCGGTGCCCTCTCCGAGACCCTCCGCGCGAAGCCGGAGCTGCGCCAGCTCGCGACGGAGCTCCATCGGGCAAACCGCAGCTTCGAGCGCAACCTCGCAGAGCTCCAGGACGGGATCCTCGACGTACGCATGGTTCCCCTCCGCCAGATCTTCGACAAGCTGGCCCGGGTGGTTCGACAGACTGCGCGAGAGCACGAGAAGGAAATTCGCCTCGTCGTCAACGGCGCAGATACCGAGGTCGACAAGCTCATCGTCGAGGAGCTCTCCGACCCGCTGATGCACATCATCCGCAACTCGATCGACCACGGCATCGAAAAGCCCAAGGTCCGCGAGCTCGCGGGCAAGGCTCCGGAGGGCACCCTCGCGTTGAACGCCTACCAGAAGGGCAACAACGTGCTCATCGAGGTGGAAGACGATGGCGCCGGCATCAACGCGGAAAAAATCTTCGAAGCGGCGGTGCGACGGGGGCTGGTCTCGAAGGACGCGCGGGCAGAGCTGAGCCAGGAAGACATCTTCGACTTCATCTTCACCGCCGGCTTCACGACCCGGTCTGCCATCACCGACCTGTCCGGTCGCGGTGTAGGCATGGACGTCGTGAAGACGAACATCTCCCGCCTCGGGGGGGTGGTCGACGTCGCGAGCGAAAGCGGGATCGGCACCAAGTTCACGATCACCCTTCCGATCACCCTCGCGATCATCAGCGCCCTCATCGTGAAGGTCGCCGGGCGCCGGTTCGCGCTTCCGCTGACGGCCGTCGAGGAGGCGCTCTTGCTTCGCCGAGAGGCCATTCGAACGGTCGAGGGGCGCGACGTGATCACGCTCCGCGGGGCGACCCTGCCGCTCTGCCGGGTCGACGACCTCTTCGAGCTCCGCGCAGCCGCCCAGTCTCCGGACAAGAGCTTCGTCGTGGTGACGGCCCTCGGCAATCGGCGCCTCGGGCTCATCGTCGACGAACTGCACGGTCAGCGGGACATCGTGATCAAACCCCTAGGCAAGAGCCTTCGGGATGTGCGCGGCTTCGCCGGGGCGACGGACCTCGGAGACCAAAACGTGGCCCTCGTCCTCGACGCCTCCTCGCTCCTCGAAGAGGTGCTCAAGCGCGCTGACTCGGCCCCCATCCTGGAGGCCACGACGTGAGCGAAGGCATCGTACGGCAGAAGACGATCATGCCGGTGCCGGCGTCGGGCCCGTCGTCGGCGCCCGAGCCCGAGGTCTTCGAGTACCTGGGCTTCATGCTCGCGGACGAGCAGTACGCGCTGCCCCTCACCTCCATCCGCGAGATTCTGAAGCCCCCCCCCGTTACCCATGTTCCCCGAGCCCCCCAGGACATCCTCGGGGTGGTCTCGGTCCGCGGTCGGGTGACGACGGTCGTAGACCTGCGGCGCCGATTGCGCATGCCCGAAGGGGCGATGACAAAGTTCTCTCGGGTATTGCTCGTCGACGACGGGCGAGAGGTCGTCGGGGTGTTGGTCGACGCGGTCCTCGCCGTGGTTCGGCTGGGTCCCCAGGAGCTCGAGCTCGCCGCGAATGTCGGCGGCGATACGGCCGAGTACGTGCGTGGTATTGGTCGACCGGGGGCCCGGGGGGCCGGGCGGTCAGCGAGGTCCGATGGGCGGTGGACGCTCAAGGACGACATCTTGATCCTCTTGGATCCTCGAGCCCTCTTGAGGAGGTGAGTGGTGGTGACGACCGAAGAGCGTACCAACCGCAGTAAGAACCTCGTCGGATTCGTCGTCGGGGATGTGCGTTACGCCGTGGACATCCTCCGGGTCAGGGAGATCCTCAACCCGTTGCCTGTGGTGGACATTCCCCACGCGCCTCCCGCAATCGTCGGCGTGGCCGACCACCGCGGCGAGGTCGTTCCGGTCCTCGATCTCCGGGCCCGTTTTGGCCTCGGTGCCGCGACCGTTACGCGGCAGACGAAGTGGGTCATCGTGAGAGCCGGCGGACGCGGGGTCGCGCTGGTCGTCGATGCGGTCACCGACGTCTTCGGTGCCGGGCCCGGCGAACATCGAGAGGTCCCCCAGCTCGGGGTCGGGGACGAAGCGCGCGGCATCGAGGCGGTCTACAAACACAGCGGCGGTTTGGTTTTCGTCGTCGACATCGACCGGGTCGCGTCACCCGCCGAAACCCTCGACGTGAGCGGTCTCCACCAGGTGGTGGAGGGCGCACCGGAGGGTACGTGACCTCCGACCAGATACGATCCGCCCTCCTGGACCCCGATGTGGAGGTTCGCCGGAGCGCCGTGGTGGGGCTCGAGACGAGCGCCCTGGCCGAGGCACCGGAGCTCGTCCTCATCGCCCTCGGCGACGTCGAATGGCGCGTGCGCAAAGAAGCGGCGCGGGTTGCGGCGTGCCTCGCCGAGCGTCACCCGTTGGTCGCCGACCTGACCGCCGCCGTCAGTCAGGGTGACAACATCGGCCTGCGCAGCGCCGCGATCGAGGTGCTCGGGATCCTCGGCCCGGCGGTTGGGGAGCAGCTGGTATCGGCCCTCGACACGGTCCCCGAGTCGGGAAGAAAATTCCTGGTCACCGCCCTCGGAGAGGTGGGCGGGGACGCGGTTATGCCCGCCCTCGGCGTCGCATCTCGTTCCGACGACGTCAACCTCGTGTCCGCTGCGATCGATGCCCTCGTCCGAATCGGCGGCGACGCGGCGGCGATCCTACTGCGGGAGCGCCTGACTTCCGGCGACTCGTTCATCCATCTCGCTGCCCTCGATGGACTGGACCGCATCGGCGCACCGATCCCCTACGAAGAGCTCGCGCCCCTGCTCCATGATCGGCTGCTCAGGACGGTGGCGATTCGGGCCCTCGGCCGGACCGGGGATGTTGCAGCCCTTCCGGCACTTCGGGAGGCCCTCGAGGACCGTTCGTCGCACGTGGTGAGCGACGCTATGCGGTCCATCTTTCAGGTATGCACCGACGTCCCCGACGCCGTCGAGGCCCTCGCTGGGCTGATGGGCCAGCTCCCCGAAGAGGGTGGGCAGGTCATCGAGCGCCTCGTTCGCGAGGGAGACCTGGCGACCCGCCGCGGAGCCGCGATCGTGCTCCTCCTGGCGCGCATTTCTGTCGGCCTACCGTCGGTCCTCGATCTCATCGCCAACGAGGAGCTGCCAGCGGCCCTCGGCCTCGCCTTCCAGGCCTGGGGACGAGACGCGGTGCGGCCGCTCCTCGAGGTTCATCAGAGCGTGGTGGGCCGCGGCCGGGCCTTGGCCCTCGAACTCGCGGCCGAGCTCGCCCGGGGGCCCGAAACCGACCTCGCGGACGATCTGCGAACCGCATTGCGAAGCGGTCTCGAAGACCGCGAACTCGAGGTTCGCGTGTGCGCCGCCCGGGGCCTCGGCGCTTTCGCCACGGAAGACGACGCCGGCCGCCTCGTCGCCGTCGCGTTCGGTTCGCCGTCGCTCGCTCGGAGCGCATCCGCGTCACTCCGCGCCTTGCACCAACGTTCTCCGGCGGCGGTCGAGAAAGCCCTCTCCGAAGTCGAACTCGAGGGGCAGGGCGGCGCGGCCCTGACCAAACTGGTCGGCGAATTGCTGGGCGCTCGGGGGCTCACTCGCCTCTCGGCCGCGCTTTCTGCTGACGACCCGCCCACCCGTCGCGCCGCCATCGAGGCTTTCTCGCGTCTCGGTGGCTTGAACTCCGGTCATTCGATCGTCCTGGCTCTGGCCGACGAGGACGTCGACGTTCAGGTCGCCGCTGCCAATGCCCTCGGCCGGCTCCGTGACGCGGACGGGCGTCCCGTCGGCGTGGATCAGCTGCTCCTCGCCCTCGAGTCGAGGGAGCCCGCCGTGCAGGCCGCGGCGGCGAGGGCCCTCGCGGCGGTGTGCGAAGGTCGCGCGATCGAGCCGCTCCGGGACCTGCTTCGGGAGGGGCCGCCGGGCGCGGCCCTCGCCGCGATGGAGAGCCTACGCGCCCTCGCGGACCCGACCCTCGGGGACCTGCTCATGGAGGCCCTCGGAAATGATGACGAGGAGCTGGTCAAGCAGGTCCTCTCGGCGATCTACGACGCCGGGGGAGGGCGAGCTGCAGTTCGCCTCGCCGTCGCCCTCTCGCATCCCGCCTGGGACGTGCGGCGTCACGCGGTGATGCTCCTCGCCGACCTCGGCGGGGAAGAGGCGCGGGCGGCCCTCGAGGCGAGGGCGTTGGTCGAAGAAGACGATCTCGTGGGCGAGACCCTCGAGGCGGCTCTCGGGAGGATGGGCAACTAGCGTGTCCCTGCTCTTCGACTCAGGACCGAAGCTGCGCGTGGAGGAGTTCCGCCTCCTCCGGGACCTCATCAATCGGTTCTGTGGGATCTCCTTTGCTGAAGATGCACGTTTCGTCATGGAGCGGCGGCTCAAAGAGCGCATCGACGCGCTCGGCCTGAGAGATTTCGGCGCCTACTATCAGTACCTTCGCTACCACTCGCGTCGGCACGCCGAGCTCGAGCACGCCGTCGAGTGCCTGACCACGAACGAGACGTACTTCTTTCGCGAGGACTATCAGCTCTGGGCCCTCCGCGACCAGATCCTCCCGGAGCTTCGCGAGCGCCGGTCCAAGGAGAACCTCGGCAACCGCCTGTCGATCTGGAGCGCGGGATGTTCGACCGGCGAAGAAGTCTACACCATCGCGATGATCGTCGCCGCTAGCGGGCTCTTCGACGGTTGGGACGTACGCATTTTCGGCAACGACATCGCTCGCAACGTGTTGCACACGGCGCGCCGGGCGGTCTATGGCCCGTCGAGCTTCCGGGCGATGCCCCCGGGCTACGAACGCTTCTTCTCGGACACCCCCGAGGGCCGCATGGTCCACCCGCGTATCCGGGCGATGTGCCACTTCGGGCACCTCAACCTTCTCGAGCACAGCCGGACGGCAATCGTCGGACGTGTGGATGTGATCCTCTGCCGAAATGTCCTCATCTATTTCGATCCTGATTCTCGGAGTGACGTGATCCAGACCTTCTACCAACGCCTGATCCCCGGTGGCTATTTGCTCCTCGGCCACAGCGAATCACTGCTCAACGCATCGACGGCGTTCGAGCTGGTTCATCTGGACCGGGACCTCGTCTACCGTCGCGCCGCGAGTCGAACGCGTGAAACGGGCACGGATTCATGAGGACTCTCCGCACACTGGTCGTAGATGACTCGGCCTACAACCGCCGCGTCATCGGGGACCTGCTGAGCGAGATCGATGGCGTCGAGGTGGTCGGGAAGGCGACCGACGGCGATGAGGCGCTGAGGGCCGTGGAGGAGCTCTCCCCGGACTTCATCACCCTCGACCTCGAGATGCCGCGCATGGACGGTTTCACGTTTCTCCGTTTGCTGATGGCGCGAAAGCCCCTGCCGGTGATCGTGGTGAGCGGCTACTCCGCCAAGGAGAACGTCTTCCGAGCTCTCGAGCTCGGCGCCATCGACTTCGTGGCCAAACCGTCGCGCTCGGTGACGAGCGACCTCGTCGGTATCGCCGAGCAGTTGAAGGAAAAGGTCGAGATGGTTCGGCAGCTGACCCCCGCCAGCCTCGACCCGACGCGTACGTCCCTGAGATCCGGGCGCACCGCGACCGCGATGTTCCAGTTGCCCGGGGCCCGGGGCGATGAAGCCGCCTCCCGGGCTAGGGCTAAGCCGACGCCGCAGCATGTGGTCGTCGTCGGAGCTTCGACCGGAGGGCCCACCGCGCTCCTCGAGATGTTCAATCGCTTCCCGTCTTCGGCTCCGGCGGCACTCATCGTGGCTCAACACATGCCGGAGCGATTCACCCGGACCTTTGCCGAACGCCTCGACCGTCTCGGAAGCCTGACCGTCCGGGAGGCCACCCACAACGCACTGATCGGCACCGGGGAGGGCTGGATTTGCCCCGGGGGGCAGTGCGTCGAGATCGTCCGGTCTTCGGACGGCCCGGTGATGAAGGTCGTCAGCCCTCGAGCCGAGGACCGCTACGTGCCGTCGGTCGACCGCCTCTTCGAGACCGCCGCAAAGGCCTACGGCAGCAGGGTCATCGCCGTCGTGCTCACCGGCATGGGAGACGACGGCGCGCGCGGGGCGGCAGCTGTCCACGCAGCGGGGGGCATGGTCCTCGCTGAAGCCCCGGAAACGGCCGTCATCTACGGAATGCCGGGCGCAGCGGTCCGAACCGGTGCCGTAGAACGCTCATTGCCCCTCCGGGCGTTGGCCGAGCACGTAGCGACCCTGGTCACGAAGGGACAAACATGATGACGCCCTGCCGGCTATTTTGTAATCTGCGATCGTTTTCATGAACGAAGACGCGGACAATGCGCCCCCGCATCGCGCGAGCGACGCCCCGATGGACCTCCGCAGCGAGCGCGAGTCGTTCCTGCGATCGTTCATCAAGCGAGGGGCAGAAATCACTGAAGAGCTCCTCGGCGAGAACGACAAGCTTCGTGGAGAAGTCGAGCTCCTGGAGAGTGAGAATACCCGGCTCCGCACGCAGCTCGCGAGCGACGACGCGATGCGCGACTTCATCAAACGCATCGACGCCCTCGAGAGCGAAAAGCGTCGCCTGCTGGCCGCCACCCACGAGCTTCGGGTCGTCAGCGACAGCGACGCGAGTCGATACGAAGAAATCGAAAGCGAGCTGAACGACCTGGCAAATCTTTACATCGCGGCCTACCAGCTGCACGCCAGTTTTTCGATTCGGCGAGTCCTGCGCCACGTCCAGGACATGCTGGGGCAGCTCATGGGCGCCTACGGCTTCGCCATCTACATCGTCGAGGGCGACGGGAAGCGCGCCGAGGTCATCGCCCACGAGCATCTCGATCTCTCCACCCTCGAGCCAATCATCGTGGGTGACGGCATCCTCGGGACCGCGCTGCTTTCTGGCGTCGCCAAGATCCCCGATGACATCGCCTCGGGGACCGTCGCCGAGCCCTTCGCCATCCTTCCCCTCCTGGTCGGCGACCGAGTGGTTGGTGTCATTTCCATCGTCACCATGCTCGAGCAGAAGTCGCACTGGGCGACCGTCGACGCCGAGCTCTTCAAGCTCATCGGTGAGCATGCCGGTTCGGCGCTCATTGCAGCCAACCTCTACAGCAGCGTCGACGGTCCGGTAGCGGCGCTCTATGGCGTGCGAGAGAATTTGAACAAGCGTCCGCCCTCTGTGGCGCCCATCGCGGAGAGGGATTGAGCGAAGACACCATGGCCGACTACTCCTGCCTCGTCGTCGAAGATTCCCCCATGATGCGCCAACTCTTGGTGTTCGCCCTCGCGCGCATCAAGCAGCTTCGGGTGACCGAAGCCGAGGACGGCGTCGATGGGCTTCGCAAGCTCGCCGACGATCGCTTCGATCTCATCATCACGGACATCAACATGCCCATCATGGATGGGCTGAAGCTCGTTCAGCGCATTCGTGTGGACGATATTCACAAGGACGTCCCGATCATCATCATCACCACCGAGGGCAGCTCGGAGGATCGGGCCCGCGCCATGGCGCTCGGCGCCAACGCATACATCACCAAGCCGATTCAAGCTCCTCAGGTCATCGCTCAGGTCAAGGAGCTGCTCTCCATTTGACCGAGGTGGGCTCGGGGGGGTGGCCCGAGGCGTCAGGCCTCGGCCCCCTGGTGAAGGTCTGTGGCATCCGGTCCGTCGCGGACGCGCGCATGTGCGTCGACCTCGGCGTCGATGCCATCGGCCTGAATTTCTGGCCGGGAACCAAGCGCCGAGTGGAGGTCGAGGAGGCCGCGCGAATCGTTTTAGCGGTTGGGGCGCAGATCGCGACGGTGGGCCTCTTCGTCGACGAAGAGCGGGAGACCATCGAGCAGATCAAGCGCGAGGTCGGCTTCTCCTGGGTCCAGCTTCACGGTCGTGAATCGCCCGACGACGTCGAAGCTCTCGGGCATCAGGCCTACAAGGCGCTGCGCGTCGGGGCGGTGCCGGTCGACGCCGAAGCTGTCCGATATCCGGGGGCACTCCTGCTCCTCGATGCCCTCGTCCCGGGCGAAGTCGGGGGCACGGGGCGCCGTTTCGACTGGAGCCTCGCCAAGGCCTTGGCCCAGACCCGCCCCATCGTATTGGCCGGTGGCCTCACCCCCGACAACGTCGCCCGCGCAGCTCTGGCGGTGAAGCCCCGGGCGGTGGACGTCGCGAGCGGCGTCGAGTCTGAGCCGGGGGTCAAAGACCCGCGCCTGGTCGAGGCCTTCGTGGCGGCGGCCCGGGTTGCCGTGTAGTTTGACGCCGAGGAATGATGACTGACACGACTGTAGAGGCGGGCCGCTTCGGCCCCTACGGAGGGCGCTTCGTTGCCGAGACCCTGGTCCCGGCCCTCGACGAACTCTCTCGAGCGTACGCCGAGGCGCGCGCTGACGAGGCGTTCGAGGCCGAGCGCCTCGACCTCCTCGCTCACTATGTCGGCCGGCCGACGCCGCTCTATCGCGCCCGGGGACTTTCGGAGGAGCTCGGCCTCGAGGTCTGGTTGAAGCGGGAGGACCTCTGCCACACCGGCGCTCACAAGGTGAACAATACGATAGGCCAGGTCCTCCTCGCGAAGCGCATGGGAAAGGAGCGGGTCATCGCGGAAACCGGTGCCGGGCAGCATGGCGTCGCCACGGCGACTGCCTGTGCGCTCCTGGGTCTTCGGTGCGAAGTCTTCATGGGCGAAGAGGACGTGCGGCGGCAAGCCCCCAACGTTCGGCGCATGGCGCTCCTCGGGGCCGAGGTGCACCCGGTGACCAGTGGGTCACGGACCCTCAAAGATGCGATGAACGAGGCCCTCCGCGACTGGGTCACCAACATAGCCAACACCTACTACTGCGTAGGTTCGGCGGCCGGTCCTCATCCCTACCCCGCCATCGTGCGCGACTTCCAGGACGTCATTGGTCGGGAAGCACGAGAACAAATCCTGAGTCGAACCGGAGGGCTGCCCGACGCGGTCGTTGCGTGCGTGGGCGGAGGGTCGAACGCCATCGGCATCTTCGCGGCGTTTCTCGGCGACGAAAAAGTTCGGCTGATCGGAGTCGAAGCCGCAGGGGAGGGAGTGACCACTCCGCATCACGCCGCCCCCCTCGGCCACGGGCGCGTTGGAGTCCTCCATGGCATGAAGACCTACGTGCTCGCTGACGAGCACGGGCAGATTCAAGAAGCCCACTCGGTCAGCGCCGGCCTCGACTATCCGGGGGTAGGGCCCGAGCATTCGTGGCTCAAGGACACCGGCCGGGCGGAGTATGTGTCCATCGAAGACGGAGAAGCGCTCACGGCCTTTCACTGGCTCGCGAGCAGCGAGGGTATCCTCCCCGCCCTCGAATCGAGCCACGCCCTCGCCTACCTCCGGCCCCTTTCAAAGCGCCTCCCAGCCGGGTCGGTCGTGGTGGTCAACCTCTCCGGCCGCGGAGACAAAGATCCCGAGACGGTTCAGCGGGTTTTGGAGGAGCAGACGTCATGAGCCGCATCGCCGACGCCTTCGCGCGTGCCAAGGACGACCGCCGCGCCGCCCTGGTCATCTACCTGTCCGCGGGAGATCCGGACCTCGAAACGACCATCGCCCTCGTCCTGGCGGCGGCCGAGGCGGGGGCCGATATCATCGAACTCGGCGTGCCCTTCAGCGACCCGAGCGCCGATGGCCCATCCATCCAGCGCGCCAGCGAACGGGCCCTTGCGAGCGGCACGACCCTGACCGGGGTCCTCGGCGCCGTGCGCACCATACGCGAGAGCACATCCGTACCGATTCTGCTCTTTGGCTACTACAACCCGATTATCACCTACGGTGAAGCCCGCCTCGTGACAGACGCTAAGGAGGCCGGCGTCGACGGATTCCTGGTCGTCGACCTCCCACCGGAGGAGTGCGCACCGCTCCACGGGCCGGCGTTGGCCGCCGGCCTCGACCTCGTGCCCTTGGTGGCGCCGACGAGCACCCCGGCCCGCGTCGAGGCCGCGGCATCGATCGCGAGTTCGTTCATCTACTACGTCTCCCTCACCGGGGTCACCGGGGCCCGCGCCGTCGCCCTCGGCGAGGCCGCCGAGCGAGCCAACGCGCTCTCCCAGCAGGTCGGCTTGCCCGTCGCCCTCGGCTTCGGGGTCAAGACCCCCGCCGACGCCGCAGAGGTCGCCGCCCACGCAGACGGCGTTGTCGTCGGCAGCGCCATCGTCGACGCTGCCGCCGCCGCCGACGGCCAACAAGCCAAAGTCGCCGCCGTCCGCGAACTCGTCACCGGCCTCGCCGCCGCCATGGCTAAATAGGCGTCAGCTTACCTTCAACCGGCGGCGTTTCGCGCCCCAGTCGCCTTTGTCGTCGGCGAATCGTCCGGCGAGGGTGGCGTTGCAGGAGTTGCACCGGCCGTGGGTCAGGTTGAAGGCGCCGAGCTGATACCAGTCGCGCTCGATGAGTAGGGCGTCACAAGAGGCGCAGAAGGTCGACTGACCCCCGGTGTCGTGGACGTTGCCCGTGTAGACGTGGCGGAGCCCGGCCCGGCGTGCGATCTCTCGCGCCCGGGTGAGGGTCTCGGGGGGCGTCGGGACAATGTCGCGCATCTTGAAGTCGGGGTGGAACGCCGTCAGGTGCAGCGGCGTCTCGGTCCCGAGGTGTTCGACCATCCACCCGGCGAGGCGCTCGATCTCGTCGTCGTCGTCGTTCTGCCCTGGGATCAACAGGGTCGTCACCTCGAGCCAGAGCTCGGTCTGCTCTCGCACCCAGCGCAAGGTCTCGAGGACCGGGGCCAGCTCCGCGAAGCAGAGCTTCTTGTAGAAACGTTCGGTGAAGGCCTTGAGGTCGATGTTGACGGCGTCGAGGTGTTCGAAGAACGCCGGCCGCGCTTCCGCGGTGATGTACCCCGCGGTGACCGCGACGTTCATGAGGCCGCGCGTCCGTGCCTCTTCGGCCGTGTCGATGGCGTACTCGGCGAAGACGACCGGGTCGTTGTAGGTATAGGCGATCGACCGGCAGCCGGCTCGGACTGCGGCGTCGACGATGTCGCTCGGGTCCGCCAGATCCGTCAGCCGGTCCATCTCCCGGGCCTTACTGATGTCCCAGTTCTGGCAAAAGCGGCAACCGAGGTTGCACCCCGCGGTGCCGAAGCTGAGCACGCTGGTCCCGGGGTAGAAGTGGTTGAGGGGTTTTTTCTCGATGGGGTCGATGCAGAACCCCGACGCCCGGCCGTAGCTGGTGAGGGCGATGGCGCCGTCCCGGTTTTGGCGTACGAAGCAGAAGCCCCGCTGGCCCTCGCTCAGCTGACAGAAGCGTGGGCAGAGGTCGCACTGGATCCGCCCGTTCTCGAGGGTATGAAACCACTGTCCCCGAATCACGCCCGGTTCGAGTACTTCGCGTTCACTCACGGCGCCTAGCTTTTCGCTTCCGCTCGGCGGCCCGGGCGAGGCCGACCGCTGCCGCTTTGGTAATGGCGTCCCGGACATCGTCGTCCCCGACCCGGCCCAGCTCACGGGCGAGCTCCTCCGGGAGGGACGCGACCGGCACCGCCGGCGGCTTGGGAGGGGGGGCTTTCCGATCCGAGAGCCGGGGCGGCATCGGTCCGACCTTTGCCCGCAGGCCGCGTACCCCGCTCCGGGGGCTCACTTTCCGGAGCGACCCCATGAGCTGCTCCTTGAGCAGATCGATCTCCTGGGCCCAGACCGAAGTCGTCGTATGCACGATCAGGGTGCCCCGGACGAGGGCGACCGGCCGAGCGTTCCTCGCGACCCGGTCGGGCACGGCCTTCTCCCAGAAGCCGAAAGCACGGATGGCCTTGACGTCGTCGGGCTCCTTGGACGGATAGGCCTTCGTCATCAGCTCTTCGAGAGCCTTCGGTTCGGTCGCTTTGCGTCGGCGCCCCATGATCCGCCAAAGGTTAGCAGTCCATCGCGCGCCCCGCCCGCCGGCGTTCGGTCGGGCCACGGATCGAACGCATTCGAGAGGCCCGGTGGGGTATGCTGGAGTACCGCATGTCCTCCTTGGTCGATACAGAGGCTTCGGCCCGGGCGGCGATCGCACGCCTCGGCGATGCACGGCAACTGCCCCTCGACGTGGAGGGTGACGGGCTCTTTGGCTACCGGGCTCAGCTTTGCACGGTTCAGCTTTGCGCCGGCGACGACGTCGTGGTGGTGGATACCATCGCCGTCGACCCCGATGTGCTCGCGCCCCTCGTCGAAGGCGACGCCGCCGAAAAGATCGTGCACGACGCTTCCTTCGACGTGCGCCTGCTCCGGGACGTGGGCCTCGACTTCGGCAGGCTCTTCGATACCTCGGTGGCGGCTCGTTTCCTCGGGGAGCCAGCGACCGGCCTCGCGTCGCTCGTGAAGAAGTACCTGAACGTCAACCTAAAGAAAGAGAAGCAGCAGGCGGATTGGGGCAAGCGCCCCATCGACGCCGAGGGGCTGACCTATCTCGAAAACGATGTCATCTACCTCGAAGAGCTCGCCGACCTCCTGCGCGACGAGATCGAAGACAAAGACATCGGCCTCGAGGTTGCCGAGGAGTCGGCCTGGGTGGTCTCGAGTGCCTACGACGAGACCCCGGATACGCGGGTGCCCTGGGTACGCATCAAGGGGGCCTTCGACCTCATGCCTCCGGACCAGGCGATTCTTCGGGAGGTTGCCGCGGTCCGGGAAGCCGCCGCCGAGCGCATGAACGTCCCTCCCTTCAAGGTCGTTCGCAACGACATCCTCTTCGAGCTGGTGAAGCGGAAGCCCCGCGACAACCACCAAGCATCGAAGATCCACGGCATCACCCGCGGGCGCGCGCGCCGGGTGATGCGCGAACTCGTCGACGCCGTCCAGCGGGGCCTCGACGAGGATGCTCCTCCGGCCCACGAGCTCCCGCGAACCGGCGACGCTCCGCCTCCTGAGGTTCGCGAGGCCAAGCGGAAGCTTCACCGGTCGCTGTCCAAGTGGCGAAAGAAAGAAGCCGCCGCCCGAGACGTCGACTCCCAGGTCGTGCTCCCGGGCCACTGCCTCGCCGATGTCGTCGCCCGAATGCCCCGCTCATCAGAGGACCTCGCGCTGACTCCGGGCATCGGTGAGTTCCGCGTAGAGCGCTACGGCGAGGCCATCCTCCGCCACGTCGCCAAGAGCTGAACTGCCGCCTACATGCTCGCTTTGTAGAGCGCGAGCATGTCTTCCTCGGTGCACGGGCGCGGATTCAGCTGGTGACAGACGTCTTCCATCGCGAGGGCGGCCAGCTTGGGCAGCGCGCTCTCCTCGACGCCGGCCGCTTCGAGGCCCTGAGGTAGGCCCACCTTGCGACGGAGGGCCCGGACGGCGCCCGCGCACTCGAAGGCCAGCGTCTCTTCGTCGTCGGCCCGGACTCCGAGGAGCTTGGCTATCGCCGCGATGCGCCCCGGCACGGCGCTCCGATTGAAGTCGAGGACCGCCGGAAGGCAGAGCGCGTTTGCGAGGCCGTGGTGGAGGTGGGACTCCGCCGAGAGGGGATGGGCGAGGCTGTGGCAGGCGCCGAGGCCCTTCTGGAACGCGACGGCCCCCATCATGGCGGACTTCATCATTGCGCCCCGGGCGTTCAGGTCCCGGGCGTCGCTCACGACCTTGTCGAGAGCCGACACGGCGAGGCGGATGCCCTCGAGAGCGATGGCGTCGCACATCGGGTGGTCCCCCGTGGCGCAATACGCCTCGATGCAGTGGGTGAGGGCGTCGAAGCCGGTCGCGGCCGTCATCTTCGGCGGCATGGTGACGGTCAGGACGGGGTCGAGGATCGCCACGTCAGCCAGCAGCTTTGGTGAAAATACGACCGTCTTCCGGTTCGTCGCCTCGACCGTGACCACGCCGCTTCGGCCGACCTCGGAGCCGGTGCCGGCGGTCGTCGGGACGGCGATCATCGGAGGAACCTCGCCGGTGATCTTGGCGTCTCCCCCGATGGCGTCGTCGTACTGCGCGACGGGGCTCGGGTGGGTGGCCATCAAGCGCACGAGCTTGCCGATGTCGAGGGGGCTCCCACCGCCAACGGCGACCACCAGGTCCGCCTCTGCCGCCCGATAGGCTTCCGTTGCCGCGCTCAGCTCGCTCTCGAGGGGATTCGATGAGATGTCGCTGAAGACCACGGACTCGACGTTGGCCTCGGCGAGGGCTTTTTCCACCGTCGCAACGATGCCCGCATCCACGACCCCCGGGTCGGCGACGATGAGCGCCTTCTTGGCCCCGAGGTTCGTCGCCTCGGTTCCGATCTGTTCGATCGATCCATCGCCAAAGACGATGCGCGTGGGGAAGCTCCAGACCGTCATCTCAGTTCTCCTCTGTACATCTACTCGACTCCGACCCGACGGGTCATGAGCTTGCCGAGGGCATCCTTCGCAGAGCACTCTCCTGAGAGCACGTCTCGGACCGCCGCGGCGATCGGGACCTCGAAGCCGCGGCATTTTGCGAAATGGGTCGCCCGGGCGGCGAGGGCCGCGCCCTCGATGTTGGCCCCGGCCTCCTTGGCGGCATCTTCGAGGCTCATGCCGCTGCCGAGGGCCCTCCCCAGGAGCAACTCCGGGCGACCGTCTCCGGTGAGCGCTGACATCAGGTCGCCAACCCCGGCGAGGCCGTTGAAGGTTCGGTAGTCGGCGGCGAGGGCGGCGCCCACCCGGGCGGCCTCGGCGAGGCCCCGGGTCCCCATGATAGCCAGGGTCGACGGACCGAGGCCGAGCCCCTGGCCGAAGCCCGCGGATAGGGCGAGGAGGCCCACCATGGCGGAGGCCACCTCGACCCCAACCACGTCCTTCGTCGAATAGATCCGTAGCTTCGGGCCCCCGATGGCGCCCCGAACGGCGTCCGCCACCTCCGGAAAGCGGGTGCCGACGATGCCTCCGCTCGGCCGATCTTCGGCAAGGTCCTCGGCCGACAACGGCCCGGCGAGGGCTCCGACCCGGCGCACCGGCGTGGTGCTTCGAATCACGTGGGTCAGCGTCTCGAGTTCGTCGCCTACGAGCCCGCGACTCACGTGCACGGCGAGGTGGCTTCCGTCGAGGTGGGCGCCCATCTCGTCGGCGACCTCACGCATGTACGTGGACGGCACCGCGAAGAAGACCAACTCGGCCTCGGCGACGTCCGCGTAGTCCCCGGTGACGGTCACCCGTGGGGCGTCCACCGTCTGCCCTGCGCGGGAGTAGATGATGACGTCACGACCTGCGCGGGACGCCGCCCGGGCCAGGCCTTGGCCGAACGCCCCGGCTCCGACGATTCCTACCGGCGGGTTCATCGATCCCTCCCCATCCGTGCGATTTCCTGGGCCGCCTCGCGGTTCGGCTCGTCGGCGATGGCCTCTGCATAGTGAACGAGGCGATTCTGATAGTAGAGGAGCAGGGTCGGGTCCTCAGCCGTGATCTCGGCGCCGACGTCGAGGGCCGCGATTCGATCGTGGTAGCCCTTGAACGCAGCGAGGGCTCGCTCGACGATGTGTTCAGCGGGTTCCGTCAGAAGGACTGGACTGACCCGGACACGGCCTTCTTCTTGGAGCTTGAGCAGCGCGTCGCGGGCGTCGCTGACTTCGCGCACCAGCTCGTCCCGGGGCATCGAGACGTCACCGCGGTGGCGCACCCGGACGAAGAGATCGGCCCCGGGGGTCGCCCGGACCAGGCGCCGAAAGAGAATGTGCGCGACCAACTGCGTCGACATGATCACCGTCTCGGCGTGGAAGCGTTCGACGAGGACCTCGCCGAGGCCCCGGGTGTAGGCCTGGTCACGGACCGTGTCGACGCTCGCCTCGCCCCGTCGGGTCACGTAGGTGCCTGGGTCGACGACGTCTCCGCGTGGCGTGAGGGATCGGCCGTCGTCGTCGACGTCGTTTCCGAAGGGGTCGATGGGCTCACCAAAACGAATGATGGAGGCGCTCTCGAGGGCGGTGAGCTTACGGAAGAACGCGACCCACTTGTCGACCCGAGAGAACTCGTCGTCGTCGATGATGTAGCGCGCCTTGCCCTGCTCCTTGAGGTGGTCCTCGATGAGGGTCTCGGCTTCGAGGCAGAGGGCGTAGTTGATGGTGGTCGGGATGAAGAACACCGGCCGGGGCGTGCCGTTGGCCTGGTTCCGCGAGAAGGCTTCGACGCCCGTCCCGGCGAGGCCGAGCTTGATCTTGGTCTCGACGAGGTTGCTCCGGCTTCGGGTCCCCCCCGGGAAGAAGAGCGAATGGTAGCCGCGCTCGATCATCACCGTCGAATAGGTCTTGAGGATCTGCTTGTAGAGAACGGACTTCACGCGGCGGTCGACGCGGTAGGCGCCGAGGTTGTGCATGAAGAAGCTGATGATGGGGTTGGTGAAGAGGTTCTTCCCCGCGCCGTACACTACCGGCGGAAGCTTCGCGCGCTGGAGCGCGTACCCGAGCACCACCGAGTCGAGGTTGGACGAGTGCGTCGGGACGAAGACCAACGCGCCTTTCCGCGAGAGATGGCGGAGCTTGTCGAGGGGGCCCTCGATGCTCAGGAGGCCCTTCAGCGCCGTATGCGGCGTCATGATCTCCTGGGGGAGCTGCGCCGGGCTCATCGCCGCGGTGATGAGCCGGGGCACGAGGTTTTCGGCCATCGCGTAGACCCGCGGGTCGAAGTTGCCGGCGACGTCGCCGGCCATGCGCGTGCAGATGTTCTCGATGGTGCGCCGCTTGTCGGCGTCGGTCATGCGGCCGACGCGCCGAAGGATGCCGCGCCAGTACCCGAGGCTCTCCTTTGCTTCGTCGTCGCGCTGCTTCGACAGGCGCTCAGACTCGTTGAAGGCCACCTCGTTCAGGGCCAGTTCCATGCGATGGCGGTCCGAGGTGTGGGCCTCGGCGACCCGCTTCGCGACCTCTCGTACGACGTCGTCGCGGTCCTGGTTGAACCAGAAGATCGCCGGGTCGTCCTTCTTCGGCACGTAGGGACGGAGGCGCGGCAGGCGGAGGGGTTTACCCGAGAAGAGTTTCATACGGCCTCGAAGTATCGTGCGAGTTCCCAGTCCGTGACGGCCTTCTGGTGCTCTCGGCACTCCCAATCCCGAGTCCGAGCGTAGTGGTCGACGAAGGCTTCACCGAGGACCTCGCGGGCACCTTCACTCTCGGAGAACATCCGGGCTGCGGCGGAGAGGGTCGTCGGCAAGGCCTCGCCCGTGACTCCATCGGCGGTCGCGTCTCCCGAGACTGGCGGCGGCGGCGTGAGGCCGTGGTCGATGCCGTAAAGACCGGCCCCGATCGACGCTGCCAGAGCCAGGTAGGGGTTGATGTCGGCGGCGGTCTGTCGGTACTCGGCGCGCACGGCGCTCGCCCCCGGGCCGTTGATGACGCGGATGGCGGAGGTGCGGTTGTCGATGCCCCAGCTCGCGGTCAGGGGTGCCCAGAGGCCGGGCACGTAGCGCTTGTAGCTGTTGATGAAGGGCGCGTAGATCGCCGTCAGGGCTGGCGCCAGGGCGACCTGCCCCGCGATGTAGCTCCGGGCGAGGGCGCTGAGGCCGTCGGGGTCCTTCGCGTCTGAGAAGAGGTTGGTCTCGCCGGTCGAGTCCCAGAGGCTCTGGTGCATGTGCCCGCTCGAGCCCGGCAAATCGCTGCTGAACTTCGCCATGAAGGTGACCGCCAGGCCGTGGCGGTGGGCGATCTGCTTCATGGTCGTCTTGAAGAGCGCGGCCCGGTCGGCGGCCTCGAGGGCGTCCGAGTAGGTGAGGGCAGCTTCGTAGACTCCGGGGCCGGTCTCGGTGTGCACCGCCTCGAGGGGGATGCGGTAGTCGCTGAACGTGTCGATGACGTCGTTGAGGAAGTCGGCGTTCTGGGCCTGGCGGACCCACGAGTAGCCGAACATGCCCGGGGAGATGGGGGTCAGGTCGGCGAAGCGCTTTTCGTGCAGCGACGCTGGGTTCTCTTCGAAGACCCAGAACTCGAACTCGCAGGAGGCCATCGCCCGGTAACCCGCGGCCTCGGCCCGGGCCTCGACGCGGCGGAGGACGTTCCGAGGACACGCCGGGTGGGCGTTGTCGTCGTCGGTGTAGAAATCCGCGAGGGCGTGGGCGGTGTCGGGCTCGTGCCGGTAGAAACGGATGGTCGAAGGGTCGATGCGCGCGTTGGCGTCCGGGTACCCCGAGTGCCACCCCGTGACCTGGGCGTTGTCGTAGAGCTGGTCCGTGATGTCCCAGCCGAAGATCACGTCGCAGAAGCCGAAGCCCTTCTCGAGGACGGAGTAGAACTTGTCGAGGGACACGTACTTGCCCCGGAGCACCCCGTCGACGTCGAAGCCGCCGATCTTGGCCTTCTTGATGCCCCGCGCCGCAAAGGTCTTTCGAATCTCGTCGAGTTGCACGTGTGGTCTCCCGGTGTCGTTCAGAGGCCACCCGACAGCCGCGGCCGAAGCGCGAGGATACGCCCATCCGGGGGGTGGATTCACGATCGGATTGCGCCCCCCCCAGCGGGCGCCCAGGCTCAGCGCCGATGAGTGATTCGGCCCGACAAAAATGGGATGCTCGCTACCGCGATCGCGAGCCTGGCCCCTCCTCGGCACCCGGCTGGCTGGCCGAAATTGAGCGAGAAATTCCTGCAAATGGCCTTGCCCTCGACATCGCCGCCGGCGCCGGCCGGGGGGCCCTCTGGCTGGCCCGCCGGGGCCTCGAGGTCGTCGCCGCCGATATCAGCCCGGTGGGCCTCGCGATCGCCCAGGAGGCCGCGGCCGAAGAGGGCCTCGACCTCCGAACCGAGGTCATCGATTTCGAGGAAGACGCGCTGCCCGGTGGTCCCTTCGACGTCGTGACCTGCTTCAACTACCGCCAGCGGTCCCTCTTCCCGGTGATTGCGGATGCCCTCGCCCCGGCCGGCGTCGTCGTGGTCGAGTTGCCCACTGTGCAAAACCTCGAGCGCAACGCCCATCCATCGAAGCGCTGGCTCGCCGAAGACAACGAGCTGCTCTCGGATGTCTCGAACCTCGCGGCCTTGCGCGTTATTTACTACCGCGAGGGCTGGTTCGACGACCGCCACGTCGCGCGTTTGGTGGCGCAGAAGCGCTGAAGCCCACTCACCGGCTCCAAAGCGAGGCGAGGTCGAGGGGCACGGCGTCGAAGGGCACGGCTTGGACGACCTCTTCGCCGGCGTGGGTGGCGACGAGGCGGTAGGTC
>QMMC01000016.1 GCA_003647065.1 Deltaproteobacteria bacterium | reverse complement strand
TCGCGTCCACTTGCGTCAGTCGCCGAGCGCGCCCCTCAACAAGAAGGCTCCGCGAACGGCAGCCCCGAGGCGGCAGCCTGACGCAGTCAGGCAGAGCCGGCAGGGCTGGCGGTAGCGGAGCCGGCAGTGTGAGCCCGCAGGTCGGCAAGAAGGCGAAAGGGCGACGTCAGTCGACCGGAGGTCCCAAGAAGGCGAAAGGGCGACGTCAGTCGACCGGAGCCGGGATTGGGACCGGAGCTGGTGCGACCGGCATGGTCGTCGGGCCCGTAAGACAATTAAGCAACCACGCGTCCCCAAATCCTCAGTTGGGTGAATCGCGTCCACTTGCGTCAGCTGGCGAGCGCGCCCGCAGGGGCCGACCGAGCCGTACCTTTCGTACGGCGACCGAGGTCCCGAGGACGTAAGCCGGCGAATGGCGTGAGTGGACGCGATTCAGCGCGATTCAGAACTTGCCGGTGAGGGCGTCGAACCGCAGCTTCCACACCATCATGATGGCTTCGGCGAAGATCTTCCGGCTCATCTTGCTCTCGCCGGCGCGTCGATCGACGAAGATGATCGGGACCTCCTGGACGCGGAAGCCCTTGCGCAGGGAGCGGTAGGTCAACTCGATTTGAAACGAGTAACCTTCGGAGTGCACCTCATCGAGGCTGATCGCCCGCAGCACGTCGGCACGAAACGCTTTGTAGCCACTCGTCAGATCGCGGACCGAGAGCCCGAGGATGCTTCGACTATAGAGAGAGCCCCCCTTGGACAGGACGTGGCGTCCGAGGCCCCAGCCTTCGACGCCCCCGCCGGGCACGTTCCGGGAGCCGATGACCACGCCGGCGCCGTCCTCGATCGCTTGAATGAAGTCCGGCAGGTAGCGGGGGTCGTGGCTCAGGTCCGTGTCCATCTCGAGAATGATCTCGTAGTCGCGCTCGAGACCCCAGCGGAACGCGTCCAGGTAGGCGCTCCCCAGGCCGAGCTTGCCCGGTCGATGCATGACCTGAACCCGGGGGTCTTCGGCCGCGATGGAATCCGCGAGGTCCCCGGTCCCATCCGGAGAGTTGTCGTCGACGACGAGGACGTGCGCCTCCGGGAGCGCCTCGAACGCCCCCGCCAGGAAGGGTTCGAGGTTCTCACGCTCGTCGTAGGTCGGCGTGACGATGAGAATCCGGGGGGCCATGGCGGCGGGAAACTACCCCCTGAAAGGGGCCGCGTCGAGGAGCCAACGGGCCCGTCGGCGTCCTCATGTGATCTCAACCGCCGCTCCGCCGGGCGCCTCTACGTTATCCGAGCAAAAAGCGAGCGAAGCGTCCCCATTGTAGTATCATTTGCCCATGTCTTTGTTGTTGCGCGTGGGGGCGCTCGTAGCGAGCCTCCTCCTCACGGCAGGGGCTCAGGCTCAGGTTCAGGACGGCCAAGACGGCCAAGATGGTCAGGACGCCGGTCCCGCGAGCACTGATTCGACCGAGGGCACGCCAGACGCCGCCGAGACGGCTCGAGGGACCATCGAGGCCCGGAGGCTTTTCTTCGAAGGCGTGGCCTTTGTCGAGGCCCTCGACTGGTCGCGGGCGGCGGAACGATTTCGCGCCGTCCGGCGTATCCGGCCCACGCCTCCGGTCGAGTACAATCTTGCGGCTGCGCTCTTCGAGCTCGGGCAGCTCAACGAGTCCGAGGAGATTGCCGTTCACGTGCTGGAGGATTCCGCGACGGACGAGAACGTCCGCGCCTCGGTCGAGAGCCTCCTCGAGCGGATTCGCATCACCGGCGGCCAGCTGACGGTGCGCCTCGAGGGGCCCCGGGGTGACGAGTCGGTGTTCCTCGATGCTCGGGAGATCGCGTCGACGCGGGTGGGCACCGAGATGACCACCAGTGTTGGCGACCACGTCGTCGAGGCTCGCCGCGGCCAGGAGGCGGTGGCCCGAGCGAACGTCCTGGTGACCGCCGATGAGCCCGTCGCGATCGACCTCGACGTGCATGGGGAGCTGGCGACTAGGGGGCCCGTCGATTCACCGGGGACGGACGACGATTCGTCCCCAGGGCTCCTGGGCGACTGGCGCTTCTGGGCGGCCGTCGGTGGAGCAGTCGTCGTCGTTGCCGTCATCGTCATCATCGCCGCCGTTGCCGCTGGGTCAGGCGGTCACGAGGCCCCGATCGCGGGCAACTTCCAACCGGGGGTGCTGACGTGGGACTAGCGATGCGTCACCTCGTTGCGCTCTTGGTCATCTCTTCGTGGGCGGCGTCTGGCTGCAGCACCGAACCTCGTACGGAGGTTCTCCTCGTCGTGAGCACCGACTATGCAGTGCCCGCCGAAGTCTCCGAGTTTTCCGTGATGGCCTCCGGGCCGAACATGCAGATTCAGACGGCCGGGGCCGTGCTCACGGACCCGGGAGACCTGCCCCGGACCCTGGCCCTAGTGCACCAGGGAGGCGAGCTCGGGCCGATCGATGTCACTATCGCGGCGCTGGTCGCGGACTCGACGTTGGACGATCGTCGGATGGTCGAGCGCCGGGTGGTTTTCGAGTTTCAACGAGGCCGCACGCTGCAATTGAGGATCGATCTGGACCGGGCATGTGCCGATGTCACCTGCGATTCCGATCTGACCTGCGAGGCCGGGGTCTGCCGCCCTATCGACATCGAACCATCCGAACTGACCCCCTGGCCTGATCCGCCGGCCATGGATTCGGGCGTTCCTGAAGACGCGGGAGATGCGGGAGATGCGGGAGACGCCGCGGATGCTGCCCTCGACGGGATGGTCGAGGATTCTGGAGTCCTCGATGGGGGCGGGGAAGATGCCGGACCCATGACCTGTGACGGCCGTTACGGCTCGTTGACCGATTACTCCCTCTGCGTCGAGAGTCCGGTGGGCTGCGAGTTCTATTCGGTGCCCGATACGGTTGCGAGTTGCGACTCGATTTGCGCTCTCGGTGGAGGCACTTGTGCGGAAGCTTTCACAAAACACGCAGGCTCGAACGTTTGTCGTAGAGACGTGCCGATCAGCTGCGACCTCCCTGACGATGATCCGATCTGTGTTTGCGCGTGGTAATCCGGGCGTTCGATCTTGGGAAGAGAACCAAAAACCAAAAAACCGTGTATCCTTCCAGGGATGGCGGGGTCGCCCAAGTCCCCGGGGGATGGGGTTGAAGAGGCTGGGACGGCGAGCGCCGGGCCCGGGTTCATGCCTCCCGCTCCCTCGGCCCTAGCTCGAAAGAAGGTCGCCGCCGGCGACGGGTCGAAGAAGGTACGCCTCGGGAGCGGGACTGAGGCTTCGGCGGCGAGTGACTTCGCCGCGACCCCCAAGAAGTCGTCCCCATCGGCGGGTGGAAGCAAGGTGGCCCCGGTCCGGGGACCCCTCGGCCCTCAGGTTACGGAATCGGGCGCGAGGGCCATCCCCCCATTGCGACCGTCCCCCGCGCAGAATTCGGCCACGGATTCGGCCACGGCCACGGAGACGGATTCGGCCTCGGAGACGGAGACGGATTCGGCCTCGGAGACGGCCTCGGAGACGGATTCGGCCACGGAGACGGAGACGGATTCGGCCACGGAGACGGAGACGGATTCGGCCACGGATTCGGCCACGGATTCGGCCTCGGCCACCGGTAGCGACGCGTCCTCCGGCGCGGCACCGAGCAAAGCTGCGCTCAACCCGGGGACCAAAATACCCATGCCGAGTGCAGCCAGCATCGCGGCGTTGGCCGATGTGACGATGCGTCCCCCGGGCTACGTCGATGGCGAACATTCGGCCCCCATTCCGCTCCCCGCCCCGATCGACACCGCCGACTTCGAGGTGACCCTCGACTCGGAGATGCCCCCCGCCATGAGCCTCGGTCCGTCGGCTCCGCCTTCGGTGGCCCGCTTCGGCCGGTATCAAATTCTCGGTCGCCTCGCCATGGGCGGTATGGCGGAGATTTTCCTTGCCCGGGAAGAGACCGCCGGTGGCGGCGTGCGCAACGTGGTCGTCAAGTTGGCCCGCGAACAACTCGTCGATCTGACCGGCTTCGAGGAGATGTTCACCAACGAGGGGCGCCTCTCCATGCGCCTCACGCACCCGAACATCTGCCACGTCTATGAGTTCGGCAAAGAGCGCGGCCGTTACTTCATGGCTCTCGAGTGGGTCGACGGTGTGTCGATGCGGGACCTGACCCGCCGCGCAAAGTCACGGGGTGAAACGCTCCCGGTCAATGTGGTCGTGAAGGTCGTAGCCCAGGTCGCCGAGGCCCTCGACTCGGCCCACCGGACGCGGGACGGCCGCGGCCGGCCCCTCAACATCGTCCATCGTGATGTCAGCCCGCACAACGTCATGGTGAGCTACGACGGTGTGATCAAGCTGCTCGACTTCGGGGTCGCCAAGGGCCGCACTACCAAAGAAGAGACGGATTCCGGGACGGTCAAAGGCAAGTTCAACTACATGTCGCCCCAGCAGTGCACGGGGCGGGCGGTGGATGGGCGGGCGGACGTCTTCTCCCTCGGCGTCTGCCTCTGGGAGGCACTCGTCGCGAAGTCGCTTTTCAAGCGCGAGACCCAGTACGAAACGTTCAAGGCGATCATCGAGGACGACGTGCCCCTCGTTTCGGGGATCCGCGACGATGTACCGCCCGAGCTGGACGAGATCATCCAGAAGGCGGTCGCGAAGACCCTGGCCGACCGCTATAAGACGGCCGCAGACTTTCATGAAGCGCTGTCGCGTTTCCTCCAGAAGCGGGGAGATGTCGTCTCTTCGGCCACCATCGCCAGCTACATGGAGACCCTCTTCGAAGAAGAGATCGCGGCCGGTCCTGAGCTCGACACCAGCGAAGAGGTGGTGGCGCGGATCGCGCTGCCCGGTGCCCGCGAGGAGAGCGATGATTCGCTCGCTAGCGTCGGCCCCCCAAAGCCCAACGTGGCGGTCGTCCTCGTGGCGGTCGCGGTCTTGGTCCTCGTTGGCATCCTCGCGGCGTCGGCCTGGTTCAGCGACCCCGAGGGCCACGATTCCGTCCGGCGCTCTAACACAATGAGCACTGAGGGCCCCACGGGTGGGGCTCTGGAGGAGCCCCAGGAGCCGCAGGTTTCCCCGCCGGTCGAACCCGAGGGAGCCGGCCCTGAAGCCATGGTCGGGGCCGACGAAGGGGCCGAAGCGCAGGGAGCCGAGGACCCGGGAGACCCCAGGCCCGAAGAAGCCGGGGCCCGATCGCGCGCCAATGGCGACGACCGCGCTGGCATGCGCGGTAGCGGGATGCGTTCCCCGAGGATGCGCCGGTCGATGGGTTCGGGGTTCGTGGCCGACCCGGGGTTCTGAAGCCCGGCCCGGCCGTGGGCTCACCTCGACTCCATGCCCTTCAGGAGGTAGATTCCGGCGCCCGCTGAGCCCCCTCGCGGGCCACCAACAGAGGATCTTCCCCATGGCGTTCCAACCACGCTTTCAGACCCTAGTCGACATCTACCGCCACGCGACCAAGGAGTATGGTCAAAATCCGCTCTTCGGCGTGAAGAAGGGGGGGACGTGGAACTGGTCGACCTACGCCGAGTTCGCCAAGAGCGTCGACGCTCTCCGGGGCGGCCTTGCCGACGTCGGCGTGGTCAAGGGTGACCGGGTCGCAATCATTGCGAACAACCGCCCCGAGTGGGCCATCGGGGCCTACGCGAGCTATGGCCTCGGCGCACAGTTCGTTCCGATGTACGAGTCCCAGCTCGACAAGGACTGGAAGTTCATCCTCGAGAACTGCGGCGCGAAGGTCGTCTTCGCGGCGAACGAGGGCATTCGCGATCGCATCCAGTCGTTCCGCGGTGACCTCCCCAAGCTCGAACAGTTGGTCGTCATCGACGGCAAGGGCGACGACAATTCGATCGGGTGGGAAGATCTCCTCGCCCGCGGCGAGGAAAAGCCGGCCGAGATCGTCGACGTCTCCCCCGACGATGTCGCCGGCTTCATCTACACGTCCGGGACGACGGGAATGCCCAAGGGCGTTCTGCTCACCCACAAGAACCTCGCCTACAACGTGAGCGCCATCCACGACGTCTTTCCGATGTCGGCCGACGATCGCTCGCTCTCTTTCCTCCCGTGGGCCCACTCCTTCGGTCAGACGGTCGAGTTGCACGGGCTCTTTTCGATGGGTGCGTCCCTCGGAATTGCAGAAGCGGTCGACAAGATCATCGTGAACCTTGCCGAGGTGCAACCGACGTTGCTGGTCAGCGTTCCTCGTATCTTCAACAAGATCTACGACGGGCTCCAGAAGCGCATGGCCGATGAGGGGGGCGTCAAGAAGGCGCTCTTTGATGCCGCCATCGCCAACGAGGACCACCGCCGCGCCCTCGCGGCCGAGAGCAAGTCGAGTGGCTGGGCCGACTTCAAGCACGGCATCTTCGACAAACTGGTTTTCTCCAAGGTCCGGGACCGCTTCGGGGGAAGGCTCAAGTACGCCTTCAGCGGCGGCGCCGCCATCAACAAGGACATCGCGATCTTCATCGATAACCTCGGGATCACCGTCTACGAGGGGTACGGCCTGACCGAGACCTCGCCCATCGCCACCGCGAACTGGCCCGGGTCGCGGAGGATCGGCTCGATCGGCAAGCCGATCCCGGGGGTCGAGGTCAAGATCGACAAGGAGGTCACCAAGGACCCCGTCAACGGCGAGATCGTCGTCTACGGCCACAACATCATGAAGGGCTACAACGAGCTGCCCGAAGAGGACGCGAAGGTCTTCACCGACGACGGGGGCTTCCGGACCGGCGACATGGGTCGCATCGACGATGACGGTTTTGTTTACATCACCGGACGCATCAAGGAGCAGTACAAGCTCGAAAACGGCAAGTACGTCGTCCCCGGGCCCCTCGAGGAGCAGCTCAAGCTCTCTCCCTTCATAGCGAGCGTCATGATCAACGGCATGAACAAGCCGTTCAACGTGGCGATCATCGTCCCGGACATGGTGTCCCTCGAGAAGTGGGGCAAGGACAACGGCATCACCGGCGATCTGCTCACCGATCCGAAGGTGGCCGAGCTCATGACCAAGGAGCTCGACGAGCACTCCTCGGGATTCAAGCAGTTCGAGAAGGTGCGAAAGTTCAAGCTCATCGCCGAGGACTTCACGACCGAGAACGACATGCTCACCCCGACCATGAAGCTCAAACGACGTATCGTCATGAAGGCCTACGGCGACGACCTCGACGCACTCTACGGGTGAGATGGCGCGCCGGGATCGCTTCGTCACCATTGCGACGATTCAGGACCCGGTGCGCGCGGAGGTCCTGAAGGACATCCTCGCCCAGGAGGGGATCGAGGCAACGATCGCGGGCGCCAACCACAGCGCGCTCTTCGGTCAAGTCGGGGCGTTCGTCACGATTCACTTGCAGGTCCTCGAGAGCCGTGCCGTGGAGGCGTCCGAGCTCATCGAGGCCCTCGACGAAGAAGACGTGGAACTCGTCGACGATGACGAGGCCTCGTTTCTGCGCACTGCGGACCACGCCGACTATGGTGACCCACGGGCGATCCACGATGCTGGGGCAGGCCCCTATCGCGAGGGGCCGCCCAAGCGAGGCGCCGACGAGCCGAAGCGATCCTTCGGCGGTACGGTCATCGCCGGGGTCGCCCTGACCCTCGTGATCATCTGGACGCTGCTGGCGCTCCGCTGAGCTGTTCGAGGGCCCATGCAGAGCGCCGTACTCCTCACCTTCCGGTTCTTCTGGGTCTTCTGGGTCTTCTGGGCAGCGGTCTATCGATGGGCAGCGGCCCGGGCCGTCGCTGCCCATCTCGGCCCGGAGCAAGAAGAGCACCTCGCCGGCACCGAGCTCGCACGCATGCTCGAACGGCTGGGCGCCACCTACGTCAAGTTCGGCCAAATCCTGAGCACGCGGCCGGACCTCATTCCCCCGGGCGTCATCGCCGCGCTCTCGCGGCTCCAAGATGCCGTGCCCCCCGGGCCTTTCTCGGCAATCGACGAGACGCTATCCCGGGAGCTCAGCGCGACGGCCCGGGCGCGGCTCGTCGAAATCGACGAGACCCCCATCGCGGCGGCGTCTGTCGCACAGGTGCATCGGGGGCGCCTCGACACCGGAGAAGCTGTCGCGGTCAAAGTGCAGCGCCCCGAAGCGCGTACCCAGATCGAACGAGACCTCATCCTGATGGGCCTCGGGGTGCGGTTCCTGAACTTGTTCCCGCAGCTCCGACCCCTCTCGCTGCCCGGTGCGCTCGCGCGATTTTCGAAGGCGATGCATGACCAGCTCGACTTCCGCCTCGAGGCCGGGAACAACCGACGCTTCGCGGCGAGCTTCGCCGAGATCGACGGCGTGGAGGTGCCGGCATTGCACGAGGACCTCTGCACGGCGCAGGTCCTGACGATGGAGCTGGTCGAGGGCGTCCGTGCCACCGAGCCGGAGAAGGTCGGGGGACACCGGACCGAGCTCGCCCGGCGCGGTGGTGAGGCGGTGTTGAAGATGGTCTTCGAAGACGGCTTCGTGCACGCGGACCTCCACCCCGGCAACATCTTGCTCACCGCAGACGGGCACTTCGTCTTGATCGACCTCGGTCTCGTCGCGGAGATCCCCGACGACATGCTCAAGCCCTGGTGCCTGACCTTCATGGCCCTCGCCCAGCGAAACGGCGAGGAGCTGGCGCGCCTCTTCTACGTCTACGCGCCCTCCGTCGAGGACGTCGACTACTACGCCTTCGCAGGAGAGATCGTCGAGTTCTTCGACGGCTTCTACGGCAAGGCCCTCGGTGAGGTCGAAGTGAGCGTCATCGTCGGCGGCGCGATGGCCGTCCTCCGGAAGCACCGGGTGGTGATCGATCCCGTCTACACGGTGGTCAATATCGCCGTCCTCGTGGCCGAGGGGCTCGGCAAGCAGCTCGACCCGAGCGTCGACCTCGTCGAGATGGCTTTCCCATATCTCGTTCGTGCGATCGCCTGTGGCCCCGAGGGTAAACCGCCCCTTCGAGAGATTCCCGAGCCCTAGCTCATATGCTGGCTGCAGATGACGACAGCCTCAGGGGTGGTTAGGGTTGCCGCCGTGGGCAAGCTCCTCCTTCTCTTCACTGTCGTCCCCCTCGTCGAACTCTACCTCCTGCTCTTCATCGGGGATCGCGTCGGCTTCTGGCCGACGGTCGCCATCGTCGCTTCGACCGGCGCCATTGGCGCCATTCTAGCCAAGCGTGAAGGCCTCCGAGTCCTCGAGAAGTGGCAGGCCGCCCTCGCCGAGGCGCGGGTCCCCGAGGAAGGGGTCCTCGGCGGCGTGCTCGTCCTGGTGGGCGGAGTGCTCCTGGTCACCCCGGGGGTCCTGACCGACTTCACGGGCCTGATGCTCCTGATACCCCCGACTCGGCGCATCATCGCCGGCTTCGTCATGCGTTCCGTCGAACGCCGCGTCGCGGCGGGGTCCGTGCACGTCGTGTCCTACGGTCTCGGCGGCCCTGGTGCCGGCGCGCCCCGGTCTGCGCCGCGATCCGCACCCCGAGGCCAACGCTCCGTCCCGGCGATGCCCGGCGTCATCGACGTCGAGGGCGAGGTGATCGACGTCGAAGGCTGAAGCCGCCTGAAGCCGCCAATCTGTCACCACTCGGGGATTGCTGCGCCCCCGTGGACGTTCCCGCGGATGGGCGCTATAGCCGGCCCCATGAAGCCCGCCCGTCTGCTCACCGTTTTCTCTCTCTTTTTCTTCGCTGCGTGTGGTGGGAGCCCCGTTCCGACCGGGCCGACCGTCGCCGCTCCGGAGGAGCCCGTAGAGTCGCACCACCACATGGCCGCGGAGGACCCGCCTCTGGGCAAGCTTCCCGAGGACATCACACCGCGGCGCTACGAGGTTGCCCTCCAGGTCATCCCGACCGAGGAGCGCTTTTCCGGGGTGGTCGACCTCCACGTCAGCCTCGACCACGCCCGCGAGGTAATCTGGCTCCACGGCCGAGACCTCAACGTCACCGTAGCGACGGTCACCCCCGCCGGCGGCGAAGCCATGGTTGGCACCTGGGAGCAGGTCGACGATGAAGGCGTTGCCGCCCTCCGCCTCGAGGAGGCGATACACCCCGGCGACGCGGTCATCCACATCGAGTACGACGCGCCCTTCAATCGGCAGCTCGAGGGCCTCTATCGGGTGGACACCGCGGGTGAGAGCTACGCGTTTACGCAGTTCGAGGCGATCAGCGCCCGTCGGTGCTTCCCGTCCTTCGACGAGCCGCGTTTCAAGGTTCCCTTCGACATCACCCTCGAGGTGAAGGCCGACCACGTTGCGGCGGCGAATACTCAGGCGACGACCGAGGAGCAGACGACCGACGGCATGAAGCGGGTCCACTTCGCGACCACCGAGCCGATGCCCACCTACCTCGTGGCCTTCGCGGTCGGTCCCCTCGATGTGGTCGAGGCCGATCCCATCCCGCCGAACGACGTGCGCCGGCGGCCCCTCCCGTTCCGAGGTCTGGCGGTCAAGGGCCAGGGGGAGCGCCTCGCCTACGCGCTTCGCGAGACGCCGGCGATGTTGGCGGAGCTCGAGAGCTACTTCGGGGTCGAGTACCCCTACGACAAGCTCGACATCGTCGCGGTTCCCGATTTTGGTTCCGGCGCCATGGAGAACGTCGGGCTGGTCACGTTCCGCGAGTGGCTGCTCCTCGTCGACGAAGAAGAAGCCGAGGAGAGTCAGAAGC
Organism: Deltaproteobacteria bacterium; assembly: GCA_003647065.1. Taxonomy (GTDB): domain Bacteria; phylum Myxococcota_A; class Polyangia; order Polyangiales; family B10-G4; genus B10-G4. Next base: position 22,084 of record QMMC01000016.1, on the reverse strand, counting down.
GCGCCTTCGCGGCGGTGATGGCCCACGAGCTCGCCCACATGTGGTTCGGCAACCTGGTGACCATGCCGTGGTGGGACGACCTGTGGTTGAACGAAGCATTCGCCACCTGGATGTCCTCGAAGGTCATCCGCGCCCGTTATCCCGAGTACGGCGCCGACGTGAGCCAGGTGCTTCGGACCCAGGGCGCGATGGACCCCGACAGCCTCACGACCGCCCGGCGCATCCGTCAGCCGATCGAGAGCAACCACGACATTCGGAACGCCTTCGACGCCATCACCTATTCGAAGGGCGCTGGGGTCCTCGAGATGTTCGAGCGCCTGCTCGGCGAAGATACCTTCCGCGAGGGGCTGCGCTTGCACATGGCCGAGCACCGTTTCGGGACCGCGACCGCTGAAGACCTTCTCGCTTCCCTCAGCCGGGCGGCCGGCCGCGACGTGTCGCCCGCGTTCAACTCCTTCCTGACCCAGCCCGGGGTGCCGGTGGTCGCGGTCGACGTGTGGTGTGAAGAGGGGGCCCGCGAGCTTCGTCTCTCGCAGTCCCGGTACTTGCCGGTCGGCTCCGCGGGAAGCTCCGAGCAGACTTGGCAGATTCCGTTCTGCGCCCGCTATCAGGTGGGCAACGAAGTGAAGGAGACCTGCACCGTCCTCTCCGAAGGGACCGGGACGATGGCCCTCGAAGGAGACTCCTGCCCCACTTGGGTCATGCCCAACGCCAACGGGTCCGGCTACTACCGTTTCACGATGGACGCCGACGAGCTCGAGCCTCTGCGTCGTCGGGGTTTTTCCTCACTCACTCCCCGTGAGCGCCTGGCCTTCGCCGACAGCGTGAAGGCGGCCTTCGAGAGCGGTTCCATGTCCGCCGCCGACGTCTTCGGCGCCCTCGCACCGATGGCCCGGGACGACATCAGGCAGGTGGCCACGGCGCCGATGGACATCATCGGATTCGCACGGGACCGGGTCGCCGATGGAGATCTTCGGCCGCGCGTCGACGCCTGGGCCCGGCGCCTTTACCAGCCGCTCTACCGCCGGCTTCGTTGGGAGCCGCGGCGCGGCCGCGAAGAAGACGGAGAGACCCAGCTTCTCCGAGCGAGGGTCATCTCGTTCTTGGCCTTGACGGTCGAGGACCCGGCGGTGCGCCGCGAGGCATTGCGCCGCGGCCGTGCCTACGTCGGCTTCGGCGGCGACGGGGAGATCCACACCGACGCCGTCGACCCGAACCTCGCCGATGTCGCCCTGACGGTCGCCGTCCAAGAAGGTGACGCGGAGTTCTTCGACGCCTTGCTCGAGAAGTTCTTCGCGTCCGAGGACGCGACGATGCGCAGCCGGCTCCTTGGCGCCATCGTGCGAACCCGGGACCCCGCGCTCTCGGCGCGGGTCCTCGCCCTGACCGTCGACGAGCGCCTGCGCGTCAACGAGCTCTTCACTCCGCCCATGGGGCAACTTCGCATGCCCGAGACCCGCCTCGGTGGGTGGACCTGGATCCGCGACAACTTCGACGCCTTCGTCGAGCGCGCTGGGCCGGGGAGGGCGGGGTACCTGCCCTACGCCACGATGTCATTCTGCAGCGCTGAGCGTGCCGATGAGGCCGAGGCGTTCTTCGGTGAGCGGGTGACGGAGCTCCCCGGGGGGCCGCGGAACCTCGCGACCTCTCTCGAGGCGATGCGATTGTGCGCGGCGCGGGTCGAGGCCCAGCGGGAGTCCGTGGTGGCGTTCTTCCAGCGCGGCGGTCGGGGGCGCTGAGGTTCTGGCAGACCGGCCGCTCCGGGGTGCTCTTCGAGAACGGAGTTACGCCTCAGTCATCGCTGTCGTAGCTGAGCTCGGGAAACCGGGAGGCCGCGTAGAGCGGGTAGTTGTGCAAGTGGCCTTGTTTCTTGAAGTTGAGCGCGGTCGTTCGGCACAGGAAACGTGGAGCAAATTGTTGGTCATAGGATCGCAGGCTGCGGCTCCGGGGGTTGATGCCTGCCTTCACTTCGAGGGGGAGGATGTCCACTCCTGCGGCGTGAACGAAATCGAGCTCTGCCCGACCGCCGGAACTCGCCCAGTAGTGAAGGGCATGGCCGTGGGCGACGAGCTCCTGGGCGACGTAGTTTTCGGTCAGCGCCCCCCGAAACTCCTCGAAGACCCGGCTCCCGTCGAGCAGTGCGGCGCTCTCTAACCGCGTCATCGCAGAGAGCAGCCCCACGTCGAGTGCATAGACCTTGAATACGTTCGAGTCGGCCTGCGCCTGGAGGGGCAAGGTAGGCTGGGTGACTCGATGGCACTTCAGCGCGAGGCGCGCGTCACACAGCCACGCGATTGCATCTTCGTACCCGCGCGCGCGGGCGCCTTTGCGCAATGCGGAGAACATGAACTTCTTGTTCTCACGGCCGAGGTGCGTCGGAATCGACTCCCATACGAGCGACAGCTTCGGAATGAGCGTTGCCGGGGCGTATTTGGAGAAGTCGAGGGCGTACCCTCGAAGAATGTCGTGCTGAACGGCACGAACTTCGGACAACGACGCACCGCTACGATGCCTCTCGACGGGTTCAGGCATTCCGCCGACGAAGGTGTAGCGCTTGACCAGCGCGATCAGCTTGTCGTGGATTGCATCGGGCAGGCACTCGAAGCCGGACCTATCCTCGAGGCTTCGGCGCAGCTGAGCCTCGTCGTGGGCGTCGAGGAACTCGAAGAAGGTCAGCGGCCACAGGTCGAGGAAATCGACCTTGCCCACGGGAAACGATTGCGGCCCAGCGAGTCGAATGCCAAGCAAGGACCCTGCGGCCGCGACGTGTACCGGGGCGGCGTGCTCGTGGAAGTACTTCAGGGAGTTGAGCGCGGCGCTGCACACTTGAATCTCGTCGAGGATGAGCAGGTGGTCGTCCCAATCCCTCGGAGGGCCGCCGAAGTAGAGCTCGATGTTGCTCAGAATCTCATCGGGCTTGGCCGTCTCGAAGAGGCTCCGGAGCTTCGGGTCCTCTTCGAAGTTGAGGTAGGTCGACTGTGGATAGGTGCGCGCGAACTCTTTCAAGATCCAGGTCTTGCCGACCTGGCGTGCCCCCTGGAGGACGAGCGGCTTCCGATGAGGTGAGCGCTTCCACGCTTCGAGCTGGCCGAGCGCATCACGCTTCATGGGGTCAGTGTCGCATAAATATGCGCACACATGCCGTTATTATGGCCGTAAAACGTGCGATTTGCTGCAAAATCATGCTCTAAAGTGCTTCCAGGAGGGTCGGACCCCTCTCCCTATTTCCCTGGCAGCGGCGCTGCTGGTGTTACGGCTCGGCGACGGGAGGCCGGATGCGATACGTCTGGGAGCTGAGCGAAGAGGATGAGGTCGCGGTGGATTCTCCCGCGCTCTTCGGGAAGCGGACGGTCTTGCTGAACGGAACGACCATCGGGCCGCTCAGACCCCGGCAGCCGCAGTCGTTCACCCTCTCCGATGGCCGTTCCGCCGAGGCGACGTGGATCCGGCCCTTCGCGGGCTCGGCGTACCCCAAACTCGTCATCGACGGCGACCTCGCGATCATGACGACGGAGTGGACGAATCGGTCGTGCGACCGGTGCAAAGGGGCCGTCCGTCCCTTCGACCGGCACTGCGACGCCTGCGGGCACGAGCTGCCCACGGCGCAGGACCAAGAGGCCGTGAGGCTCGTGGGCCAAGCTCGCGGCACCATCAAGTGGCTCGGCGTCTTGTTCGCCCTGTCGGGCGTTCTCTTCTACCTGGTGCAGCTCGGTGCCACCGAGACGGCCCTCGCTGGGCTCGAGGGCATGCCATCGGACACGGTCCTCGACCCCATCGAGGGGCAGGTCTACACCGTGGCGGAGCTGCGAAGTCTCATTCAATGGGAATCGTGGGGCATTCTCGTGGTCAATCTCGGGCTCGCGGTGACCATGGCTGGGCTCTTTTTCTGGGCAAAACGATCCGCGTTTGCAGCGATCGTGACTGCCGCTGCCGTCTACGCGGCCGTCATCGTCACCAATGGCATCATCGACCCGGCAACCATCCCCCAAGGGTTCCTGATCAAGGGCATCGTGATCCTCTTCCTCGCACGAGGGATCAAGTCGGAACTCCACCTGCGTGCGCGCAGCGGGTAATGGACTCGGCAACGCCGTCTCCTTTCGAGTGTTCGAGGTGCGCTGCGACCAACCGACCGGCGGCCAGGTTCTGTGCGGGTTGCGGCGCGTCACGCTTTCCGGTGGAACAGAGCGAAGAGCTCACCATGGCCTCGTCCGAGGAGCTGAGAGCCGAACATCGGAGCCGGTTTCTCTTCCGGATGAAGCACCTGAGGCTCCAGGCTTGGCTCTTCGGACTCTTGCTCCTGAGCAGTCTCGCGCTGGGCCTCTACTCGCACGCTGTCGCCGAGACCGTGCGTGCCGAGGCGATCGCTGTCGGCTGGGACGTGGCGGTAGTCTTCGCATTCGGTGCGGCGTACTGGAAAGACATTCGCTTCTTGTTCGTGCCGCGAGTGACGGGTCTACGGCCGGGGCTCGAGGTGTTCTTCGCATCGATTGCGATTCTCTGCGTATTCGAACTGGGCTTTTGGGGGTTGGCGATGGCGGGCGTGCCCATCGCCAACTTCACGGCTAGGTATGTGGAGTCCGGATTCCCACTCTGGGCCATCTACACGTGGCTGGCGGTGATCCCCGCGGTCTCCGAAGAGGTGGCATTTCGCGGGGTCATTCAAGTTGGCTTGAGGCACGTCGGAACGAAGCGAGAAGCGTGGATCCTCCAGGGTGCGCTATTCGGCGTATTGCACCTTTCGCCGATCGCGTTCTTCACTCATACGCTGATGGGTCTCGCCTTCGGTTGGGTTCGGGACCGCACCCGAAGCATCTACCCCGGCATGTTGATCCACGCGGCTTGGAATGCCTGGATCGTATTCGAGGAGACCCGAGGTTCCTCCTAGCCGAGTAGGCAGGCACGGGATCACCCCCTCGACCTGTTCATCGAGTTCGTCGCGGAGCCTTCCCCCCGCCGCTGCGCCGTGCCACAACGACGCCCCTATGGCTGACTACATCTTCACGATGCAGGACCTCATGAAGGTCCATCCCCCGAACAAGAAGGTCGTCGCGGACGTCTATCTGTCGTTCCTCCCGGGGGCCAAGATCGGCGTCATCGGGGTCAACGGCACTGGGAAGTCGACGATTCTTCGGATCATGGCGGGGATAGACGAGGACTTCACCGGGGAGGCCTGGCTTCGCCCTGGCGCCACCCGGGGCTTCGTGCCCCAAGAGCCAGACCTCGGCGACGCCAAGACCGTCAAGGAGTGCGTCGAAGAAGCGGTCGCCGACCAGCGCGCCCTGCTCACGGAGTTCGAGGAGCTCTCGATGAAGCTCGGCGAGCCCATGAGCGACGACGAGATGACCAAGCTCCTCGACAAGCAGGGCAAGCTCCAAGACCAGATCGACGCCGCAGATCTCTGGAACCTCGACACCCACCTCGAGATCGCCATGGACGCGCTCCGGCTTCCGCCGGCCGACGCGGACCCGGCCGTGCTCTCGGGCGGTGAGCGGCGACGCATCGCGCTCTGCAAGGTCCTGATGCAGAAGCCGGACTTGCTGCTCCTCGACGAGCCCACCAACCACCTCGACGCCGAGTCCGTCGCCTGGCTCCAAGGCCACCTCCAGAGCTACCCCGGCTGCGTCGTCTGCGTCACCCACGACCGTTACTTCCTCGACGAGGTGGCCGAGTGGATCCTCGAACTCGATGGCGGCAAGGCGTTGCCCTACAAAGGCAACTACACGGCGTGGCTCGAGCAGAAGCAGGAGCGCCTGCGCAAGCAGGAGAAGACCGAGTCGAGTCGTCAGAAACATATCTCGCGCGAACTCGATTGGATCCGAGCCTCCCCGAAGGCCCGGCAGGCCAAGAGCAAGGCGCGCATCCAGGCTTTCGACGACCTCGTTCAGTCCGGTGCTGACCAGAAGCGTGCACCCAACGAGGTTCAGATCCCGCCGGGGCCACGCCTCGGGGACAAGGTCATCGAGATCAAAGGCCTCAAGAAGGGCTACGGAGACAAGTTGCTCTTCGACGGCCTCGACCTGCTCATCCCTCCCGGGGGCGTGGTCGGCATCGTCGGGCCCAACGGCGCGGGCAAGACCACGCTCTTCAAGATGATCGTCGGCGAGGAGCAACCCGACGAGGGCACCGTCGAGGTCGGCGATACCGTCGAGCTCAGCTACGTCGACCAGGGCCGCACGGACCTCGAGGGCGACAAGACCGTCTACGAAGAGATCAGCGGCGGCCTCGAAAATGTGCAACTCGGCAAGCGCGAGGTGAGCTCCCGGGCGTACTGCGGCTGGTTCAACTTCAAGGGCAGCGACCAGCAGAAGAAGGTCGGCAAGCTCTCCGGGGGCGAGCGAAACCGCGTGCACCTCGCCAAGCTGCTCAAGCAGGGGGGCAACGTGCTCCTCCTCGATGAGCCGACGAACGACCTCGACGTCGAGACGCTGCAAAGCCTCGAGCAGGCGGTCATGGACTTCCCCGGCTGCGCCCTCGTCGTGAGCCATGATCGCATGTTCCTCGACCACGTCGCGACGCACATCCTCGCCTTCGAAGGCAACAGCGAGGTCCTCTTCATGGAGGGCAGCTACCAGGACTACGAAGAAGACCGCCACAAGCGCCTCGGCGCCGCGGCCGACATTCCCAAGCGCATCAAGTACCGGAAACTCAGCAGGAGTTAGTCCGGCGGCCGTGCTCGAACTCCCGATCGACGCCCATCTGGCCGAGATCACCCGCCGCCTCGGTGACGAGGGGGCGCTGGTGCTCTCGGCCGAGCCCGGCGCCGGGAAGACCACCCGGGTACCCGCGTCGATGCTCGATGCGGGAATCGTCGATGGAGAGATCCTCGTCCTCGAGCCCCGGCGCCTCGCCGCGCGCCTCGCCGCGACCCGGGTTGCGAAGGAGCGTGGCGGTCGCCTCGGAGGCGAGGTCGGCTACACCGTGCGCTTCGAGGATCGCAGCTCGAAGGAGACGCGCCTGCGCTTCGTGACCGAGGGCATCTTCATCCGTCGCCTCGTCGCGGATCCCACGCTCTCGCGGGTCGGCGCCGTCGTCCTCGACGAGTTCCACGAGAGACACCTCCACGGGGACCTGGCCCTCGCTTTCGCGGAGCGTCTCCGGCGTACGACCAAGCCGGCGCTGAAGCTGGTGGTGATGAGCGCCACCCTCGATGCCGCCGCCGTGTCGTCCTTCCTCGGGGTCTCGCCGCTCTTCGTCGAGGGGCGCGCGTTTCCGGTCGTGGTCGAGCACTTGGACCAACCCGACGACCGGCGCCTCGAGAAGCAGGTCGCCTCGGCCGTCCGTCGAGGCATCCGACGGGGGGACCGGGGGGACATCCTGGTATTTCTCCCCGGGGCCGGGGAGATTCGTCGGGCCCGGGAGGCCTCTGCTGATCTTGCCGCGGACGCCGGCTACGACCTGGTCATGCTCCACGGCGATCTTCCTCCGAAGGAGCAGGACCGGGCCATCCGGCGCGGGGACCGGCCCAAGATCATCCTCTCGACCAACGTCGCCGAGACGTCAGTGACCATCGAGGGGGTCACCGTCGTCGTCGACTCGGGGCTCGCCCGGGTGGCTCGCCACTCGCCGTGGACGGGTTTGCCTGGGCTCTCGACACAGCCGATCAGCCGCGCCTCGGCCAAGCAACGCGCCGGGCGCGCCGGGCGCGTTCGCGAGGGGCACTGCATTCGCCTCTACACCAAGCACGACCACGACACCCGGCCGGACCACGACGTCCCGGAGATCGGCCGATCCGACCTCGCCGAGACCTCCTTGATGTTGCGTTCTCTGGGTGAAGACCCAGGAACCTTTCCCTTCTTCGATGCGCCACCCGAGGCCGCCCTCGACCGGGCCCGCCATCTGCTCTCCCTGCTCGGAGCGATGGGCCCCGACGGCCTCATCACCGACGACGGGCGCCGTATGGGCAAGCTCCCGGTCCACCCGCGCCTCGGTCGCTTGCTTCTCGCCGCCGAGGCCCGGGGCGTCGCGAGCCAGGGAGCGCTCCTCGCGGCGCTCATCGGTGAGCGAGAGATTCGGCGGTCGGTGCGCACGCGCTTCGACGGCCCCGAGGCGCGCACCGACGAGGTCGGCAGCTCCGACTTGCTCGCACGCCGAGACGCCTTCGAGGGTGCCGAACGAGAGGGTCTCGGGGACGGCGCGCTCCGGCGTTGGGACCTCGAACGGGGCGCCACCCTCGCCGTGAAGAGGTCGCGGGACCAGTTGGTTCGGGCTCTCGCGGCGCCTCGTGATGCGGACCGGGTCGGGGACCCGGCGGTCGAGGAGACAGCGCTCCTCGAGGCGACCCTCCTCGCCTATCCCGACCGGGTCGGCAAACGGCGTAAGCAACATGGGGACGTGATCGTTTTTGCCGGGGGTGGGTCTGGCCACCTGGCGCCGACGAGCGTCGTCAAGGAGGCGGCCTTCGTCGTCGCCCTCGAAGTGGACGACCGGAAGCGGGGGCCGGCCCTCATCCGGGCGGCGAGCGCCGTCGAGCCCGAGCAATTGCTCGAGTTCTTCCCGGGGCAGATAGCAGAGAAGGACGAAGTCGAGTTCGAGGCCGACCGGGAACGGGTGATGCGGGTGCGGTCGCTGTCCTTCGATGGCCTGGTCCTCGACGAGAGCCGGAGCCTCGCGACGGGGCCGGATGCGGCCCGGGTCCTCGCGGAGGCGGCGCTTTCTCGCGGCGTCGAACGCATCTGCGATGGGGAGGCCCTCGATCTCTTGCGGCGCCGGACGGCGTTCGCCGCCCGCTACGACGAAACGGTCGACGCCCTCGACGACGAGGCGCTGCGCGACGCCATCAGCGCCGTCGCCGATGGGGCGTCGAGCTTCGAAGACCTACGCGGGGCGCGCCTGCCCGAGCTGCTGCACGCCCAGATGAGCCCCGCCGCTCGGGCCGCCCTCGACCGCCTCGCGCCGCTCCGGGCGCGGATCCCGGGGCACCCCAATGGGGTCGTGGTGCACTATGACCCCGGCAAGCCACCGTGGATCGCATCGTTCCTCCAGGATTTTTTCGGGTCGCGAGTGGGCCCGACGGTGGCCGGGGGCGAGGTGCCCCTGGTGCTTCACCTGAACGCGCCGAATAGGCGGGCCGTGCAGGTCACGACCGACCTCGCGGGCTTTTGGGAACGCCACTATCCCGCCATCGCGAAGGAGCTTCGGCGCCGTTATCCGCGCCACCATTGGCCGGACGACCCGGAGACCGCCGAGCCCCTGAGGCCCCGCCGGCGCCGCCGCAAGTCCTGACCCCGGCGCCGGTAGGCCTCGGAAGCTCAGGGCCGATAGCGGTCAGTCGCCGCAACCAGCTCGCGGGCGATGCCGACCTCCATCGCCGAATGCCCCGCATCGGGGACGATCTTCAGCGTCGCCTCGGGCCAGGCCTTCGAGAGCTCCCAGGCGCTGCCGGCGGGGCACACGACGTCGTAGCGTCCCTGGACGATGACGCCCGGGATGTGCCGGATGGTGTCGACGTTGGCGAGCAATTGATCTTCGCGGTCGAAGAATCCCCCGTTGACGAAGTAGTGGCACTCGATGCGCGCGAAGGCCTCCGCGAAGTGGGCGTCCGCGGTCTTCTCCACGAGCTTCGGATCGACGGCGAGGGTCGAGGTGCTGCCCTCCCAGATACTCCAGGCCTTCGCGGCTTCGAGCCGAATCGCGCTGTCATCGCTCGTCAGTCGGCGGTGATAGGCGTGCAAGAGGTCGTCGCGTTCGTCCTCGGGGATGGGGGCGAGGAAGCCCTCCCAGGCGTCCGGGAAGATCCGGCTCGCGCCGTCCTGGTAGTACCAGTGGATCTCCTTCTTTCGGAGCATGAAGATGCCGCGGAGCACGAGCTCGGTGACCCTGCTCGGGTGCGTCTCTCCGTAGGCCAGCGCGAGGGTGCTGCCCCAGGATCCCCCGAACACCTGCCACTGCTCGATGCCGAGGTGCTCCCTCAGCTTCTCCATGTCGGCGACGAGGTCCCAGGTCGTATTGTTGCGCAGGTCGGCGTGGGGGGTGCTTTGGCCGCAGCCGCGTTGGTCGAAGAGCACGATCCGGTACACGGCGGGGTCCCAGAACTGCCGGTAGCTCGGGTTGGTGCCGCCGCCGGGGCCCCCGTGAACAAAAACGGCCGGTTTACCCGTGGGGTTGCCCGACTGCTCGTAATAGAGCTCGTGGATGTCGTCGACCCTGAGCCTGCCAGTGTCAAAAGGCTCGAGCGGGGGATAGAGCGTTCGGTCACCCATGGGCGGAGGGTCGCAGAGGCGGGACCGGTTTGCCACCGATCGAGGGGGGGTCACCCCGAATGGAGGTTCTGCGGTAGTCAATTCCTCATTAGTTGCCCTGGCGGGGCCAGGGGCGATAACCTTTTCGGGTTCTTCTTTGGGGTCCACGTGCTGAAGGTTGGGGACGAACTCGGTCGCTACGAGATCATCGCCCACCTCAAGAGCGGCGGGATGGCCACGCTGTATCTGGCGCGCCGGCGCATACCCCCCGACAACCGGATCTTCGCCATCAAGGTCGTGCATCAGCACTTCCTCGACGACGAAGACTTGGTGGCGATGTTCGAGGACGAGGCGCGGCTTTCACTTCGCATTCAGCACCCCAATGTCGTGCGCATCGAAGAGGTGGGCGACGTCGGCGGCGTGCACTACCTCGCCATGGAGTACATCCATGGGTGCTCCGTCGCCCAGCTCCTCCAGGCTCTGATCCGGCACCGCCGCCGGATGAGCCCCGAGCTCGCGGTCTACATCGCGATGCAGGTGTGTGAGGCCCTCGACGCGGCCCACTCCTTGCTCGGTGACAATGGTGAACCTCTCAACGTGGTCCACCGGGACGTCAGCCCGCAGAACATTCTCCTAGCCCACACCGGGGACCTGCGTCTGATCGATTTCGGGATCGCGAAGTCCCGCGCTCGCATGCACCACTCGGCGACTGGGGCTTCGGTCCGAGGAAAGCTTCGGTACATGTCACCGGAGCACGCGAAGGGGCGTGACGTAGATCAGCGGACCGACATTTACGCGCTGGGCATCGTGCTCTGGGAGATGCTCACCATGCGTCCGCTCTTCTGGGGAGAGTCGGACTTCGACGTGCTGACCAAGGTGCAGGATCCCCTCGTCGATCCCCCGAGCGAGTACGCGCCCAACATCTCGCCGGCTCTCGACGACGCGGTGCTCATCGCTCTGTCGGCCAACCGCGAAGCCAGACCCGCGTCAGCCCTCGAGTTTCGCACCTTGCTCTCGCGAGCCGCCCCAATAGCCGAAGCCCTCGATGACGATCAGATAGCCGAGCTCCTGCACGCGGTCCTCGGCGAGGAGATGCATCGGGTCGCGGACCGCATGCCCGCTTTCGTTTCGATGGAGCTCAAGTTCCCCCATTCCGACACGGCTACCATGCAAGAGGTCCCTCCTGGGCTGCACGAGGGCGCCCTCGAGGTCCTGACCGGGCCCCAGGACTACGACCCCGACGTCATCAAGACCTTCGTCGGAGACCCCGCGGACATGTCCGGCATCGACCAGCTGCTCGGCGCCGCATCCGTCGAGCTCGTCGAGGAGGAGACCTCGACCACCATCAATGCCCTCGATCTCGCCGAGTTCATCGGAAGAACCGCGGGACGCGCAAAGGCCCTCGGGGCTACTAGCCGGGTCAATGCCGCGGGTCTCGATGCCGAGCCCGACGATCCGACCGACCAGCTCTCCCACGCGGCGGCGGCGGCCATCCAGCGAGGACTGGCCCAGCGGGCGGTCCAGGCTGCGATGTTGCCATCGGATGATGACGATGACGACCTGGACACGGTGACCTTCGATGAAAGCGTCTCCGCCCTCCTCGAGGTCGGGCTGGACGAGGACATCCTGGAGATCGGATCTCGGGAAATCGAGATTATCGACATCCTCGACGAGGACGGCCCCGCCGACGATGACCTCGACGACGAAGATGACGAGGAAGACGTCACTCTCGTGGCCGAGCCCAATCTTCCCTTCGATGATCGGGAACTCTCCGGGGTGGGTCAGGAGGAGGGGCAGAGCGGTGCCTCCTGGCGCGGCGTCGATCAAGTGGCCCTCGGCGCGCCCCCGGTGTCGGTTCTAGATGTCGATTTTCCGACGGCTGCCGAGGTCGCGGTCCCCATATCGACTGGCGACCTGGATGCACCGACCGAGGCGGAGGTGCCGCTCCCGATGCCGGCCGCCGAGTTGGATGTGCGGACCGAAGCCGAGGGGTCGGCTCCCGTGCTCATCCCCCCTGGAGGGAAGTACTCCGACGTGCCGACCTCCCCCGAGTCCCCGGGCGCCTTGGATGTGTTCCCGGCCGCCCCGGCGCTCCCGTCGGCGATTCGTAGTCCGCGGCGACCCGGCATGCACGAGGGCCTCCCGGACACCCAGTCGGCGCGTTTCAGCGTGGGAGACAGCGACCCGCCGACGATGGTCAATACCGCGCCACCGGAGTTTCGCCTCGACGATACCAAGGTGGGGGGGGAAGGCGGTTTCAAGGCCGGGGATCGGGTCGCCCTCGCGGCGGGTATCTTCGTGGCGCTCTTGCTGCTCGTGGGTATCGCTGTGTTCCTGTTGATTTGAGAACGAAAAAACGGGACGGCTGTCGCCGCCCCGCTTCATCGACTTTTCATCGACTCTCGGATGATTGCTCGAGCTACTCGGCCTTCACGGTCAGCTCGAAGGTCGAGGCGTTGTAGCCGCGGATCATGACCTGGTAGGTGCCAGCCGGCGGGGCGAACTCGCAGACCTCGGTCGCGCCGGAGCCCTCGTAGGGGCGGCAGTCGAAGTTCTCGACGGTGGGCTCGTCGCCATTGCGGACGTAGAGGTCGGCGTCCTGGCTGGAGTCCATCGTGAAGACCAGGCGGGAGGCGCCGGCCGGGGTCTCGATGGTGAAGTACACCTGCTCGCCGGCACCGACCGAGCCGGACTCGGTGGCGATGACGTTGCTGGTGGGCTCGGGGTCGGTGGGCTCGGTCGGCGTGGTGGGCTCGGCCGGCGTGGTGGGCTCGGTCGGCGTGGTGGGACCGGCGTTCGCGCCGCGGACCATGCTCCAGTGCACGCCGTGGCCGATGTAGCGGAGGCTCATGAGGCCATCGTCGAAGCGGCCCTTGGCGATGAGGTGCATGAGGGAGGGCGGAACGAAGAGCCCGGTGCCGGTGTCGTCGCGGGGACCGGTCATCATGCGGGCCTGGTCCATGACCGGCTGGAGGTTGGCGCGGAACTCGTCGTAGCTGCCGTAGGAGGTGCCGACGACCTCCACCAGCTGGGCGAAGAGGGCGTCGACGGCCTGGCGCCGGGGGTCGGTCTCGGGGATTTGGTCCATGGCCATCGCCTCGAGGAGGCCGGGCTTCATCTGGCTCAGCACGGCGGCCTGAATCGGAGCCACGCCCTCACCCATGACGTCGCGGGGGATGTGGGTGGCCATGAAGCTCTCGACGATGTCGGCCATGGTCATGGGCTGGAAGGCGATCTGCCGAGCGGCGGGGTTGCCCACGGGGGCGTAGTCGGCGGTCGGGCGCAGGTCCTCGGGGGCGAGGGTCACGTCGACGAGGGCGGCGTACTCGTTGTCATTCAGGTCGGTGAAGGCGCTGTCCTGGCCGGCGGCGTGCTTCTCGAGCTCGGCGACGTAGGCGTCCCAGGTGTCCTGGCCGACCATCGGGACGATGTTCGCGGCGTTCAGGGGCACGATCATGCCGGCGCTGAACGAGATGTGGGCGAGCTCGGCGCAGTAGACCTGGTTGGCCGGGTCCTGGAACCAGGCGCGGGCGTCGGCGTCACCGGCGATGGCGCGGATCATCTGTCCGACGTGCTCGCGAACCTTCTCCGGGCTGTTCGCCGCGAGGGGGTCGCCGCCGTTGTAGTCGCCGGGGAAGTTGCTGACGGCGTTGAAGCCGAGGAGCATCGTTCGGATGTTGTCCCGGAAGGCCGTGATCTGGTCGGGGGTGAGGAAGGCGGGGTAGACCGGGCGCAGGAACATCATCGAGTAGTTCGCGTTACCGAAGCGACCGTTCTGATAGTCCTGGGGGTTGTTGAGGGTGATGGCGCCGGGCTGGCCGTCGCGCTCGACACCGACGACGATCTCGATGTGCGTATCCTGGAGCTTGAAGTGCTCCTTCATGTCGTCGCCGGGTCCGCCGAGGGTGAGCTCCCGGTGCTCCGGGCGGTGATGCTTGACGGCGATGCCGATCTCCCCGGGGGGGAAGTACTGGGCGATGACCGCGTCGCCGCGCTCGACATTGTTGCCATCGACGTCTGCAACGTTGTCGCCGTCGGCGTAGGGGATGACGTTGACGTCGGTGCCGAAGAGGTGGGTATCGGCGACGAGGGTCTGGTCCCCGAGGCGAACCGTGACGCGGTAAGCGTCCTCGACGGTCTGCATCGGGGTGGTACCCGACCAGTTGGCGTTCATCGCGGCGATGTCCGCCTCGTACTGGGGGATGGCCTGGGCATCGTCACACTTGCCGCCACAGGCCGCCTCGACGGGGTCCTGGGGGGTGTTGGTGGCGCAGCCGGCTCCAAAACAGAGGCCGAGGAGAAGGGCGATGGTCGTTGCGGTCTTCATGGTGTGCTCCCGACTGACACGCGTCGTGCCAGGCGGAGGGAGACTAAGCAGGCAGCGTGCCAACGATCGTATTCGCGAAATTTCAACGAAATTTGGCTCCCTGAGGTGGCTCATGGCAACACCTCTGTCCGGTCCCCCGGGGAGCCAGGACCCCAGAAACGCGCCCACCCATACCTCCGAGCACCTTGGCAATGCCCCTTGAGCTTCGGTCGCCGAGTGCTTAGATACGCGGCCCCATGGCCCGCGAGTACGAAAAACGGCGCACCTTCGCCATCATCTCCCATCCGGATGCGGGCAAGACGACCCTGACCGAGAAGCTCCTTCTTTATGGAGGGGCCATTCACATGGCCGGGGCCGTCAAGTCGCGTAAGTCGAAGCGCGCTGCGACCAGCGACTGGATGGAGATCGAGAAGAAGCGCGGGATCTCCGTGACCTCGAGCGTGCTCGCCTTCGAGTTCGAGGGCATCCACTACAACCTCCTCGATACCCCCGGTCACCAGGACTTCTCCGAGGACACCTACCGGACGCTCACCGCCGCGGACTGCGCGATCATGCTCATCGACGCCTCTAATGGCCTCGAGCCGCAGACCCGCAAGCTCTTCCACGTCTGCCGGATGCGCGGCACGCCCATCGTCACCTTCGTCAACAAGCTCGACCGGCCCTCCCGGGACCCCTTTGGCCTCATGAGCCAGGTTGAGGACGTGCTCGGGCTTCACACCGTGCCGTTCACCTGGCCCATCGGGGACGGCGACCGTTTTCAGGGCGTGTACGTGCGGGACGATAAGTCGGTTCTACGCTTCGAAAAGACAGCGCAGAATGCGCGGAAGGCGGCGGTCGAGACCGGCGGCATCGACGACCCAGAGCTCGCGGCGATGATCGGCGAGAGCGCCTATGGCGACCTCCGGGACCAGATCGATCTGCTCGACGGCGCGGGCGAGGAGTACTCCGAGAAGGCTTTCCTCGGCGGTACCCAGACCCCGGTCTTCTTCGGTAGCGCCCTGACCAGCTTTGGGGTCGAGCCGTTCCTCCGGGTCTTCAAAGGGCTCTGCCCGATGCCCGGGCCCCGCATTGCCGGAGACGTCATCGTTTCACCCGAGGACGAGCGCTTCAGCGCGTTCGTCTTCAAGGTTCAGGCGAACATGGACAAGTCCCACCGGGACCGCATCGCCTTCGCTCGCATCTGCTCCGGCCGCTTCGAGGGCGGCATGCGGGTGACGCACTCGCGCCTGGATAAGGAGATCCGCCTCAAGGGCGCCGAGCAGTTCTTCGCGTCGGAGCGGGAAAAGGTCGTCGACGCCTACCCGGGCGACATCATCGGCCTCTACGATCCGGGGCTCTATCGTATCGGCGACACCATCTCGACGGGGGGCAAGCTCTCCTTCGACGCCGTGCCCCGGTTCTCGCCGGAGCACTTCGGTCGCGTCGTGCTCCTCGACCCGATGAAGCGCAAGCAGCTCCAGAAGGGCATCACGGAGCTCGCCGAGGAAGGCACGATCCAGCTCTTCTTCGAGCCCGGCCGCGAGAAGGACCCGATCTGCGGCGTCGTGGGCCAGCTTCAGTTCGAAATCCTCGCCTACCGCCTCGAGCACGAATACAACGCCGAGGTTCGCCTGGATCGCCTGGGCTTCAGCTACGCTCGGTGGGTCGACGGCCCCGAGGGCCCGAAGGACCTGGCCCTGGCACGCATTCCCCTCGGCGTACACGACCAAGACCACCACCTCGTCGCTCTCTTCCGAGACGAGTGGGAGGTGAATCGTGCCATCCGGGACAACGACACCTGGACGTTCAGTGAGACCGCGCCAATCGGCCCGGTCGATGCTGACTAGAGCTGGCTATCCGCTGCCCTCGCGACGCTCGCCGCGGAACGGATCCGGAGGGATGTTCACTACGCGTGAGCCGAACTGCTCGATGAGGTATCGGAGTACCGCGCGCAGCGAGAGGACGTGGAGCGGTTTGCCGCTCGGGTCTACGATCGGGACGTGGCGGAAGCCGCCGACGTGCATCTTGTTCATCAAGTAGATCAGGCTGTCCCCGGGCTGAAGAGTCTCGGGGTCGGGGGTCATGAACTCGGTGACGGCCGTCTCGAGGACGGCGACGTCCTTGCCGACGACCTTCTTCAGCGCGTCGCGCTCGGTGACGATGCCCACCAACGCGTCTCCGTCGACGACGAGAACCGAGCCGATGTCTTTCTCCTGCATCGTCCGGACGGCATCGCCGATCGTCGCCCCGACGGGCACCGAGACCGCGGGCTTGTCGCAGAGCTCGCTGATGGGCTCGTCCAGAACGTCCGGCGTCATCATGGGTCGTTGCGATGCGCGCTCTTCGGCTATCGCCGCCTCTTCTTCGATTGGATCCATGGTTCCCCCTATAAGTCTCAGTCGTTCAAAGTAAACTAGTGCGAACCGGTCCGGGCGCTCAGACCAGCCCCTGGCGCTCGAAGAGCGGCTCCATGCGCGGCTCCCGGCCCATGAAGTCCTGGTAGAGTTCCATCGGGTCCCGGCTGTCGCCTTGGGACAGGATGTGGTCGCGGAACGCGGCGCCGATCGCTGGGTCGAAGACGCCGTGTTCCTTGAAACGGGTGAAGGCGTCGGCGTCGAGGACTTCGGCCCATTTGTAAGAGTAGTAACCAGCGGCGTAGCCGACGGGGCTCGCGAAGAGGTGGCCGAACCGGCAGATCATCGCGTAGTCATCGGGCAGGGGCGCCACGGAGTGGGCCCCCAGGATTTCCCGCGCGTATTCGAGGAGGTGGGCGGAATCGTCCGACGGGTCCCACTCTACGTGGAGGGCGAGGTCGACGGCGCCGAGGCCGAGCTGACGCATCTGCGCCGCCGCGGCACGGTAGGTCCGGGCGCGGATCATCTTGTCGAAGAGGGGCCCGGGGATGGCCTCGCCGGTCTCGTGGTGGCGGGCGAAGACGTCGAGGGCCTCACGCTCCCAGCACCAGTTCTCCATGATCTGAGATGGCAGCTCGACGAAGTCCCACGCCACGTTGGTCCCGGCGAGGCTGCGCACGGTCACCTTGCTGAGTAGGTGGTGCATGAGGTGGCCGAACTCGTGGAAGAGGGTCTCGACTTCCCGGTGGGTGAGCAGGGCCGGTTGGTCTCCGACCGGCGGGGTCACGTTGGCGCAGAAAAGGCCGAGGTGCGGGTCCGGGGGCACGCCCGTCACCAGGTCTTGCATCCATGCGCCCCCGCGCTTGGACTCCCGAGGGAAGAGGTCGATGTAAAACGCCCCAGCCATCGTCCCGTCGGCATCGAGGAAGCGGTAGGTGCGCACCGTCTCGTGCCAAACGGGCATGTCGTCGGTGGGCTCGATCGAGACGCCGTAGAGCCGCCGAACCGTCTCGAAGAGGCCGTGCAGCACCGCGTCGACCGAGAAGTACGGGCGCAGCTCCTCTTCGTCGAAGTCGTAGAGTTCCGCTCGCTGTTTCTCGGACCAGTAGGCGACATCCCACGGGCGCATGGCCGCGGCGTCGTCGCCGAGCTTGCCGTTGCGGTAGGCCTCGAGGGTCGTATTCTCGCGCTCGAACCAGGGCAGGGTGCGCTCCCGGAGCTCGCCGATGAACGACTCGGCCGTTTGACCCATCTTTGCCATGCGGTCCGCGAGCACGAGGTCTGCGAAGTTGCGGAAGCTCAGGAGCTCGGCCTTCTCTCGCCGAAGCCGGAGAATCGACCTCACCAGACTGCGGTTGTCGTGCTCTCCGCTCGCCGGTCCGGTGGAATAGGCACGCCAGATATGTTCGCGGATCGCGCGATCGTCGAGGTAGGTCAGGACCGGGATGAAGCTCGGCGCCTGAAGCGTGAAGCGGTAACCCGACTGGCCCTTGGCCTCTGCGCTCTGTCGGGCGGCGGCGATGGCCGAGGGCGGCAGCCCAGCGAGGATCTTCTCGTCTTCGACGAGGAGCTCGAAGGCGTTGGTCGAATCGAGCACGTTCTGCGCGTACTTCGTCGTGAGCTTGGTCAACTCGATGGCGATCTCGGACAGGCGTTCCTTGCCCTCTGCGTCGAGTTCGGCGCCGTGGCGCTTGAACTCGTCGACGGTCTTCTCGAGGTGCCGGGCCCGGCCGCCGACGAGGCCGCTCGCTTCCGTGCTCTCGGCGAGGGCGATGAGGCGGCGGTAGAGGTCCGCGTTCAACGGAAGCGTCGAGTAGAAGGCGCTGACCGCCGGCTTCACCTCGTCGTACGCCGCACGAAGCGCATCGTTCGTCGCGACCGCCTCGAGGTGGCCGACGATACCGATGGCCCGTTCGAGCCCCTCGGTTGCTGTCTCGAGGGCGCCGAGGACCGACTCGTAGGTCGGCGGGCCAACATCTGCGGCCACGGCGTCTACGGCGGTCTTCGCGGCGGCGAGCAGGTGATTCACTCCGGGGACCACGTGCTCGGGGCCGATGCGGTCGAAGGGGATCGAAAAGTCGTCGGACAGGAGTGGATTGTCGGCGGTGGTCATGGCGGCGGGATGGTAGATCAATAGCGATCGTCGTGACTACGTTGCCCATCGAAGCTGTTCGCGGGGACTTCCTCGACGCCTTCGAGGGCGGGCCGGTCGTGCTTTCGGCGCCCACCGGGTCGGGGAAGAGCACCGCCGTACCCCGGTGGTGTCCGGGGCGCGTCCTGGTGGTCGAGCCGCGCCGGGTGGCGTGCCAGAGCCTTGCCCGCCGCGTCGCAGAGCTCGAAGGGGTCACTTTGGGTCACGAAGTCGGGTTCCACGTCCGCGACAACAAGCAGGCGCGGGCCGACACCCGCATCCTCTTCGTCACGCCGGGCATGGCGCTGCGCATGCTCGATCGCGTTGCCGGGTACGATGCCGTCATCCTCGACGAGCTCCACGAGCGCAGTCTCGAAACCGACCTGCTCCTCGCCCTCCTCCGGGGCCGCGCGAAGGGCCTGGTGGCGATGAGCGCGACTCTCGAGGCCGACCGCGTCGCGACGTACCTGGGCGCCCGACACGTCGAGGGCCACAGCCGGACCTACCCCGTCGACATTCGGTATAGCGCCGGCGGCGTACTGCTCCCGGACCGGGAGCAACTGCCCTCGCGAGTCGCTGACGCCGTCGCCGCGACCGCCGACCTTCCGGGCGATGTCTTGGTTTTTCTTCCCGGCAAGGGAGAGATCGCTGCGGTCCGCGACGCGCTCCATGGGAAGGACCACGTCGTCGAATTGCACGGAGGGCTCTCCCTCGACCAGCAGGGCAAGGCATTTTCTCCGGCCCCTCGGGGCCGGCGCAAGGTGGTCCTCGCGACCAACGTCGCCGAGACCTCGGTCACCATCGTAGGCATCGGGGTGGTCATCGACAGCGGCCTGGTTCGGCGCACCCATTTCCACAGGGACCGGGGGTATCTCACGGTCTCTCCCATCGCGCTGGACAGCGCCGACCAGCGCGCCGGGCGCGCGGGCCGGACCGGACCTGGCGTTTGCATACGCCTCTTCAGCGAGGCCGCCCGCCTCGAATCCGTGACGCCGCCGGCGATTCACCGCGAGGCCCTCACACCGTTGGTTCTGAGCGCAGCCGTGGCCGGGGCTGATGCTCGGAGCATCGAATTTCTCGACGCGCCCAAGGAGTACGCCCTCGATGCGGCGTTCGCTGAACTCTCGGTCCTCGGGGGCCTCGACGAAGAGGGGCGCATCACCGACCGGGGCCGGGCCATGTTCGGTTTGCCCCTCGACGCGGCTCTCGGGCGCCTGCTCATCGAAGCCGAACGCACCTCGTGCCTCGACGACGCCATCGACCTCGTCGCGACCCTCGCCCTCCAGCGCCCGCTCTTCGAACGCGCGCGCCCCGTCCACGAAGAGGACGACCTCCGGAGTTGCGGCTGTGACGCCGTCGCGGCCATTCGCGCCGTGCGCATGGGGGATGCCCGGCGCCACGCCTTGAGTGCCTTTGCCCTCCGTGAAGCCCGGGCCAACGCCAAGCGCCTACACCGCGCCTTCGGCACGAAGCCCCCCGCCGACGCCGATGCGAAGATCGACCGCCGCCGCCTCGCCGAAACCGCGATGGCTGCCGACCCGCGCATGGTGCACGTCGCCCGACGTCGCAAGCGACGTGTCGCGTGGTCCAACGGGGGCACGGAGATCGAACTCGGCCGGGAGAGCGCCGCCCAGGGGCGAGTCAGCCAAGAGAAGAAGGACGAGGTCGAAGCCATCGTCGTGCTCGGGACCCACGCCCTCGGCCTCGGGCGGCGGGACGCGAAGGTGCTTGCGACCTCGGTGATGCCCGTCCCATTGCCGTGGGTCGCGGGAGCAGGCCTCGGCCGGGACCGCCTCGCCGGCGTCACCTACGAGAAGCGCAAGATCCACGTACGCATCGAGCGGATCTACGCCAAGAAGGTCATCGATACGCGCGAGGACGTGCCCCACGGCGCGATGGCCCGCGAGGCGATTCGCGACCTGGTGCTGCGCGGGAAGCTCTTCAAGAAGGCGCGGGCGATCTCTGCCGAGCGCATCGTCGCCACGGCCCTTGCCGGCCACCTCGGCCTGAGCGCCGGCGGCACCGCGTCCACCGACTACGGCGAGTGGCTACTCGAACATCTCGAAGGGCTCGGAGTCGAGGCGAGCGGAGATCTCGCGCTGCTTTCTCTCGATGACGTGACCTTCCCCGACGTGCCCTTCGAGGTGCGTCACGTCCTCGACCAAGAGTACCCCCGGGAGGTCACGACCGGGGATGCCACCTATCGGGTGGAGTACGACGTGCCCAAGCGGCGGGTCCTCCTCCGCATGCTCAAGGGCACGCGCAAGAAACCCCCGCCCCGGTCCTGGCTCCCTCGGTTCGAGGGCTTCCGGATCACGATCGAAGCGGGGGGGACGATGCACGCCCTGCGCTGACGGCGCGCCTGGAGCATGATCCACGGCGCGATCTGGCCCCGCTTTCTGCGCTGCCTGCTCACCTATAAAGATAGACTCCGCGGGCTGCTCGAAACCGGAACCACCTCGCTTGTGTCTCACGCTCCATGCGAGGCTGATTATTCGGTCTCTTCGGTCGCTTCGGCCTCGTGACCTTCGTGGCCCTCGTGGTCTTCGTGGCTTTCGCCGGCCTCGTGGCCCTCGTGCTCTTCCGGGTTCACGAGCTCCACGATGGCGTGGAAGGCGTCGTGTACTTCGCTGAGCTTCGCCTCGACATCGTCGGCGTCCGCTTCGCAGGCGCCAGCGACCACGTCGACGTCGGCCATCAGGTCATCCGTCGCCGCGTGCCAGGCGTTTTCGTCGACGCCTTCGGGCACGCTCATCGCTTCGACGTCGTCTGCTGCGCCGTCGAGGACGTGGATGTTCTCACAGGCAGCGTCGCGGCGGACCTGCCCCTCTTCGGCGTGCCAGATGGGCGCGAGGACGTCGTGAAACGCCGTGACCTCGGCCAAAAGCTCTCCGTACTTGCCTCCGTGTTCTCCGCCGGAGGTTCCCTCGCCGCCTTCGGCTTCGGCCACGTCAACGCCACCGCCGCCACAACCCATGGGCGCTGCTGCGAGCGCCCTACCCATGTTGGTCCTACGCATGGCGCCCGAGATAGGCGCGGGGGACGCCTTAGGCAAGTCGCAGTGTGCGAAAAAATCGCGTCCCCCACGAGAAGGCGCCGCGACGGCGGCCCGAGG
>QMMC01000015.1 GCA_003647065.1 Deltaproteobacteria bacterium | reverse complement strand
GGCCCGGGCGCGCAGTTCGTCGGTCATGGTCGCGAAGGATTGCCCGAGCTCGTGGATCTCGCCGGTACCCTCGACGGGCACGATCACACCGCGCTCGCCAGCGGTGATGCGCCGGGCGGCCCGGGACAAGCGCGAGAGCGGGCGCGAGATGGTCCAAGCGAGGACCAGGGTGCTCAGGAGGCTGATGAAGAGGGCGACCAGGAGGACCCGGATGAGGCCTGAGCGGATACGATAGAGCTCCACCATCACGGGGCGCGTCGACCGGGTGACGTAGACGACGCCGCGAACCTCCCCGCCGTGGCGAATGGTCTCGGTCACGAAGAGAAAGACCCCTGGCGCCCGGTCCCGGACGCGGGTGTAAGCCGACGCCCGGCCTCCGAGGGCGTCGCGCACCTCCTGTCGGTCCTCGACCTCGGACCACCTCGGCCCGCCACGACCTCGACCGGCGGCGGACCGCGCCGACTCGTAGCTGCTCGACACGGCCTGCCCGACGGATCCCCCGAGGCGCGGCGGCGGTGGTTCGACGCCCTCGGGGGGGCCGTCTTCGTGCGAATCGACGAGCGGTCCGCCATCCGCGCCGAGGACCCGCACGCGGGTCCGAGTGCGAACCGCGGCGTCGGTGAGGATACCCGCATGGCGGGGATCCTCGAGCGATACGCCCTCTTCGAGGTCCGACTCGAGGAGAGCGCGAACCAGCACGGCTTGGTTGCGCATGTCGCGTTCGAGGGACCCGAGCAGCTGCTTTTCGTAGAGGCGGGCGAACTCGAGGCCGAAGACCGGAACCAATACGACGATGACGTTCACCACCAAGAGGCGAACGCGCAGGCGACCGAGCTGGGCCCTCGCCCAGGCGACGAATGACCGCCGCGGCTTGGGCGCTCCCTGGTGGGCCCCTTCGCCCGACGACGGCTCGTTACTGGGCGGCCCGATACCCGACACCGTGCACCGTCTGGATGGGATCGCCCTGGCCGAGGTCCCGAAACTTCGCTCGGATTCGGCGTACGTGGGTATCGATGGTCCGCTCCGTGACGTGGTTGCCGAAACCGCAGGCGTGCTCCATGAGTTGAACGCGGCTGAGCACCACTCCGGGCCTCTTCAAGAGCGCCGCCAGCACCCCGAGCTCGGTAGGGGTGAGCGACACCGTCTTCCCCCCGGCGATTACCTCGTGGCGTTCGACGTCGATGCGCACCTCGCCGTGCTCGTAGACGACTCCGCCGGGGTCGGATGTGGGCGCCCCCGCCGACGGCGCCTTGTCCGCGCGGCGCAGGATCGCGCGCACCCGGGCAATGAGCTCGCGGGGCGAGAAGGGCTTGGTGAGGTAGTCGTCTCCGCCGAGCTCGAGGCCCAGGACCCGGTCGATCTCTTCGCCGCGGGCCGACAAGAAGAGGATCGGGGTCTCGGACCGGCTCCGAATCTCCCGGCAGACGCTGAGCCCATCGAGCTCCGGCAACATGACGTCGAGGACGACCAGGTCCGGCGCGCCTTCGAGGTGCGCTTCGAGGGCGCTCCGGCCATCACCGACCGCCGTCACCCGGTAGCCCTCTTGGGTCAGGGCGTAGTCGAGGACGTCGCGGATGTGGGCCTCGTCGTCCACGACCAATATGTGCCCGGTGGCCATCGGGCCCACCCTACGCGGCCGAGGGCCGCTCCGATAGCGCCGGCTCGTCCGTGAGCTCATCCATCGGGGTGCCGAAGGGTTCATCCATGGCCTCACCGAGGCCCTCCACCCGAGCCCACATGTCCGTGACGATGTCGCCGACGCCTTCGACCGACGAGCCCGCGAAGCGCGCCAGGACAAGCTGGGTGCGCAAGGCCTCTACGAGCTCGGCGAGGTCGACGAGGGTGCGCTCGTCGCGATCCCGCATCGCGTGCAGCTGGGTGACGTTGGTCAGGTGCAGGCGAGCCGTCGCCATCGCCCGGGGCGTCGCCCCGCCCCGACCGAGTTCTTCGAGGCGTTCGCGTGCCGAAGCGAGGTCGAAGCCCGGGCGGGCGAGGAGCACGTCGAGCTCGGTGCGCCGGGCGTCGCTCGTCTCCACCGCGGAGACGATGCGCGACACGGCCTCGGCGGGCAGGAGCGCCGAGAGCTGACTGCCCCGGGCGGCCTCGAGGGCCTCATGGAGGGCGAGTTCGATGCGGCGAGCCGCCCGG
The DNA here is from genome assembly GCA_003647065.1 of Deltaproteobacteria bacterium. Taxonomy (GTDB): domain Bacteria; phylum Myxococcota_A; class Polyangia; order Polyangiales; family B10-G4; genus B10-G4. Next base: position 32,117 of record QMMC01000015.1, on the reverse strand, counting down.
GTACCGCCTCGAAGGCGACGACGGAGGTCCTCCCGCGGTGAGGTCAAGACCACCGGGCCCCAGACCGGCCACAGGGGGATGGCGATCAGCGCTGCGACGAACGCACCGCGGCCACCCGTGCCGCGGCGTCGGTAGATCGCTACGGCGCAAGCCAGCCCCATTGCTCCATAGAGCACGAGCAAGTCGACGAGGCTCATTGGGCCCTCCTTTGGCTCATGCGCTTCAGATGGTCGTCGCGTTCGATGCGGTCCGCCCAGTTCAGGTCGTCCACGGCCCCCGATAGTGGCGGCGTGCTTTCGATGGGCGCCGGCGGCTCGTCATAGTCTCCGCGGGCGGACCGGCCGCTCGTCCATACGGCGTCCGCAAATCCTCCTTCACGAGCCCGGAGAAACGGGATCTCCTGCTGGGCCGGGCGCCCGAGGTACGGGCGCAGAATCCACCCCGTCTGCCCGGACACGGCGAGGAAGAGCACGATCGATGCCGCCGCCGACATGAGCCGCCGGCCGCCGGTGCCGAGGCCGCGCAGCAGGACGCTGAGGGCGGCGAGGCCCGCGACGCCGTAGCAGGCCGAGGCCAGAAGAACGCTCCCGTGATAACTCGCGCCGGCGTCGATCGCGAGCCACAGGAGCGGCGAGAGGGCCAGCAATACCAGCGCCCCGCGCCCAGCCGCCGCGAGAGCCAGGGAGATGGTCGCCCGGAGCGTGCGCGGCTGGTCGAGGGCCAGAGCCAGGACGTGGAACCCCGGCACGCACACGACGAGGGTCGCGAGGAGCGCCAGGGGCAACTTGAGGCTCGCGTAGAGGACTTGGAGGTCTCCGCGGAAGGAGCCGACCACGGCCCCGAAGATTCCGGCCCCGAAAGCGATGGCGACCAGGGACGTCGTGACCAGCTCGCGCTGCCCCTCCCCCTCGAGACACTGGCGCGCGACGGCCCCCGGCGCCCGGAGGAGGCGACCCACTAGGGTCATCATGATGCACCTTCGATGAGCGCGAGGATGGACATGAGCGAGCCGAACGACTCGATTACCCGAGCCGAGAGCAGCACGGCGAACGCGCAAAATACGAGGCATGCGACGACGGCGGCGAGCTGCGTGGTGATCCGCGCCCCGGATAGGGTCCGGACCACGTCGAAGAGCAGCGCGCGCAAGCCGAAGGCCGCCCCGAGCAGCAAACCGAAGCTGCCGATCAATACGGCCGCCATCCGGCCCTCGGTCGTCACGATGAAGAGAGCCGCAGCCGGGGCGAGGCCCGCGAGGACCAGCCCCGCCGTCGCGAGGGAGCGAGCGGAGACCATCGCCATGCCCTTGGGCTCGATCGGTGCGTCGAGGAACGCAAAGGCGATGAAGAGGGCGGGCATGCCGACGATGCAAACGGCGATGAGGGCCATCGGCACGGCGAGGGCGTCCGTGAGCAGCGCCCAGCCTCCGTCGCGGGACCCGAGGGCCAGTCCGTAGAGCGCCGAGAGGCCGACGCCGGTCAGAGCACGCACAGTGACGGTCCGCGCGTCGAAATGCTCGGTGGGTCCCAGGGGCCCGACCAGGTCCGCGGACCAGCCGCGCTCAACCTCGGCGGAGCGGGCGGCGGCGGGCGCGTGTTCAGCGGCGGCAGCGCAGTCGGCAGGTGTCGACTGCGGGGGTGCCGCCTTCTCGGCGACCGCCCCCGCGGCCTCAACCGTCGGTACGACGTGGGTTGGGAACTGGGGCGCCGGCCCCGGCATGGCTTCAGTGATCTCCATGGTCTCTCCTCACTCTCCCTGGACCCGGCGTCACCTCGGAGAACCCGAGGAGGCCGCGCCACTCCTCTGGTTTAGAAGACCGACAAGGCCTCCCCGCGGAGGAGCCGAGGAGATTCCGAGGAGCAAATGAGGCGAAATTGTGAAGGGGACCCGGGGAGAGCGTGCTGCGCGCCATCGGCATGTCGGTCGGCTACTGAGCTTCCAGAGAAGAATCGCGGTGCGGGGTGTAAGCGCCCGAGTCCTCGGGCGTTCTAGAGCCGTGAAACGGGCAAAAGACGCGATTGTGGCGGGCGGTGTCTCAGGGCTCGCCGCCGGCGTTTCTCTCTTCCTGGCCCTCACCATCGCGATGGGAGGCGAGATTCTCCCAATGGCCCCGCTCCTCGCGGCGGGGCTCCTCGGGGTCGCCGTGATCGCGGCCTGGTTGGCGCCGGGGCGCCTCGGGGCAGGGATCGCCGGCGGCGTGGGGGCCACGGCCCCGGTGGTATGGCTCGGTTGCATGGCCTGGATCGCAGAGCCGGTGGTCACGAGCCATTGGCGCTGCGGGACGGGCGATGTGGGAATCTATCTGATTGGTCTGGTGCTTTTTGGCGCAGCAGCCGTCGTCGGCGGCGCGGTCGTGGCGCTCGGGGCCGGGCGCCGGTTGCGTCTCATCGCGGCCGCCGGCGCCGTCGCCGGGCTGACAACGCTGGTCGTCTTGGTACCGGGAGGCCTCGCCCGAGCGGGCAATCCGGAGCCCCGCGCTTGGGCGGAGACCTTGACGGTGGTCGGCACGCTGCCCGCGGTCACGACCGCAGACGGGATGACGTGGTGTGGCGGCAACCCCGAGGCCGACCCCGAGGCTCTCTGCCCCGCTGGCTATGAATGCGCGGCCTCGCGATGTCAGCGCCGCGACGAGGTGCGCATCACGGGCAAGACCCTTCACCGGAGCTGCACGCCGGAAGCACGTTGCCAGGTTTCCTTCGGGACGCCCGCCGACGGGTCCCGGAGTTTTGGTGAGCCCGTGGAGTTGGACTCCCGGTGGCCCGTCTCGGTGCGTCACGACGCCGCCCACGATCTCTGGCTCATGGGTGAGTCATTCAACATCATCGCCCTCGACGGCGCGACCGGCGAGGTCGTCGACGTCGAGACACGACGTATCGCCGACTCCCTCGCGCCCCCGAGAGGCTGGGTCATCGCCGGAGCCGGGGGGCTTGCCCTGGCTCTCCTGGCTCTGCTCCTGGCCGCCGTAGCGTGGGGGCGGGCACACATCGCCCGGCGCGCGAGGGCCGGTCACACGGACGCACACGGCGGCATCGCCTTCGATGACGGGCTGACCCCGCAGCGAGGAATATCGACCTCGTCAACCGCCCCGGGCCCGGTCCTCGCGATGGCCCAAGGACGACATCGGCCCCCGAGCTACCGTACGGCCGAAGGACCCGCCTCCTGGAGAACGGTCTCCGGCGATCGAGTCGCTGTCATCGAACACCACGAATCGAAGATGAACGCGTGGCTCAACGTCGCCCTGTCGGCCGCCTGGCTCACCGCCGCGCCCCTGATCGCCGCGTCCCTCGGCGGCCTCCTCGGCTGACCGGGGGATTCCGATCTCACCTCGGGTCATCGCGGCGCCTGGTACCCTCGGCACGTGCGGCCCTACGTCCTTGCCCTGATCTGCGGCGCCCTCACCTTCGGGTGCGGTGACGACGCTCCCAGCGAGCCGCACCGGGCGGATCCCACGCGGGCATCGACCAGTGCTCCGAGCACCCCAGGCACTCCGACCGCCGGTGCCGCCGGGGAGGACGAAGAACAGGAGGCATCTGAACCTTCGGCCCCGGACGAAGTGACCGCCGCCTCCGAGATGCACCACGGCGAGCCGGACGATCCGGCAGCCACCGAGACCGAACCCGGCGCCGAAGAAGACGCGTCGGACGAAGTCGGGGTCGCCGCCCTGGTCGCCGCCCACCGGGCCCGGATGCGCCGGGAGCGACAGGCCGAGGTGCACGTCATCCGCACCCGGGACGGTGAAGCCGCGGGCCGGCGCCTCTGCGAAGAGGTCGTGCCGCGGCGGCCCGCCGATACGCCGGTGCTCATCAAGCCGAACCTCGCCGGCATCAATCTGCTGCGCCCCCATCGCATCGATGACGGCATCCAGCTGCGCACGACGGGCATCGACTTCCTGCGCGGCGTCGTGCGTTGCCTGAAGGCCCGGGGCCACCGGGAGATCAGCATCGTCGAGGTGTGGTCCCGGCCCGAGCAGCTCGATGACTGGCAGCGAGCGACGGGCCTCGACCGACTGCTCGAAGAAGAAGAGGTGAAGTACTACGGCCTCTACGACGACCGGGGCCCCGACGGAGACCTGGCGCCCACCCTCGCCGCACCGAACGCCGACGCCGTGCGCCTGCAATCCGGCCTCCGGCTGCCCCGCATCGTCGCCCGCCACCTGCGAGACGGGCTCTTCATCTCGGTCCCGCGCTTGAAGATGCACCGCTTCGCGGTGATGACCCTGGCGATCAAGAACAACATGGGCCTGGTGGTGATGGAAGGCGCCGAGGCCCCGCGGAGCGGAGCGGGGCGCATGCACCGAGAGCTCGGCACGTGGCTGCATCGCTTTCGCAACCAGCACGACGACAACCGCGCCGCCTACACCGCGGCCCTCGAGGCCTTCGCCGAGCGCATCGTCGACGTGCTCGAAATCGCCCTCCCGGATGCCACCCTCATCGACGGCGTGCCCCCGGTCGCCGGCGACGGCTTCGCGCTCATCGAGCCCCTCGACGACGGCGTCGCCATCGGCAGCACCAACCCGGTCTTCGCCGAAGCCGTCGCCATCGAATACATGGGCTACCTCGACAATGCGGACCTCGCCCGGGAGATCGGCCACGCCTCGCCGCCCTTGGTGGAAGAAGCAGCGCGGCGATTCTGGCAGACGACCGACGTCCTCCGGGGCATCACGATCGTCGGCGATGCTTCGTTCCGGAGTCGCGCGGGTGGCCGCCGGGTGGCCCACTACCGTGGCATGCCGGGCTTCGAAATCGGCAGGAGCCCCTCCCCCATGGGCGCGCTCCCGTGGATCGAAAACGCCATGACCGCGCGCCGAGCCACCGAGGCGCCGACCATCGACGGGGTCCTCGACGAGGAAGCGTGGTCCCACGCCGAGGTCATGCCCATCGACACCGACTGGCGCGGCCGCGACGCGGGACCCGAGACCCTCGGACGGGCCCTATGGACCCCCGAGGCGCTCTACTTCGCCTTCGACTGCGCCTACGAGTCCTTGAACGTCGACGCCGAGGCCCCGATAGAAACGGAACACCCGAACCTCTATCGCTTCGACGCCGTCGAGGTCTTCCTCGACCACTCCCCGCGCTCCCGCGGCACCTACCGGGAATACGAGTTCGGCCCCCGGGGGCACTTTATGGACATCGACATCGACCGCAGCCGTCGCCCCCGCGGCGACGTGGAATGGTCGAGCGGAATGACCCTCGGCACCCGGGTCGACGAAGAAGCACGACGCTTCACCATCGAGGTACGCATCCCCGCCGCGGCCGTCGGCCGGGAAACCCTCAATCCCTCCCAACTCAAGCTCGCCCTTTACCGCATCGCCGGCCCCCGCGGCGATCGCACGCACCTCGCCCGCTTCCCGACCTACACCGAGCGCCCGAACTTCCACGTGCCCGCGCGCTTCGGCTGGCTGCGGTTGGTGCGCCGCGAGTGAACGACGACGCCGCAAAGTCCGCTACACTGAGCTGGCTTACCAGGGAGTCCCCGTGCGTCATTCATCGTCAGTCCACCTGCTCTCCATCTCGAGGTGGGCGCTCTGCCTCGCCCTCTTCTCCGTAATCGGTTGCGACTGTTCGGACTCACCCGACGTCGACGGCGGCCCGGTGGACGCCGGAGATGCAGGGGACGCGGGCGACTCGGGAACCGCCGGCGACAGCGGGGCCGCGACGGACTCGGGCACGGGCGACGCCGACGCTGGCGGTTGCACCCCGGCCTGTATGGGAACCGCCCGGTGTCGCTTTGGCACCTGCGTTCCAGACCTCGGCACGTGCACGACCCACGACGATTGCCCGGGCGACTCGTATTGCAGCGCCGACGGCGAGTGCCTTCCCTACGGCGTGCCGCCAGAGGTGATCAACGACCCGGCGTGCCAACGCCCAAACACCCTCGAAGATGTCCTGCCCACCGTCCAATGCGAGTGGACCGGCCCGGCCGCCGGCGACCCAAACACCGCCTCGGCTCTAATCTATACCGCGCCCATCGTCGCCGACCTCAACCTCGACGAGGACCCGGGGCGCCTCCAACCGTCGATCATCGCGACCACCTGGTTCCACGACAGCGGCCTGTCGGCGCGAATCGGCACCTTACGCATCTTCGATGGGCGGACCTGCGAGGAGCAGCTGCAGATTGGCGGCGCAGGGGATTCGGACGACGCCAACCGCCCGGGCTATGGCACGCAGTGGGCCGTGGTTGATCTCGACGGTGACGTGCCGACCGGCGGCCACCCGGAGATCATCGGCATGCACCGGACGACCGGGGCGGGCAACTCGGTCCCGCTGAATCTCTATGCCCTCTCGGTCTCCGTCACCGGGGGCACGCCGAGCGCCAATCGGCTCTGGTATGGGCGCGACTGCGAGACCGGCACAGCCGTGGACATCGCGACCAACTCGGCGAACTTCGGGCCCGGGGTCTTCGACCTCGACGACGACGGAGACCCGGAGATCCTCATCGGCACCATGGTCTTCGACCACCTCGGCTGCCTACAGAACGCGGTCGAACCCGTCACCTACATCACCCACGGTCCGATGCACACCGCCGCCGACGTCGACCTCGATGGGCGGGTCGAGCTCGTGACCGGGACGCGCATCGCCGAGTGGGACCCGGTCACCACTGAGTGGGTCGACGAGAGCTACTTCTCTTCGCTACCGGCCCATCGCACGGGACATATTGGCCTTGCCGACCTCGGCCAGTATTCGGTGCTTCCAGGCATGCCCACCCCCAACAACCTCCCGGAGGTGATCGTCGTATCGGCGGAGACGAACGTCTTCGATCCGACGACGACCGGCACCATCCGCGTGCAGACCCTCGACGGCACGGTGATCTTCGGGCCGATCGAGCTTCATCATTCGACCGGCGTGGCAGGCGGCCACGGCGGGGCGCCGACGGCGAGCGACTTCGACGGCGACGGACAGGTAGAGTTCGCGGCGGCGGCCAACGAGTTCTACGCCGTCTACGACTTCGACTGCGACGACACGCCGGATTCGGCGGAGCCCCAGCGCCCCGGGGGCACCTGCGTCCGGGGCGCGGCGGGCACGGGCCTGCCAAACGGCGTGCTCTGGGCCCAGCCGTCGAGCGATTTCTCGTCCAGCGGCACGGGGTCGAGCATCTTCGACTTCAACGGAGACGGCCGCGGAGAAGCGGTCTACCGCGACGAGTGCTACTTGCGCGTCTACGACGGGGCGAACGGCGAGGTGCTCTTCAGCACGCCGGCCTCGAGTGGGACCGGCTTCGAGCTGCCGATCATCGCCGACGTCGACGGTGACTTCGCGACCGAGATCGTGGTGGCCCGAACCATGAATACAGGGTGCCCGGCGATGGACCCGCTCTTCCCCGGGGGTGACGCCCACGTCGCCCAGAACGGCTTCGTGATCCTCCGCGACCCCGAGGACCGCTGGGCCTCGTCGCGTCCCATATGGAACCAACACGCCTACTCGGTCACCCACGTCACGGACGATGCTCAGGTCGTCCAGACCAGCGCCTGGCAGCAGAACTGGACCGTCCCGGGCCTCAACAACTTCCGGCAAAACGTCCAGGGCGACCTCGGCGTGCTCAACATCGCCGACCTCACCGTGGTGTTCTTCAATGTCGACGAAATTTGCACGGCGGAGCTCCCCGCTGACCTCGATCTCCGAGCGCGGGTCTGCAATCGCGGGACGAACCCGGTCATCGACGGCGTGACCGTGCGATTCACCGAGGGCGCCGTGGCGGTCTGCGAGTCCACCACGACGCGCCTCCTCGAGCCCGGCGAATGCGAAGAGATCGGCTGCCGCGGCACCGTCACCTCGGCCGACGAGCTCCTGGTCGAGGTCGACCCGGACGACGAGGTCGCCGACTGCCACCCCGGCAATGACCTCGGGGCCCCGGCCGCGGCGCTCTGCTTGTTCTGACCGGGACGGTCAGGGCCAAGCCCCCCCAGAACAAGCCGCCACGGATTCTGCTTCAGGGACCCGCCGCGCCCACCGTCCCCGGCACCGGGAGCATCGTGGTGTCGAGGTTTGTGCCGGTGGCGCTGTATGCCACGTCGTCGGTGAGGCGACTCAGATCGTATCCGTCCACCTGAACGCAGGCACCGATCACGGCCTCGGAAACCATCCCCGAAGCGAGCTCCAAGAACGGAGGCTCCTCTGGCTCATCGGCTTCTCCGAAAGTGGCGAGGGGGGCCACGAAGACCCCGCAGGTCGCCGCGTTCTGAATGAGAAACCTCTCGAGACGCATGGTCGCGGAGATGGCAGCGGCGCCGTACCCCAGCACCTCGTCGGGGCATGTCGAGGAAGCGCACTCCGAATGCGAGACGGTCGTGAGCGCGAAATCGCGAAGCTCGATAGTCGCCGCAGCCAACGCTACGACTCCGACCTGGACTGAGCGTTCGACCGAGGGCGCCGGTGCCGGCTTCTGGCCGAACACCGCGAACGACGACGTCGTCGAGCGTCAGCACCGCCCCGGAACCGCCGGCCACCAGCCCCGCAATGCGCGACCTTTCGATGATCACCCCCTCGAGAGTGAGTTCACGACCCACCCGAACCACGGCCCCGATCTGAGGAGCGTCAGCGATCGACAAGTTTCGAACCACCGCCGGAGCACCACTGCGGTTCACCGTGACGACCGCGAGCACAGGCGCGTCGACGCCAGTGACGATCGTGTCCCGGGCACACGCTCCGATGACTTGCGCTCCGGGTTGGAGCGGCAGGGTGCCCGCGTAGGTTCCCTTGGCCAGCGCAACCGTCGTGCCAGCGGTGACCGTCAACCAACTCACCTCGGAAAGCGAGCCGTAGGGCGACGAACGCGAGCCTTCTCCGCCGGGGTCCGCCCCCGCCTTCACGTAGATGATCTCGCCGGTACTCGGTAGCACGGTCGCATAGTCCCCCGAGGGGCACGCTGCGCCGACAGCCCGGCACCCGGGCTCCCCCGGGAAGTGCGCTTCGCCCGGCCCACAGGCCTCGGGGCCCGCTTCGGGATATGGATCACACTCGGTCACGTAGGCTCCCGTGACCTCGCGCCACCCATCGGGACACGGCGTCAGACCGACGGGAGGCGCCCCAGCGGCGAGCCACGGGATGTCGATTGGGGTCCCGGTGCCTCCGCCGTCGGTCCCGGTATCGGTGCTACCACTATCGGTCACGACGTCTACGTCGTCACCGCAGGCGAACGCCACCAGCGCGAACACGGCGACGACCATCGAGATGACTGGGCCGGAAGACATGCCAACTCGAACAGTTTAGTGCCATGCGAGGCAGGTGCCTACCTTGTCATCGCTCACGAAGTTCTCTTTGCGGCCGAGCCAGTAGGCGATGAGGTAATCGACGCCGGGGAAGGTCTGCGCGAGGTCGGCGGTGTCGTGAAGGCCCCAGGGGTGCCTCTGCCACATGAAATCTTCGACCACGCGGTCCGCCACATCGACGGCGCCATCGTGTCCGGTCTGGTCCGAGCATCCACTTTGGTGGGGCATGTACCTGGCGTCAGTTCGCAAATCGACCCCGACCCTGACTCGGGGCGGCGAAGAAAACCCCGCCAACTGGGCGGCCGCATCGCTCGCCACGGATGCGCTGACCCCCGGATAGTCGGCTGCATAGATGAACGAGAAGAAGCTGTTCTTGGTGTTCTCGAAATCGCTCCACATCTTCCCGCGGAGGATCTCGTCGCGAATGACCGACAACCGAGTCGGGTCGGTTTCCAGACGAGCGAGATTGTGCATGGGCAGCATGGTGATGTTGTTGCCGTAGTATCCGCTGCCGCAGCTTCCGGTGTAGACCCAGTCCTCGGCGATATCGAGCCAGTCGTTCGCGTTGCCACCTTGCCCCGAGGCGCTGTCGTAGTACTCGAGAATCGATGCACGGCGACTCGCATAGGCGGGGACGTTCTCGCTGACTTCGAGAGCCACCTGAAAGAAGGACATCAGCATGATCGCAGTCCCTGAGCGGCGTATGTCTGGGGTGGAGCCGAGCAGGGGGAGTTGGCGAATCATGTGGGCCATGTTCGGGGCGAACTCGCGAAAACCAGTCACGTTGGAATTCGCGACGTTGCTGGTGTCGACGGACAACTCGATGACCCCGTCGCGCAGCTCACGAGTATCGAGGATCACGAAACGCAGGTTGATGTTGCGGACGCCGGCGGAGAAGCCGTTCACCGTGATCTCGACGGGAAGCGTGCGCTCCTTCATCAGTTCCTCGACGAACTCCACCACATCATCGCGAATGAGCCCTCGCGTCGCCTCATCCTCCGAGCTCAACGCTTCATAGGCCAAGGCGTAGCCGAGCATCACCCCCTGGTATTGGTCTCGACTGATATTGCCGACGTAATCGTAGTTGGTTCCCTCGTAATCGACGCCGCAAAAGGCCCGGGCGTCCGCACAGTTCATGTCGCCGAGGACCACGGGGCGCGGCGTGTCGCTGGGGATGGCAAAGCGAGCGAGGAGGCCGGGATCACCGGATACGTTGAACCAAACATGCAGCGTGTTGACGAGCTCAATCACGTTGGCGCGAGCATCGGCCGAACCCGTGGCCTGAAGACGTAGAGCCTCGGCAGCCAAGTAGGTACCGGTCCAGAGGGCAGAATCGCCCAGGCCCCCCATGTACACGGGGTTGTCGTAGCTGGGCGGATCGCTGTAGCGCACGCTGCCCACGCCCCCAGCGGCCAGGCTGTCCCGCCGCAGCCATCGATTGTACTCACGAGCGCGATCGTGAGTAGAGGCAACCGGGCTCGTCGCGGTCCACGTCGAGGAGCGGATGTCGTAGACCTCGCAAGTACCGGCGCCGCTCGACTCGCCGAGGTTGCATTCATCCGAGCAGGCGCCCGGCACGCATGCGCCCGCAACGCATCCCGAGCCGGTCGCACATGTCTCGTCGAACCACTCGCCCCCGCTGCAATAGCGGCGCGTTTCGTGGTCCGCGCAACGAGGCACTTCGCCGGCGCAAGCAGTCGTTGCCCCTCCATCCGCAACACTGGGGTCCGCGTCGGGCGCGTTGCGATCCGCGTCAGGCGCGTTGCGGTCCGCGTCGGGTGCATTGCGATCCGCGTCGGCACTGACGGCAGCGCCTCCGTCACTGTTGCCACCGCTGCTGCTGCACGAGGCGAGGAGCAATCCGAGTAAGATCAGTATCCGAGTGTCCGTCATGCCCAAAGCAGATCTCCCGCGGAGATTTCACCCCGCCCAGTGGCAACGAGGAGCGCGCCTGCGTTGCGTGTGGTCATCGACCAACCCGCCGTCGCCAGGAATGCCCACGCAAGTAGCGAGCCACACGACCCATTCCAAAAAGACCCGCAATTTCGCCCGGCGACGGTCGGTCAGCTGGAGTACATAGACCTCGCCGGTTCCCCCGCGGAGCATCTGATGCGGTGGTTCCATGACGTCTCTCGATGGCACGCGCTAACCTCCCCGCCATGACGCCCCCTCCCAGCTGGAAGGTCCTCCAGCACGACGCCATCGAAGAGTTCACCGACAACCTCTGGCGAGTCGAGGGCGAGCTGCCGACCGTGGCGCTCCGCCGCCACATGCTCGTCGTGAAGAACGATGACGGGCGCCTGCTGATCCACAACGGAATCGCCCTCGACGAAGAAGGCATGGCGCGCCTCGAGGAGTGGGGCACTCCGACCTGGCTGGTGGTCCCGAGCGCGTTCCACCGCATGGACGCCCGCCGCTACAAAGACCGCTACCCCGACCTGGTGGTCATCTGCCCGCGGGGCGCGCGAAAGAAGGTCGAGAAGGTCGTGCCTGTCGACCTGACCTACGACGAGATCGAAGGGACCGATACCTTCTCCCTCACCCACCTCCGGGGCCTCGGCGAGGTGGAGGGCGTGCTCGAAGTGCGCTCCAAAGACGGCGTGACGCTGATATTCAACGATGCGCTCTTCAACCAACCGCATCTCCCCGGGCTCTTCGGCGCGGTCTACAAGATGCTCGGCCAGACCGGCCGCCCCAAGGTCACCGGCGTCACCCGGCTCTTTCTGGTCAAGGACAAGAGCGAATACGCCGCTCATCTCCACGAGCTTTCGGAGCTCGCGGACCTGGTCCGCATCATGCCCGGCCACATCGCGCCCATCGTCGACGACGCACGAGGCGTCCTGGCGGGGGTCGCCGACGAGCTCGCAGAGTGATCGATGCTGACGGGGGTGGCGCCCCGGTCGGTCCTGCCCCATAGTCGGCGCCGAAATCCCGGAGCAAGGCATGGCCCAAGCCGACAACGACCGCATCGTCCACTGCAAGAAGAAGGACGAAGACCTCCCCGCCCTCGCGAGGGCTCCCTTCCCGAACGACTTCGGGCAGTGGATCTTCGACAACATCTCCCACCAGGCGTGGGAGGAGTGGCTCAAAGAGAGCGTGCGCTACATCAATACGTACCGCGTCGACCTCTCGAGCAAGAAGGGTACGGAGTTCATGCTCAAGGAGATGAAGATCTACTTCGGCGCCGAAGAGGGCGAGCAGATCGAGACCGCCTGGGTCCCCGAAAAGGAATGAGCCCTCTGGCAGAGGCAAAGGCGGAGGCGATAGACCCCTTCGTCCGCCTCGCCCTCGCGTGCATCCGCCGCGAATACCCGAACCAGGTGGCCCTGCGCCTCGAAGGCGAGGCCGACCTCCGCCTGCCCCGGGAACTCACGCCGGCGTTCTACGGCTGCTACGACTGGCACTCTGCCGTGCACGCCCACTGGCTCCTCGCCCGGGCGGTGCATCAGGGGTCAGGCCTCGCCGACGAGTGTCGACGAGCCCTCGCCGAGAGCCTCACGGCCGAGAACGTCGCCCGCGAGCTGCTGCACCTCGACTCGCGGCCCTCGTTCGAGCGGCCTTACGGCCTCGCCTGGGTGCTGGCCCTTCACCACGAGCTCACGGCATCGAAGGATTGGGCCCTCGTGCCCCTCGGAAGGGTCCTCCGGCCCCTGGCGATGCTCGCCGGGGCTCGCCTCTCGGCGTGGCTGGTGACCCTTCACCGCCCCATTCGCAGCGGCGTGCACAGCCAAACCGCGTTCTCCCTGGGGCTCTTCTTGGATTGGTCCCGAGCGACCGAAACCGACGGCACGACGGCCTTCATCACCCGGCGCGTCTTGGACTATCACGGCGAAGACCGAGACCTGCCGCTCCACCTCGAGCCCTCGGGAGAAGACTTCCTTTCTGCCTCCCTCGGCACGGCCGACCTCATGAGCCGCGTCCTCGGGCCCGAGGACTTCGCGACCTGGCTGACGACGGCGCTTCCGAACCTCACTGACGTCGACCTCACACCAGTCTCGGTCATGGACGAAAACGACGGCCGCCTGGCCCACCTCGATGGCCTGAACCTCAGCCGGGCTTGGATGCTGAAGGCCATCGGTCGAGCGTTGCCCGAAGACGACGCGCGACGACCGCGCCTCGAAGCGCTCGGCCAGGAGCACGCCGAAGCGGGCCTCGACGCCATCACGGGGCGCCCTTACGAAGGCGCCCACTGGCTGGGCACCTTCGCCGCCTACCTCATCACCGGCCGGCCGGGCTGAAGACCCGACCGGCGGCGCGCCGAATCACTCGACGGCGAATACGCCGCGCAGGTCCTCGGTCGCCGAGATGAAAGTCCTGGTCCCGGACGGCGGCTCCCGAAAACTCCACGCGCGGAACTGATAGACGAGGCCGACCTCGAGGGCTGCCCCGGTCCAGGTGTAGCTGACGTCACTGCTCCCTGACACGCCGGGGATCATCGTGTTTTCGTGCACGATCTCACCGAAGCTGTCGTACACGCGAAGCTCGTAGCCGTCCTCAGAGCTGTCATCGGCCCAGACGAAGGTCGGGTCGCCGGTGATGACCTCGATGGTGTCGGCGCCGGGGCTCACCACCGCGAGGGCCTCGGTGACCTTGAAGCTGTCCGCGATGTCGAGGTCGCCGGCGACGTCGATGCGCACGATGTCGGTACCGGCGATGCTCTCGTCGGGGTCGCGGACGAGCTGGTCGTTTTCGAAGGCCGCGAGGACCGCGTAGCGCCCCGGGGGCACGCCTTCGATGCTGAACGCGCTACTGACCATCTCGGCTCGGAGCCCCGCCGGGGCTTCGCCCCGAATCGCGGTCTCATCGAAGGTCGAGTCGACGACCAGGATCACGCTCGTCAGGAGCCCTCCCGGGGCGTTGACGATGTTGACCGAACCGGTGACCGTTCCGAGACCGTCGCTCGTGCCCACGAGGGAGACCGTGTCGAGGACGCCGCTCGCCTCGACGGTAGCCGGGGCGATGTTGATGCCCGCGCGATAGCCCTCGACCTGAGTGGTCCCGGCGGGGACGTTGAAGAGGATGAAGTTGCCGCCGCGATCGCTGATCGCGGTCGAGATTGCGTTACCGCCCTGGTCGGCGACGACGAGGACACCGGAGGGGTCCGGATGCATGATGAAGCCCTCGATGCGTCCGCCGCCGCCCCCGGCCGGAAGGCCGATGAGCGCAACGTCGGTCGTCGCCGTCATGATGACGCGCACGCCTTCGATGTCGACCGCGGCGGACTCGCTGACCTCGATGGGCAACGCGCTCCGGGGCGCCGTCGGGAAGGTTTGATAGCCGTCGGCGTCGACGCGCAGCTTGATGCTCTCCGAGTTGAAGGTACCGTCCTCGGCCCGCGGCACCGCAATGGGCAACGAGTAGGTCCCGTCGATTCCGCTCCGGGCGACGTCCGAGCGCGCGGCGCCGTTGACGTCGAGGGCCACGATCGTCGCATCGGCGATGCCCACGTCCGTCGAGGCGTCGAAGACGCGGCCACGGAGCTCGATGGGGGCGAAGCACGCGGGCATACCGCCGACGACCTCTTCGCAGACCAACCCCGCTTCGCAGGCGTCGACGGCGCCGATGACGCACACCTCGTTGTCGTCACCGCCGCAGGCGGGTCCGACCAAGAGGCCGATGGCCGTCAGGAATGAGACGAAGAGGACGAAGGTCGACGTTCGGGTGGTCATGCATTTCTCCTAAGACCGGTCGATAATACCGGACCGAGCTCGGCCAACCGACGGGAGAAACGCGGATTCACGAGGGACGGAAAACTACGTCACACAGGTGGATAAATTCCCGACAAAGTTTCTTTTCCAAATCGCCAAGTATCTCGGCGGGGTCGCGGTCACAGGACGGAGCGGGCGGCCACCGGGAGAGGGCCCCCGAGAAGGGATACGATAATGGGACGGGCCGATGAGGACCGCGCCGCCACGGGAAACGTGCGCCGGACGCAACAAGAGGGCAGTGCAAATAGGGGTCGCTGGATTTGGACGGGGGCGGCAGGGCTCTTCGTGCTCGCCGGCCTGGGGCTGACCTTCTTCGCCCTGGGCGTAGGTGACGAGGCAGCCGTCACGGTGGGAGTCGCGGAGCCTCACCCCTTTGCGCCGACCGACGACTCCGAGGGCCCCGCGGGGGCATGGAACAGCGCCGGAGTGGTGGTCGCAGCCTCGGCCGACGAGTCCCCTACGCCCGCGGCGTCCGCCACGGTCATCCCGGGGATGATGCCGGAAGCCGAAGCGGTGGAAGCGGAGGAGGCTCCCTTCGAGGGAGCCCGCGGCGGCGCCGCGAGGCCCGCCCCTGCCCCCCGTCGTCTTCGAACGGGCATGTACCGGAGGTCCCCCGCGAGCGCTGCACCGCCGGCCGCGGCGCTGCCCCAGAGCGGCGTGCTCGCAAACAACTTCGTCGGGGGCAGCGGCTCGTCGGCGCGCCTCGAAGACCTCCTCGACCGGGGCGTCATGGTCGGCGGAGAACGAATTCAGCTCGCCGCCTTCCACGAGCGGGACGCCCTTCCCTATGCGCGCCCCTCGAGGGACGCCGTGGCCCTGCACGTCGAGGCCGAGCGCTCACGGGTCACCGCCCGCGGCGACACGGTGCACCTGCAGATAGCCCTCCTCGCACGCCAGGGAGAGCTTCCCCGACGCCCGCGCATGGACATTCGCCTGGTGATCGACCGGAGCGGGTCCATGTCGGGAGAGAAGTTCACCCATGCGATCGACGCGGCCCACCAGCTCGTACGACGCCTCGGCCCCGACGACCGCATCGGCATCATCGCCTACGACTCGTACGCCGAGCCCCTGCTCGCATCATCCCGGGTCGGCGACGGGGAGAGCGCCCACGCGGCCCTCTCGCGCATCCGCCCCGGCGGTGGGACCAACATCAGCGCGGGCCTCGACCTGGCCCTCGCCGATCCTCCGCGCCGCGACCGGCCCAACGACCTGGGCCTGGTCGTCCTGATCAGCGATGGTCGGGCGACCGATGGCAACGCCGCCCCGAGCCACCTCGGCGGCCTCGCCCGGCGGCTCTACGACGAGCACGGCGTGCTCACCACGGCGATTGGCCTCGGGACGGACTTCGACGAAGAGACAATGCTCACCATCGCCCGTGAGGGCAGCGGCAGCTATCACTTCGTCAGGCGCCCGGCGGACATCGCCGCCATCCTCGAGGACGAGCTCGAGGCGCGGGCCGAGGCGGTCGCCCAGGCCCTCCGCGTTCGCATCGTCCTCGGCGAAGGCGTGACCGCCAAGCGAGTCTACGGCTCGCGGGTCCTCAGCGCAGAAGAGCACGCCGCCGTCCGGCAGACCGAGGTCGCCACCGACCGTCGCATCGCGGAAGAGCTCGGCATCACCCAGAACCGCCGCGACGAAGAAGGCGGCCTGCGCATGCACCTGCCGACCTTCCGCCGGGGAGACCAGCACGTAATCCTGATGGAGCTCGAGGTACCGCCGGGCCGGGCCGGGACCATCGCCGGGCTGGCCCACGTCTACCTCGACTACAAGGACATGTACCGCGAGGCCAACGGCACGGCCGACGTCAACGTCACGGCGCGCCGGGTCTCGACCCGCGAACGAGCCGTTGCGTCGACCGAACGCACGGTCAAGCGCACGGTCCTCGCGTTCCAAGCCGGCGAGGCGCTCCAGCGCGCCGCCGACGCTCTGGCGAGCGGTGACCAAGCGGGCGCACGACAAATCCTCCAGGAGCGCCAGGAGGTCCTCGAAGCGGGCGCGCGGCTCTGGCGCGACCCGCTGCTGGCCCGGGACGCGACGCTCCTCGCTCAGTACCAACGCGTCGTCGATGGCGCCTGGAACGGCTTCGGCTACGGCGACCAGCGCACCCTGGTGATGGCGATGGGCTCCTTCGCCGACCGGAGGATGCGGTGAGGAAACTGGCTCTCGCGGCCCTGGCTTCGGCGCTCATCGCAGGGCTCACCGGGGTCGGCGGCGCCGTCGCCCAGGACCGGGCCCCGCTGCCGGCGTGGACCCCCGGCCTCGATGTCGACGCCCTGGCGACGAACGCCGGCGTGACCCTGCCCGCGGGGCGCACCACCGTGACCCTCAGCGGCACGATCACCTCGACCGTCGACGGCCTGCGCTACGACGCGCTCTACCGTTTCACCGAAGGCGGAGCCCAGCGCGTCGACCTCCTGGTCCTCCCGCCGGGAGCGCGAGTCGTAGACGAAGACGTCGCCGCCCACACCTACGTCGTCGACCTCGGCGCCGCACGCTCGCTACGAATCGACCCCTCGGTCATCGCGCGGCACTCTCTGTCGACGGTGAGCGAGGTCCGCGATGGTCTGCGCGGGGCAATCGTCGTCGATGTCACCACCGATCCGATGGCCGTGATGGCGGCGCTTCCCTCGCCCGGGCCGCCGGCCGGCGCCGCGGCACCCCTCGGGACCGCGGCCCTCGTAGGCCTGAGCGCTCTCGCTGCCGGGGCACCCGCACTGCTCTTTGCGTTCATCGGCTACCGCCGCCGCCGCACCCCGGTCGACGCCCTCTCGCGACGCGTATTCCGGGCGGCGGACGCCGTGGAGCGGGAGGCGAAGCGCCTCGGCCCGGCCTTCGTGCCCCTCGTCACATCCGCAGCGGATGCCCGCCAGGAAGGCCGGCGACTCGTCGCGGCACACCGTACCGCCGCCCGTGCCCGGCGCCGCCTGAGTGCCTTTGGCGGCACCGGAAAGCGCCGTTTCGTCGACCTCGACCAGGCCGAACGAGACGCCCTCCAAGAGCTGACCATGCTCGTGGACCGCCTCGAAGACGTCGCGGTCAGCATCGCGAGCCACGACGCCCGCCACGAAAATTCGGGCGACGCCGAAGCGGCCCTCCGGAGCCTCACCGAAGAGCTGGACGTGGTCCTGAGCGCCGACGAAGAGGCCCGAGCCGTCGCCTGAGGGCTCAGCTGACCGAGACGAACAACTCGTAGGGCATGCAGGCGTTCAGCCAGGTGCTGCTGCGCACCTGGATGATGACGTTCCCGCTCTCGTCGTCGGTATCGCAGAACGACTGGAGCTGCACACGCTCGGACGTGGTGCCGGTCTCCTCGGAGAGGCACCCGACGGGGCCGAGGGTCGTATCGGTGGCGTCGGTCCCGGCGTCGCAGCGCGTCGCGTCGCCTCCCTCGTCGCAGCGGTACCAGGCGCCGAGCTCGAAGTTGGAGCCCGCGGGGATGTTGCGCAGCTCGACGCGGACGGTCGGGCTGCCGGTCGCCGTATCCCGGACCCGGACCCGGTAGAGGTCGACGTCGGTGTCGGAATCCAACGTGTAAGCGGAGAAGGTCATCTCCGTGTCGGGGGTATCGGGGAAGTCCCCGAGCATGAACGCCTGGAGCTCCATGTCGTTCGGCTCGGCCGCGTCCACGGTGCAAGAGCACTGGTTGGTCTCGGTGCACATGCGCCCATCGCCGCAGGTGCCGCAGTCGAGGCGACCGCCGCATCCGTCATCAACCGCGTTGCCGCACTGGGCGCCGGCCTGCGTGCAGGTCTGGGGAACGCACTCACACCGGCTGCCCACCTTGCGGAAGGGCGCGATGCACATCACGTCGCAGCGACCACTCGAGGTGCAAATCGCGCTGCCGGACTCAGTGGGGCTCGGCGCGGGGCAGGCGTCGCCGCAGCCGAGGCTGCAGCCGCGGGCCGGGTCGTTGACCTGGTCCGGGACACACGTCCCGGCGCAGTCGTGCATGCCCGCACCGCACATCACGCTGGAGTCCGTCCGGCCGGTGTCGGGGACGTCGCTGCTCTCACAGGCTGAGAGGAGGAGCCCGGCGGTCAGGATCGCGGGAATCGTGAGGATAGAAAGAAAGCGCATGGCCCTCAGTATGACCGGTATTTCGGCGAGGGAACAAATCAGAGGCCCAAATCACACGCCTCTTGGCCCGGTGGCGGGTGTCGGGACGGCACCACGGGGGCGCGGACTTCAGATCTCTTCACACCTGAGGACCCCGTCCACCGGCTCGCAGCGCAATCCCGGGGGCATGCCGGTGCCGTCGAGGAAGGCGAGCACGACGGAGGTCCCGGTCTCACGGCGCACATCGATCGAGAGCATGTGGGTGCGGTAGAGATAGACCGACGAGCCGGGTTCGCTCTCCGGTGCCATGTCGGGGTCGATCTCGACGCCGGTCGTGAGCACGTCGATGGACGGCGGCCTCCACACGGCGAACGTGCGCGCGCCGCTGCCGGCGCAGGACCCGGCGAGGTCGTAGCGCAGGGTGACGACGGGCTCGCCGTCGACCGTGTAGCCGGGCCGAGCGTCGACCAGGTCTTCGGTCAACTCGCGGCCCTCACAGCTGCCGCAGTCGACGCACTCCTCGCTGGTACAACCAGACAGCGCCAGAGCCGCCGCGGCGACGAATACGAGGAAGGTCATGCGAGCCATGGTTCCAGGATAGCCAATATCGACAGACCTCGTACACTCACCGCGAGGAAAACCGGTCGAGTTGCTTGCCCGCGGTCGCCCGGACCTTCTTCTGAATCAGCCCGGTCCAACCGAGCAGCAAGGCCGGCGCTCCAATCGCCTGCCGCGACCATCGGCCGAAGCTGAAGGTATCCTCGTGCTCGACGATGAGGCCGTCGGCGAAGCGAAAACGTGCCTCGATGACGTTGTGCACCGGGCGACCGGTCGCGCTGAACGAGTACCAGGCCTCCCAGTGCGCCGTCCCGGTCTCATCGTCGGCGACGACGTCACGGTGCTCGACGCGCAGATCGGTCGCCCCCTTGCAGAGCATGCGCCACATGTCGCCGGCCTTCTTGCCCTCGAGGCCCGGAAACACCGGGTCTGAGAAACGTACGGACGGCGCGTAGCAGGCCGCCATCGCGTCCGCATCGCGCTCCGCGAAGGAACGGTAGAAGCCATCGATCAGGGTCGCGTTCGGGTGAGCCATCGGACCCGAGTATGGCCGAGGCCATCTGACATTACGAGGTTGCGGGCCCTCCGTGTTATGCAGAGGATCAGGAGAGCCGATGGCACTTGCGAAACACATTCTCGTGGCGACCGACTTCTCGGACGGGGCAGCGGACGCGGTTCGCGCGGGGGCCGACCTCGCCGCCGCCGCCGGGGCGAAGGTCACGCTCTTTCACGCGATCGACCCGGACCCCCTGGT
Organism: Deltaproteobacteria bacterium; assembly: GCA_003647065.1. Classification (GTDB taxonomy): domain Bacteria; phylum Myxococcota_A; class Polyangia; order Polyangiales; family B10-G4; genus B10-G4. The sequence continues at coordinate 11,839 of QMMC01000015.1, read as the reverse complement.
GCCTCCGGGGGCCATCCCGAACCCTGCAGGGTTCCGCGAAAAGATCGTCGCCGAGCTCGAAGGGGTCGTCCGCAAGAACCTCGACGAGATCGCCGCTGAGCACTACGCCGACGTGAGCGAAGTGAACCAAATCATCGCCCAGGCGGCGTCCGCCCCCAACGCCATCTGCGAGGCCGCCAAAGACATCGGGGCCGACCTCATCGTCATCGCGACCCACGGTCGCACGGGCCTCGCCCACATGTTGATCGGGAGCGTCGCCGAGCGTGTCGTGCGCCACGCCCCATGCGCCGTCCTGACCGTCCGCGCCCAGCCCCTGGACGACTAGAGGAGACCGCTCTGGAAATCGAGTTTCAAGGAGCTGCGCGGACCGTCACCGGTTCGATGCACCTTATCCACGCGCCCCGGGCCAAAGTGCTGCTGGACTGCGGCCTCTACCAGGGGCGGCGTCAGGAAGCCCTGGCCAGGAACCGCAACCTCCCGATAAACATCAGGGAGCTCGACGCGGTGTGCCTCAGCCACGCCCACATCGACCACTCCGGCGCCCTGCCGCTGCTCTACAAGAAAGGGTATCGGGGGCCCATCTACGCGACGCCGGCGACGGTCGACCTCTGCACCGTGATGCTCGCCGACGCGGCGATGATCCAGGAGAGCGACGCTCGCTACATCAATAAGCAGAACAAACGCGACGGGACAGAACAGGACCCCGTCGAGGCTCTCTACGATGCCGACGACGTGAAGGGCGTGCTCACCCTCTTCCGGGCCGTTCCCTACCGCCATAAGGTGACCGTTGCCGAAGGGGTCGAGGTCACGTTCTTGGATGCGGGGCACGTCTTGGGCAGCGCCATCGTCGCCCTCGACGTCGACGACGTGGGCCAGACCAAGCGCGTCGTCTTCACCGGTGACCTCGGTCGGTACGCGATGCCCATCCTCGAGGACCCGGAGATCCCCGACAACACCAGCTTCCTGATCACCGAGAGCACCTACGGGGACCGAGAGCACGACCCGATCGAGAGCACCGAAGACGCACTCCTGGACATCATCCAGCGCACCTTCGATAGGGGCGGCAAGGTCGTGATCCCCTCCTTCGCCCTCGAGCGCGCCCAGGAGATCGTCTTCTCTTTGAAGCGGCTCCACGACCAAGGACGTCTCCCGAAGATCCCCGTCTATGTCGACTCCCCCCTCACGGTGAAGATCACCGAAGTCTTCCGGAAGCACCCCGAGTGCTACGACGAGGAAGCGCGCCTCGCGATCTCCGGGGACCAGTCCCCCTTCGACTTCGAAGGACTGCGCTACGTCGAGAGCGTCGAAGACAGCAAGGCGATCGACAGATCACCGGATCCCGCGATCATCATCTCCGCGAGCGGGATGTGCGAGTTTGGGCGGGTCGTCCACCACCTCAAGGCGACCCTCGGCCACAAAGACAACTCCGTGGTGATCGTCGGCTGGCAGGCGCCCCACACCCTCGGGCGCCGGCTGGTCGAAGGACGCAGCCGGGTCCGGGTCTTCGGCGTCGAGCAAGAACGCCGGGCCGAGGTCCGCGTGCTCAACGGCTTCAGCGCCCACGCCGGCCAGGCCGCCCTCTTGCGCTTCGCGGAGGCGGTCCGCGACCGGGGACCCCTGCGCCACGTCGCCCTAGTCCACGGCGAGATCAAGGCGATGGAAACGCTGGCCGCGCTCCTCGACGAGCGGCGGTTCCCGAGCGTGTCGATCCCCGAACCCGGAACCCGAATTCGACATTGAGTCGGGCGCCACGCTTGCGCTGAGACAGCCCCGCGGCGCAAAATCTACGCATGATTTTAGCGCGGGGCCCGGGAGCGTTGGGGAAATGGGCTGGCCCGGTCCGTGCTTTATGGGCGGTCATGAAGCGACATACACACGACCGCCTCGCGCGCTACCGGCAAATCGCTCGTGAGACCCCCCTTCTACGGGCCGACGAGGAGCGCGAGCTAATTGAGCAGTTTCGGGCCGGGTCAAATGTCGCGCTTCAGCACCTCCTCGATGCCCACCTGAGGCTCGTGCTCTCGGTGGCGAAGCGCTACGCGTGCCAGGGCACGTCGATGGAAGATCTCATCAGCGAGGGCAACCTCGGCCTCCTCGAGGCGGCGCGGCGCTTTTCGAGCGACCGAGGCACCCGCTTCGGCACCTACGCCGCCTGGTGGGTCCGCTCCCACGTGCGCCGCTTCGCCTTTGCCAACCGGCGGATCGTCGGCACGCCGTCCACGCGCAACGCCCGGAGGGTAATCTCGGGCCTGCGCAAGACCCAGCGGCTCATCGCCCAGCGCGAGGGCCGGTGCGCAGCGCGGACGGAGGTCGCCGAAGCCCTCGGGGTCCCCGAAGAGGACGTGGCCCTGGTCGAAGCGGCCCTCGGCTGCCGCGACAGTGTCGTCGGGCCCCTCGACGACGGCACGATCCGCGAGCTCCCGGACAAAGCGCCCACCCCCGAGCAGCTCACCGCGGCCCTCGAGCTCCGCGACTACCAGCGCGCTCAGGTCAAGACTGCCCTCGAAGCTCTGTCGGAGCGCGAGCGCGAAATCGTGCGTCGCCGTTACCTCTGCGAAGACACCGAAACTCTGGCCATATTGGGCGAATCCCTCGGCCTGAGCCGAGAGCGGGTTCGACAAATCGAAAAGCGTGCCCAAATGAAGCTTCGGAGCGCGCTGCTCTCCTGCGTCGCTTGAGGTATTCATGGCCAAGATTCGACATCTGATGACGCCATCGCCGTACTCCATCGGTGTCGAGCAGCCCCTCGCCGAGGCCGCGCGGCGCATGCGCGCCCACCACATCCGCCACCTGCCGGCCCTCCGCGGTGGCCAACTCGAAGGGCTCATCTCGGAGCGAGACATTGCCCTCGTCGGTTCCCTGCCGTCCGTGGGCCTCGAGGCCATTACCGTCGAAGAGGCGATGAGCCCGGCACCGTACTCTGTGAACTCGGACACCGAAATCGCGACCGTGGTCAAGGAGATGGCCACGCACAAATACGGCAGCGTCGTGGTCGTGGACGAAGGCAACGTGGTCGGGATCGTGACCACCACCGACTGCCTCGGCATGCTCTGGGACCACCTCACGCGAGACGGCCAGGATACGAGCGCGCTCCGCCCGTCCGCTGTCCGTCGGCGCATCAGCGAAGAGCACGTCGTCCTCCGGAGCATCATCGACCAGATCGAGGAGCTGGCCCGGCAGGTGATCGCGGGCGAAAAGGACGCGCTCACCGCGCTGCGCATCGAGACCCGCGACCTCTACGAGCGCCTCAGGGCACACATCGACGTCGAAGACCAGATCCTGGGCCCTGCCCTCCGCCAGACCGTAGGCTTCGGGAAGGAACGCGAAGAACAGCTGCTTTCCCATCATGCCGAGCAGCGGGAACAGCTCACCACGGAGCTCGCCGAGCTCGATAATGTGGAAGGCCCCCCCCTCGCCGAGAGGATTGTCACGTTCATCGGGGACGTCCGTGACGATATGTCGAGAGAGGATCGTGATCTCCTCAACCCCCAACTACTCAAGGACGACCCAATCGATGTGGGGTTCGGCGGCTAAAACCGATGTCTTCAGGAATCCCGGAGGCGCCATGAGCGCACCCTGCGGCCGCGTTCTCGTCGTAGACGACGAGGCAAACGCCCGAGAAGCGCTCGCCGAGCTTCTCTCAGACGAAGGCTATGAGACCGAATCCGCTTCGGATGGCAAGAAGGCCCTCGACATGCTGGAGGAGTTCGACCCGCACGTCGTGGTGACGGATCTCAAGATGCCGATCCTCGACGGCATCGGCCTCCTCGAACAGGGAAAACCCGTAGCGCCGGGCACCGTCTTTCTCGTAATGACCGCTTTCGGCACCATCGATACGGCGGTCGAGGCCATCAAGAAGGGCGCCGACAACTACCTGCAAAAGCCCCTCGACCTCGACGCCCTGAGCGCCCTCGTGGCCCGCGGCCTCGAGACCGCAAACCTCAAACGCGAGGCCGCCCAACTGCGCGAGGCCCTTCAGGAGCGCTTTTCCTACGGGCGAATCATCGGCGGCCACCCCTCCATGCAGCGCGTGATGAAGATGGTGGCCCAGGTCGCCAAAAGTCGCGCGACCGTTCTCGTCCAAGGTGAATCGGGCACCGGCAAAGAACTCATCGCCGCCGCGATCCACCACAACTCGGGCCGCCGCGATGGGCCCTTCGTCCGCCTCAATTGTGCGGCCCTCGCCGAGACCCTCCTCGAGTCAGAGCTCTTCGGCCACGAACGCGGCGCCTTCACCGGTGCTACCGGCCGCCGCGATGGGCGCTTCAGCCAGGCCCACGGGGGCACGCTCTTCCTCGACGAGGTCAGCGAAATCTCACCGTCGGTGCAGGTCAAGCTGCTGCGCTTCCTACAGGAAAAGGAGTTCGAGCGCGTCGGCGGAAACGACACCATCGAGGTCGACGTGCGCGTCGTCGCGGCGACGAACCGAGACCTCAAAGCCCTCGTCGGAGAGGGTGGTTTTCGGGAAGACCTCTACTACCGCCTGAACGTAGTTCAGATCGACATCCCCCCGCTGCGCGAGCGCCGGAGTGACATCTCGGTCCTCGCCCACCACTTCCTCGAGCACTACGCCGAGGACAACGACCGCGCTCTCTCGGGGTTCAGCGACGAGGCCCTCAGAGCCATCGTCGCCCAATCCTGGCCGGGCAACGTCCGGGAGCTCGAAAACGCCATCGAACGAGCGGTGGTCATGAGCGAAGGGGAGCGCCTCGAAATCGAAGACTTCCCGGCCCTCGACGCCGCGCGCCAGTCCACGGGGAACCAGTCGTTCTTCGTGCCGGGCATGAAGCTCGCTTCCCTCGAGAGAATCGCCATCGCCGAAACCCTCGAAGCGACCCGCGGCTCGACCCGGGAAGCAGCTGAGATGCTCGGCATCAGCCGACGCAAGATCCAGTACCGGCTCAAGGAGTGGGGCGTCACCGCCGAGCAAGCCGCCGACGGCGCGCTCCGAACCCCGTAGCCGTCAGCCTTTGGGGAGCGTGAAGCGCATCACGGTGCCGTGAGGATCGCGGTCACCGACGGTGATCTCCCCCCCGTGGGCCTCGACGATCCGCTTGACGATCGACAGACCGAGGCCCGTTCCGGCCTCTTTGGTAGTGACGAAGGGCTCGAAGAGCTTCCCCACGACCGCCTCCTCGATGCCCGGACCGGTGTCCCAGACTTCGAGCGCGACCCAATCGCCCTCGTCGACGGCGCCGAGATGAACGCTGCCCCCCTCGAAGCCGCGCATGGCGTCGACGGCATTGGCCACGAGGTTCATCAGGACCTGCTTGATCTTCGGCCGGTCGGCATTGATGGAGAGTTCGGAGCCCCTGCCCTCCCAGGCCATCTCGAGGCGAATGCCGTCGACCGCCGCAACCGGCGCTTCGAGCTCGAGGACCTCGGCGAAGAGCGGAAGAACGGGAACGACCTCTCGGTCCATCCGCCGCTGCCGGGCGAGGGCCAAGAAGTCGTCGAGCATCTCTTTGAGCCGGACCAGCTCGCTGTTGACGATCTTGACCCGTTCACCGATTCGATCCGACCGCCCCTTGTCCTGAAGCTTCTTCGACGCGCGCCCGATGAGCTCGAGCTGGAGCTTCGCGGCGTTCAGGGGATTGCGGACCTCGTGGGCGAGGCCCGCGGTCAGGGTGCCGATGGTCGCCAGCGCTTCGTGCCGCGCGGCTTTCACCATGAGTACCTCGCGCTCGGACTGGGCGACCTCGAGGTCTTCGGCCAGCGCCTGGCGCTCGGACCGGAGGCCGTCGGTGTAAGCATCGCGATAGGACTCGAGCATGATGGCGAGCTCGATATCGCAAATGCGGTTGATCGCTCGGCGAGTCTGGCGCTCCTGGTCACCAACCATCGACGACGCGATGAGGGCCGTGATCAAGTGCTCCCGGACGAGCCCCATGGCCGCAAACATGTAGCGTTGCTCGAGGCCGATGCGTACGTGCACCTCGCCGATGCGGGATCGCTGGGCGAGGTAGAGATCGTCGTAGACCCCGCCAAAGAGACCTTCGAGCCAGTTGAGGAGGCTGACCTCGAGGCGCTTCCTCTGGGCGGGCCCGCTGATGGCTCGGGAAGCGCCGGGGTTGTGTTCGACGGCGTCGTAGAACGCCTCGACGAGCCCCGCAAAATGGGGTCGGAGGATCGGTCCCGCCGCCTTCAAGAGCACCGCATCTCGGTCCCCGAAGCCGATGTACGCCATGACCTCCGAGAGCACCGTATTCGGAGCGTCGCTCGGGATCGAGTCAGTCATCCGTGCCCGCGTCCCCCGGCCCCTCGGTCTCCGGCGCCGCGTAGAACGGAGAGCCGACCATGGGGCAGTCCCGCACGACCAGGACCGGACGCCGCGATATTCGCAAGAGCCGCTCGGCAGTGCTCCCGAGAATGAAACGAACCACCCCCTTCCGGCCGTGGGTGCCCACGATGATCGCGTCGGCCCCCTGCTCCGACGCCACCCGGTCGAGGGTGACCGACGGCCGGTCGATGGAGCGCACGGTGAGGGCCGCCGCGCCCGGAACCTCTCTTTCCGCGAGGGCCGAGAGCTCGGCCTCTTGCTCGAGGATGGACTGCTCCCGGAGCGCCGTCTGAGGAGTCTGTTCTTCGTAGGGGACGTCTTCGGCCCCGCTCGGTGAAACCACGGCGACGACGGTGACCTCGCCGCCGAGCTTCGCGATGAGGGCCCGGGCCGCTCGAATGGCGCCGAGAGCATGGTCCGAGAAATCGGCGCCGACGACCCAGTGGGCTCCGGCGAGAGACTGGGGAGCCTCACCATCGGGGGGGGCGACGAACATCGGGCAGGGCCCCTTGCGACTGATCTGATCGACCGTCTTGCCCACGAAGCCCGTGTCTCGGTGACGGCGGCCGAGGACCAGGAGCGCGGGCTCGAGCTCCTCGGCAGCTTTCAGGATGGCATCGGCGGGGGTCGTGCCCTCGAAGAACCGCGCCGTGACCGCGACGCCTGAGCCCTCGACTCGGGCCCGGGCAGCTTCGAGACCCCGTTCTGCGCGTTCTCTCCGAGCGCTCAGGCGATCCTCGAGGGTGTCGGCCGCGGCAGAGATCGCCGCTGGCGCGTCGTCCGCGTGAGCCTCCGGCCCGACGGCGTGCACCAGGGCCAGGCGACCGCCGAGGGAACGGGTGGCGGCGATGGCCAAATCGATGGCCCGGTCGCCCTCATCGCTGAGATCCGTCGCACAGAGAATCAGAGGTTCTTCCATTTCATGGTCTCCCTGGGTCCGAGACTCCTTACCCTGCCCTGCTACCCCCGTGCCAGCTTCGTGGAGCATCGTGGACCCTGGCCTGAGACGTGCTTACTACTGAAGATCGATGGGATTGACTTGGTGTCTCGCGAAAGAGGCGCATTTTTGTCACCATCGCCCCGCCGCGACATAAGATTTGCGCGCAAAGCCAGGAGAGCACGATGGGAGAGATCAAGAAAATCCTCAGTCCGGTCGATTTCTCGGAGACCTCGGAGCACGCGCTCCGCTACGCGATCGATCTCGCGTCCAAGGTGGGGGCGACCATAGACGTAGTCCACGTCTACCAACTGCCAACCTACGCGCTCCCGGACGGCGCGATCCTGGCCCAACCCGAGTTCGTCGCGAGCCTCACGACGGAGCTCCAGAAGCAACTCGACGACCTCCTCCGGCGTTATTCGGGGCACGACGTCACCCTCACCGGGCGCCTCACCGAAGGCACTCCCTTCAGCGAGGTGACTCGCATCGCTGCCAAAGAAGGCGCCGACATGATCGTGATGGGCACCCACGGACGCACCGGGCTCAAGCACTTGTTGCTCGGGAGCGTCGCCGAGCGCGTCGTGCGCACGGCAAAGGTGCCGGTCCTCACGGTACCCGTCGCAGACTGATGGAGAGCAAGACCATGGCAGAAACCCCCAGGCTCGTCAGTGACATCATGAGCCGCGAGCTCGTGACGCTTCGCGAAGAAGAAAACCTCGAGCTTCTGGCAGACGGCCTCGAGCGATTCGGTTTCCGGCATCTCCCGGTCGTCGACGGAGAGAAGCTCATCGGCCTGGTGACCCAGCGCGACCTGCTGAAGGCCTCGATGAGTTCGCTGAACCCGAGCGCCACCCGAACCGCCTTCGAGGCGAAGCTCGAACAGAACATCTTCGTAGCCCAACTCATGCAGCGCGACGTCGATACGGTGTCGCCAGATACGACCATCGCCGAAGCCGCACGCCGCATGCGAGACCACAAGCGCGGGTGTCTGCCGGTCGTGGAGGCCGACAACAAGCTCGTCGGCATCATCACCGAAACGGACTTCCTCGACCTGGCGATTCAGCTACTCGGGGACTGACCAGCGGGGACCAGGAAATCGCAAAGGGGAGCGGTCCGTACCCGGATTCCGACACTTGCTCAGCACTGGCTGTCGGGACCCCACCCGCCTGAGTATCTCGCCCTCACGAATCCGAGCGAGGCCCGCGTTTCTTGGGGCGCCCGGGCTTTCGCTTGGGCATCTGCGCCTTCCGCAAGAGCAAACCAGGCGGGACGTCGAGGACTTTGGCGAGCCGGCCTAGCTGAACGACGGTGAGGTTCACGGTCGCGGCCTCTAGGCGGCGCAGGTAGCGCTCGTCCACGCCGGCTTGCTCCGCAAGCTGCTCTTGCGTGAGGCCGCGCCGGTGCCGCACACGGCGAAGGTTCGCGGCGACGTTGACCAGTATGGGCTCGGCGCCGAGGCGAGGCACAACCCCCTGATACCTGGTGACACCGAACCTAAACCGGGTACCATATGCCCGGTTTAGTCGAGGGTGCTTCTCCGCCGCGCATGCGCAGAACCACCCATGCATGGAGATAGCCGTGGGTCTTGGCGAAAACCCGAAAATGGCAACCGCTGCGATGGGGGCGTCGGTGAAAGAACAAGACCCGCCGGGGCGTCACAGATGTCTGTTCGGCACGCGACTCGTGTCCCTGGCCGTCGTCATGGCCCTCGCCGGGGGCTGCTCATACCAGCGCGGTCGCCTGGTCGAGCAATCGCAGCGGGTGCTGCGTGAAGACGACCAAACCCTGGAAACCGCGGAACCCGCGATCGAGGTCTCCCAAATGGGTTCAGAGCTCAGCGTCCGCGCAGAGGAAGTCTGTCAGGTGTCTCGACAGCAACACGTGGAGATCACCTACTCGTATGCACGGGAGAGCAAGATCCCCGTGCAGATGGCACTGATGGGTGTCGGCGGCGTCGTAGCCGGAGTGCTGGGCGGGCTCTTCGTGGCAAACGTCTTCGACTTCCCCTCCAAAGACAGCGTGGCGCCCGGCGACGAGTCGAGCCTCACGGCGGAAAGCGCAGTGGCCGGCGGCGTCATTCTGCTCCTGGCCAGCATCGCAATGGTCGGAGGCTCGGCGGCTCACTTCATCGGGCTTCTGCCGCGCGACGAGGAGATGTCCCTCGAAACAATCGACCTCGGACCGCAGGGTTCGCCGGCACCGTGCCGCCCGCGCCGTCCACTTGCTGGGGCCACAGTGAGCCTGGCGCCGGCGGGGGCCAGCGGCCCGGTGGTGCTCGGAACGCTGGACTCCGATGGTGAGCTCGCGGTCGACGCGGCAATGGTCGTACCCGCCGCGCTGGCTCTACGGCACCACAGGCCGTTCCTCCCGATCCTAGTCGACGGCCACTCGGGTTCCGGGACGCTCGAACTCGCGCCCCTCCGGTCACACCTCGACGAACGGGTCTGGGCAGCGGCAGAATCAACGCGCTGCGCCGCGGCGGAGGAGCCCTCGGATTGCGAGGGGCTCGAAACGTACATGCAGCTCTTTCCAGACGGAGCACACGCTCCCAGGGCGCGGTCCATACTAGAGAGCGCCAACTCACGTCTCGCTCAACGCGCCGCACGCCTGGAAGCCCAGCGTCGGGAACGAGAGGCCGCGCAGCAAGCCGAAGACCTCCGCCTTCGACAGGAAGCCGAACGGCGCGCCGCCGCCGCGGAGCAACAGTGGCGCGCCGAGCAAGAGCAACTGGAGCGGCAGCGACGGACCCGTGAAGCCGATGCCGCCGCTCGGCAGCGTGCACGTGAAGCCGAGGCTGCGACGCGGCGGCGGCGTGCGGACTGCCGTAGACAATGCGCGCAATCGTGTAGCAACGACTCGGCATGCACAGCCTCGTGCGTCCAGCACCAGTGTCATTGAACGGAGGACCGATGCAGAAATTCTGGATCGACAGAGCGGGGAACGCGGAAGGTCCCTACACGATGGAGCAGGTGGCCGAATACATCCGGCGAGACGTCGTGACTCCCAGGACCAAGATACTCATCGACGGGACCGTCGACTGGATCGCAGCGGAAGACCTGCCCGCGGTCGCAGCCCTCCTCTCCGGGGCCGCCGCGCAGCCAGCCATCAGCGGATCGATCAGCCCGGGTCCCACCGAAGGAAAGCCCGCGCCTGGCCCCCGCCGACGTCTCATCAAGGTCGTAGTCGGACTCGTTCTCGGTCTCGGAGGGGGCGCCATCGTTTTCGCCGCTGCGACCATCTTGCCTTCGCTGCTCTTCCCAGAGGCTCCGATCGCTGAGGTCATTCTCGAGGAGGGGCTGCCCTCACAGGTCAGCTCGATAATGGTCGTCCGGCTACGCGATGATGGCGAAGACTCGGGCTCTTTCGCCGGCGGGAGGGCATCCCAACTCGCAATTTTTTGCGGGGGAACACACGTTAGCGAACGCCTCACGGCGGCAGAGGGGCAGCAGGCGCAAGCACTTGCGGAGGCGGGGTTCTTCCAGATTCTGCGGACCGAGAAAGTCCGCGAGGGGCTCCAGTGCGGTCGACGCCTCTCAACTGCGATGACTGGCTTTCATGTCTTGATAGTGAACTTTGACGATGGTGACCAGCGACGGCATGTCGGGTTGATGGAGCTTGATGGTCTGAATGACCCACCCTTTCCCCTTTCCCACAACTTCAGCGGATTGGACGGACGCTGCCATCCAAAGGAAGTGGGCTCGACCGAATGCTCACACACCGAAGGTGCGCTGGTGCGACGTGGAGACTGGTGGGCCTTCGGAACCTGGCCGGCGGTTAGTGCGTACGCCCGAGATTGGAATCGCGCCGGCGAACGGAGTGAGACGACAAACATGGAGTACGCGCGCCTCCTCGGCGAACAACTCGAGGCGGGCGCCCGTGAGACCAAGATCGAGATTCGGCCGGAACGTTTACCGTTTGAGATCCTCTGCCGCAATCTTCCGAGTGGCATGGCCGATTGCCTGCCCGATGAAGCCGACGACGCCCGGACTCGAATTCGCGCGAATATCCGCGGGGTAGCTGTCCAAGCAACCGTGCCCTATGCGGTTCGAGTAGAGCCGGAAGTGAGCTGGACGATGAGCTTCGCAACCCGTGACGAGGAGGACGCCGCGGAGGTGGCTCGCGATCTCGACGAACTCTTGCGCGACTGGCGAGCACACCTGGAAAACCGAGAGCCCACATTGATCGAGCAGAACCGACAGTCCGAAGAAGACGACGTGGATCGGCGCGAAGTAATGCTGCGTGTCTTCATCCGAGCGATGAGCTCAGCGGTGGTCGAGATCGATGGGCGGGTAGCCCGCCTCATCGCCCACGGCGAGCTCTCCAATAGCGAGCAGCGAGAAATCCAGTCGCACACCGAGAGGATGCGCCGAACTCGCGAAGCGGCCTCAAACGTCGTCGAGGCGGTCATAGATGGGATCGACCCGGAGCGCGGAGACCTCACCACACTGATGGGTGAAGACGCCGCAAGCTGGATGCTCCAGCCTCGGGCCACAGAGCAAATCTGTGAACGAATCCGCGTTCACATCGCCGAGCTGTCCGACGGGGGCGTCGCGACGGCCGATTTCGGCCAGCTCTTCCAGGTTCGTCAGCGATACGTGGAGACACCGTGCGCGGGCACCGTG